>JBGPGE010000045.1:0-32425 GCA_041483675.1 Binatia bacterium
AAGCAAGTTGTGTTTTAGGCGGTTCCTTGCCGAGTTTTTCTGCGTAGAGTCCCTTCAAGGCTTTCTCTAGAGATAAATGGCACATAAAGACCGTATACATGTACCGTCCGCCCCTAAACATGTAGTCGGCGGTATCCATGTCGTAGTCAGCCTGTTTCAGCCATTCCTCAGGTGCTTGTGCTATTAGTACCTCAGGTGAAACTCCTTAAGAACTCCCTCAATCGGTGGAAATCGAGGTCTTCTGTCTCTGTAGAAACCAAAGAAATTCTACCACCTTCAGAACCGACTTGCGACTAAAAAACTCCATGTCGGCGCACGTTTACTCTCCAAGCGCCGACTCGTCGGCAACTTCGCGGGCAACCGCCTTTTCTTGCCGGCTCTCTTCGATAATGGCGATCTCTTCGCGCGTGAGGCCGTAAACGAATAAATAAGCTGGTCGATCTCGGCCTCCAGCGGGAAACGTCGGCGCCCTCAGCGCCTCGGTGGGGCGATTATCCTGGTTCCGCCGACGCTGCAACGAATCGATTCTCACATTTCCGGAATTCCGGAAATGTGGAAGTGTATGGGTGGCGGTTCATTTCGAGGTTTTGAGAATTCTCAAAAGGTAAGATTGTCAAGAAAGCAGGGTCTGACCCCACAGCCGGGATTCCTCGTCGCAGATCGTGCTTAGCGCGGTCGATCTCGTGAGCCTCCAGCCTTACCTCGTCAAGAGAGGCGAAGCGAAACTCAGCAAAGGAACTTTGGATTTGAATCTCAAATCCGAGGTCAGGAACAACAAGCTCGACGGCAAGGGGAAGATCGTCATCCGCGACCTCCAGTTTGCGCTGGGCCGGGGCACGCTCGACACCTTCATGGGACTGCCGCGCAACGCCGTCGTCAGTTTTTTAAAAAACAATCAGGGCGCGATCGACCTTGACTTCGTGCTCAAGGGCGACGTGAGCCACCCGAAATTTTCCCTCAACGAGGCGCTCTCTACGCGCATCGCCTCCGCTATGGCCGGGCAGTTGGGCCTGAGCGTTAAAGGCGTGGCCGAAGGTTTGGGAACGCTCGGCCGCAAGGGCGTGGAGGGCGCCGCCGGCGTCACCGACGCGATCGGTTCGGCGGTCAAAGGGCTGTTCGGCGGAGAGAAAAAGAAATAGTCGGGGTCGGCAGCGATGGGGAGGTGGTTTCGGAACGATTGCGGTTGAGAAGAAAAATGGTCGGGGCGAGTGGATTTGAACCACCGACTTCACGGTCCCGAACCGTGCGCTCTACCAGGCTGAGCCACGCCCCGACAACCTTATCTCTTACAACTCAAATCCATGTATTGCAAACCGTAGAGTCAAAATCGGATTTGTTGGGCTCGTCGGGTTTATTGAGTTTTTTGGGTTTGTTGGGTTTTTTGGGTGTTTTGGGTTCGTTGAGTTCCTTGGGTTTATTGGGTTGCTTGAGTTGGCTGACCTTGGCGAGTTCATTGGGTTCGAAGATAGGTAATCAACCGACTTAACTGGCGAGCGATCAAGTCAGTTTTTTGGTAGAGGGTATCGAATTTCTCTTGAGTCAGGTAGTGCTGGTCAAGCGCCGCATACAGCAAGCTCTGTACCTCGGCACAGGAGCCCTTAGCGATAAAAAGAAATTGCACGAATTCCTTGTTCGTCCTCCGGCAAAATCCTTCTGCGATATTACTCATTACCGAGACTGCTGCTGCGTCAATTTGGTTCGTAAAACGGTAGTCCTTTCGAAGCGCGCCATTTTCCTTTGCTGCCCCGTACACCATAGACACCAGAGCCCTCGCTTCTTTCCAGACCTCCAGATCCTCAAATCTCTGTACCTTCATCGACCTCTCAACGCTCTCAACCCAATCAACTCAACAAACGCAATCAACTCTTTCGACTCAACAAACCCAAGCAACCCAATGAACTCAACAAACTCTCTTATTCCGCCGCTCGCATCTTGCGGATCGTCGCCGCGTAATCCGGCGTCTTGAAGATGCCCGATCCTGAGACGATCACCTCCGCGCCGGCTGCCAGAACGCGGTGAATATTGTCGGCTTTGATGCCGCCGTCGGCCTCGATCAAAATCGGCAGCTTTCTTTGCGCGATGAGCTTTCTCGCAGCCTCAATCTTCGGCAGGACATCCTCGATGAACGCCTGGCCGGCAAAGCCGGGAAAGACGGTCATCATGAGAATCATATCGAGATCGTTCAAACAGGCTTCAACTTTCGCCAGCGGCACGTCCGGGTTGACGGCGATGGACGCCTTCGCGCCAAGCTCGCGGATTTTTTTAAGACTCGCGACGGGATCTTTGCACGTGTCCGGATGGATCGAAACCCAGTCCGCGCCCGCCTTGATGAACTCCGGCGCGAATTTGTCGGGGTCGGCGATCATCAGATGGACGTCGAGCGGCAGGCGCGTGACTTTGCGGATCGATTCGACAACCACCGGGCCGATTGTGATGTTCGGGACGAAGTGGCCGTCCATGACATCGACGTGGAGCCAGTCGGCGCCGGCGCTCTCGACCGCCTGGATCTCGTCGCGGAGGCGGCAGAAATCGGCCGACAATATCGAAGGAGCGATCTTCATCTCTTCTTTCTCATTCTTGCCGCAAAGAAGCCGTCCGTCCCGTGCTTGTGCGGCAGAGCCAGGAAATAGCTTCCGCGCACCATCCCCCGCGCCGGCTCGGGGAGAAAGTCCGCGCCGTTTTCCAAAGCAAAATCGTCGTGATCCCGGAGAAAATCTTCCACCACCTCTTCGTTCTCCTCCGGCATGAGCGTGCAGGTCGAGTAAACCAGAACTCCCCCGGGCTTAAGATGCGCAGCGAGCCGCTCAAGAATCTTTCGTTGCAACCGGGTGAGACGCTGGACGTCCTTTTCTTCCCTCTGCCACTTCGCCTCCGGATGAGAGCGCAGCGTCCCCAGGCCGCTGCACGGCACGTCCGCCAGAATCCGGTCGTAGGGTAAAGCGAGCTTCCCCTTCAAGCCTTGAGTCAGATCCGCAGTAACGGCGTTAACGCACGTGAGACCTAACCTTTGCACGTTTTCCTTAACCTTCTCAAGTCCTCTGGCGGAGATGTCATTCGCTACGAGTTCTCCCCGATTTTCCATCAGCTCGGCGAGGTGCGTCGTCTTTCCTCCCGGCGCGGCGCAGGCGTCGAGAATCCGCTCGCCCGGCTTTGGGTCGAGCAGAAGCGCCACCAGCTGCGACGCCTCGCCCTGAACTTGAAAAAGACCTTCCGCAAAACCCGGGAGTTTCGCGACGGGAGAACCCGTCTTTAGAACTATCCCCTGCGGTGACCAGGGCGCAGGGACCGCTTCGATCCCGGCCGCGCTGAGCTTCCGAAGCAGCGTCTCGCGGTCGACTTTGAGCCGGTTCGCTCGAAGAACCAGGGGCGCCTCCTCGTTGTTCGCGCGGAGTAGAGCCTCAGTCTCCGTTCTACCGAAATAGCCCAGCCATTTTTTCACCAGCCACTCCGGATGAGACCACCGGACACCGAGTTGCCGCGCCGCGTCTCCTTCCGGCAGATCTGCGAGGCGATCTTTTTCTCGCAAGAGACGCCGCGCCACCGCGTTGACCAGCCCGGCTGCCTTGGCGCCGCCGCGCCGCTTGGCAATCTCCACGCCTTCATTCACTGCGGCGTAATCGGGCACTCGGTCGAGAAAAAAAAGTTGATAGAGCGTGAGGCGCAGGAGATTGCGCAGATAGCCGTTCATGCCGGCGAGCGGGCGTGGAAGGACTCGGCTCAAATGCCAATCAATTCTACCGCGCCATCTGAGCGCGCCGTAAATCAGGTGGGTAAGCAGCGCCTGGTCTTGAGGTGAGAGGCGGGCGGTTTTCAGCGCATGGTCTAGGAGAATGTCGGCGTAGGCTTTCCGCTCGTCCACCTTGAGCAGGATCTCGACGGCCAGCTCGCGGCAGCTCTTGGCGGTCTCAGATTCAGAGGCGGGCGCCTTTTTCAATTTTCGCCCCTCTCAAGAAGTCGGCGGCCGGGAGCCGCTTTTTATTCTCTAGTTGGACTTCGTCCAGGCTCAAGACCGCCGCGCCGGTGGCAATCCAGAGCGCAAATTTATCCGCGCGCACGACTTCGCCGGGGGTTGCGCCGGGTTGGCCCGTTATGACGCTCGCGCGGTGAATCTTGAGCAACTTTCCATCGAGTTGAGTGTAGGCGGAAGGCCAGGGAGATAGGCCGCGCACGCGACGCTCGATGGCCGCGGCCGGCAGGCGCCAGTCGATCAAGCCGTCCTCTTTTTTGAGCATCGGCGCGTAGGTCGCTTCCTGCTCGTCTTGCGCGCGCGGCGTAAGGCTTCCCGCTTTGAGCTTCGCGATGGTTTCCATGAGCAGCGCGGCGCCGACCGGCGCAAGCTTCGCTTGCAGCGAGCCGGCGGTCTCGTCCGAGGCTAGGGGGATTTCCCGCTGGAGGAAAGTCGGCCCGGCGTCCATCTTTTCGACCAGCTGCATCGTCGTTACGCCGCTTTTTTCTTCGCCATTGACAACCGCCCAGGCGACCGGCGCGGCGCCGCGGTATTTGGGCAACAGAGAGTAGTGGACGTTGAGACAGCCGAGCGCCGGAAGATCGAGGATCTGGCGCGGGAGAATGCGCCCGTAGGCGACAACTACGATCAACTGCGGCGCCCAGTGATTCAAAGCACTGAGAAACGCCGGGTCGCGCATCTTCTCCGGCGTCAATACCGCAATGCCGTGCCGCTCGGCCACCTGCCGCACCGGCGATGGAATCACGGTCTGGCCTCTGCCGGCGGCCCGGTCCGGTTGTGTTACAACGCCGACTACAGGGTCAGACCCCTCCAAGAGCCGCGCCAGCGAGACGGCCGCGACTTCGGGCGTTCCCATGAAGACGATACGCATAAAAAGGGGAAGGGAGTTTTTATATCATCAAGCCGGGGCGCTCGGGTTCCGGCTTGCCGCTGCGCGCCGCTTTCTTGATGCGGCGCGTGTAAAGGTCCCGCTTCAAGCGGCTGACGCGGTCGATGATCAATTTGCCGTCGAGATGATCGATCTCATGTTGAAGCGCGACGGAGAGCAGCCCCTCGGCGTCGATCGTGAGCTCATTTTCTTTTTCGTCCATGGCGACGACCTGCACGCGCGCCGCCCGTTTGGTCTCGACGGTAAAATCGACCACGCTCAGACAGCCCTCCTCCCAGACGACTTCGCCTTCGGCGTGACGGATCTCCGGGTTGACGAGCTTCAGGAGATTCTTCCCCGGATTTTCATAATCCACATCCAGGACGAGAATCCGCTGAAGCACGCCCACCTGCGGCGCCGCCAGGCCTACCCCCGGAGCGGCGTACAGCGTCTCCACCATGTCCTGAATGAAGCGAACGGTCTGGTCGGTGATTTTTTCCACCTCCAGCGACCGCTTTTTAAGCAGCGGATCGGGATATTTGACAATTTTTAAAATCGCCATGACTCAATTTCTCATAGCATATTGTACGGATCTACATCAATGTGAAGCCGCGTGTGGCGCGACGCGGGAAGGACGGCTCGCGCATCGCTCGCGAGCTGCAACAGCGCTTGCCCCTTTCTTCCTTTGAGCAGGATCTGCCAGCGATAGCGGCCGCGTAGCTTCGATATCGGCGCGGGCGCCGGGCCGAGCACCTCGATGTCCTTAAGCGCGCTCATGCCGCCTTGGCACCGCGCGCGCAGCCAGTCGCCTAAGATTTTCGCCTTTTCCTCGACCTCGGGCGCCTTGGCGCCCTCTAGGCGGAGGTGGACGAGGCGGCTGAAGGGAGGATAGTTTAGCGCCCGGCGAAACTCGATCTCCGAGGCGAAGAAACTCTTGTAGTCGTGAGTTATGACGTCGCGCAGGACATAGTGGTCGGGCGAGTAGGTCTGGATGATGACCCGGCCCGGCTCATCTCCCCTGCCCGCCCTGCCCGCGACCTGGCTGAGCAACTGGAAAGTCCGCTCGGCCGCGCGAAAGTCGGGGAGATTCAAAGAGAGATCCGCCAGGATCGCGCCCACCAGCGTCACGCCCGACACGTCGTGCCCTTTGGTGATCATCTGCGTGCCGACCAGAATGTCGATCTCGCCCTTTTCCCACTCTCGGATCAACCGTTCCTGAGAGCCTCTCCGGCCGGTGGTGTCGCGATCCATGCGCTCGATCCTCGCCTCCGGCAGGAGGCGCCGGAGTTCCTGTTCCAGTTGTTCGGTGCCGAAGCCGACGGGGCCGAGAGTCGCGTGATTGCAGCCGGGGCAGAGATCGCGCGCCGGCTTGCGCAAGGCACAGTGATGACAGAGGACGCTCTGTAGTCGCTGATGAAAAGTCATCGAGACGCTGCAATGGTCGCAGCGCAGGACAAAGCCGCACAAGCGGCATTGAAGAAAGTTGGCGAAGCCGCGGCGGTTCAAAAATATCAGGCTCTGCCGGCGGCGCGCGAGGTTTTGTTCCAGGGCTTCGGCTAGGGGTGCCGACAGCAGACGGGAGACGGCGGACCGCTGACCGCCGGATTCTTCCCGGGATCCAGTCTCCGGTCCCCGGTCTCGCAAATCTGCGATCTCAACTTGCGGCATCGGCCGCTCTTCCACCCGCTGCGTAAGCTCCAGCAGGCGATAGCGGCCGCCCCGGCAATTTTCGAAACTCTCGATTGCCGGGGTGGCCGAGCCCAGGACGACCGGGCAGCCCAGCATCTTGCCGCGCACCACGGCCACGTCGCGCGCGTTGTAGCGCACTCCCTCGTCCTGCTTGTAGGAAGGGTCGTGCTCCTCATCGACGACGATCAGCCCGAGAGCCGGCAGCGGCGCGAATAGCGCCGAGCGCGCGCCGATCACGACGTCGACATCGCCTTTGAGGATCCGCCACCACTGAGCCCAGCGCTCCGCCCCGGTCAAGGCGCTGTGGAGGACGCCCACGCGATCGGCAAAGCGCTCGCGCAGTCGATCCAGTAGCTGCGGCGTGAGCGAGATCTCCGGCACGAGCACCAGGCTCTGCCGTTTGGCCTTGCGAGCGGCCTCTATAGCGCGAAGGTAGATCTCCGTCTTGCCGCTTCCGGTTACGCCATAGAGGAGAAAAGTCTCAAATCCGCCTCGTTGGAGCCTGGTTTCGATCGCGTCCAGCGCCCGCTGCTGTTCGACATTCAAGGACAGAGTCGTTGACGCCGGTTCCGGCTCCGGCTGAAGCGGCGACGCGGGGAGCGAGCTCTTTCGTTTCTTCGGCACAGACCCTTCCCTCACCTCCACGGCCCCCACGGCTGCCAGCTCTTCCAGAGCGTGGTAAAAACCGCCGCCGGGAAATTTTCGCGCCAGGCTTTTTACTGCCACGGCCCCTTTTCTCCGGCGGACTTCCTGAAGAAGCTTTTGCTGGAGTGCGCCGGTTACGGCGAATTCCCCCGGCCGCGCGATAATCGTCCTTCGGCTTTCAGCTCTTAGGGTGGCGGGAAGGATGGTAGCCAGCGCTTCGCCGATGGTCGCGAGATAGTACTGCGCGATCCACTGGGCGAGCTTCAGGAGCGAGGCGTCCATGACGGGCCGCTCATCCATCGCTTCGACGATCGGTTTTGTTTGTTTTAGATGGGTCTCGGAGGCAAAGCCGGCGACGACGCCGGCGACTTTACGCCGGCCTACGGGAACCAAAACCCTCGCGCCGATCTGGAGCATATCCCGGAGCGGCCGTGGGATTTCGTAAGTGAGCGGCTCTTTTAGCGGCGAGGGGATGATGACCTGAGCAAAGCTGCTCTCTTCCCCCGGCATGGTTGGATTTTTATCGGCCACGGGGCGGAAAAGCAACACGGCCGACAAAACTTGTCCATTTGTGGCCCGAGGCCGCTTCCGGTGGGGTGGGCTGAGGACAATCCTGGTTCAAGAAGGGACGGGAAAGACAACCGAGGACATGCTATCCGCTTGCACGCTTTTTGCTGTTAGGCTGGGCGGCACGGTGCGTAGCTGCGTATAGTTATATTTAAGTGAAGCATAATTATGCTTAACTTCAATTAATTAGGTTGACAAACCACCCGGACTTGTTAGACAATAGCGAACCAGGGCATGCCCGACTATTAACGCCACCGAAGGGGTCGTGGGATGGAAGAGAAAAACAAAGTCAAAGAGGTTCGTGAAGCGCAGATGTTGAGCAAGTCCGAGCTCGCCCGGTTAGCCGGTGTGTCTCCATTGACGATCCACCGCATCGAGAGGGGATACACCTGTCGCATGGCGACCAAGCGGAAGATCCTCTTGGCGCTGGGGGTCAAGCTCACGCAGAAACGCCGTGTTTTTAGGCAATAAAGAAAATGGCCGCGTTCTGGAACAAACTCGACCTGGGAGCGATTAACCCCTTCGGCAAGGCGGAGGGGTACGTCGCCGTGGATATCGGCTCGAGTTCGGTCAAGATGATCGAAGCGGCGATCGAGAAAGACGGCTACCGGCTGGTCAGCATCGGCGTTCTGCCTCTGCCTCCAACGGCGATCCAGAACAACATGGTGGCAGACAAGGACGCTGTCGTGAAGGCGATTCAGAGTCTGCTTCAGACCAACGGGGTCAAGGCGACCCGGGCGATCGCCGCGGTACCGGGCCGAGTCGCGATCATCAAGAAGATCCAACTCCCGGCCCAGGGAGAAGAGGAGCTTGCGGCTAACGTCGAGTTCGAGGCCAACCAGGTCATCCCGGAGGCGCTGGAAAACGTCAATCTCGACTACCAGGTGCTCGACTACCTGGAAAACGGCGCCAAGATGGACGTGCTGCTGGTCGCGGTCAAAAAAGAGATCATCAACAGCTACACGCAGGTCATCCGCGACGCCGGGCTGACGCCCGCGATCATGGACGTCGACTATTTCGCGATGGAGAACATGTACGAGGTCAGCTACGGAGCGACGTCGGAGGGCGTGGTCGCGTTGCTCGACATCGGCGCGCGTTACACGAGCATCAACGTCTTGAAGCAGGGAGTTTCGACCTTCACCGGCGATCTGCCGGTCGGCGGAGAGGCCTTCACCGAAGCGCTGGTCCAGGCGCTCCAAGTCTCTCCCGAGCAGGCCGAGGCGTTTAAAGTGAAGGGAAAGCTGGAGGGTAAGAAGAACGGTGACTTGGAGAAGCTGCTCAAACCGACGGTAGATCATCTCGCATCCGAGGTGGCGCGGACTCTGAGCCTGTATCGCGCCATGGCGGACGAGGAGGCCATCCATCGGGTTTATCTGACCGGGGGAAGCGCGAAGACGGCGGGCCTTTCCAAGGCGCTGGCGGATCGGCTGGGAGTTTGGGTGGAGCTGGCCGAGCCGTTTCGCGGCTTTACCCTGAGCAAACATCTCGACCGGGAATACCTCGCCGAGTCGGCCCTGGCGCTGGCGGTTGGGGCCGGCCTTTCGATCCGGAGGCTCGGGGACAAATGATCCGGATCAATCTATTGTCGGTCCGCGAGGTGCGGGCGGAGGTCGGAAGGCGGATGGAGTTTGTCGTCGCCGGGCTGTCTCTCGCGGTGACATTCCTCTTGATGCTCGCAGTTTTTCTTTACCAGTTCTATCGCTCGTCGAGCGTCGCCGGCGAGCTGGCGGCGCTGCGCGCGGAGATCTCCGGGATGGAGGCTCAAGTCAAAGAGATCGGGGAGCTGCAGAAAAAGGTGGCTGACCTTACGCAGAAAAATAAAGTGATCGAGGATTTGACCAAGAAACAAGCCGGCCCGGTGCGGGTCATGGAAAGCCTCTCTTCGGCGATGCCGGAGAAGCTGTGGCTGACGGAATTCAAGGAGACCGCGGGCAATCTAGTGGTGACGGGCCAGGCGATCGACAATCAAACGGTCGCAGACCTTCTCCGGGCGCTCCAGGCTTCGAGCTATTTCGCCAACGCCGACCTTGTCGAGTCGGTCCAGCCCGACCCGGAAAAAACTCCGTTTAAGAAATTCTCGCTGAAATCGCAGGTGCTCTATCAAGGCGCTCCGCCCGCCCCGGCGGGAAAACCGGGGCCTGCTGGCGCGCCGAAAGCTGCCGAGGGTAAAAAGCCGTGACCCATTCGACGCTTCGACGAAGCTCAGCGCAGGCTAAGCTCACCCATCGACTGGCTCAGGGTGACCCTGACCCATTCGATAGACTCAGGGTCATGGTGAGCCAGTCGAACCATGAGGAAGATCGAACCGTGAGGAAGATCGAACCATGAAGGACCTGCTCGATCGCATTCTCAACCTGCCCAGGCACCAGAAGATCGGCGTTCTGGCGCTCGTGATTCTGCTCCTGGTGGCGTTCGACTATCTCATTGTCTACTCGTCCTATTCTAACCAGATCGCCAACCTGGAGCAGGACGTTGTCGGCGCCCGCAAGGAGCGCGACAAGAAGCGGGCGATCATCGCCGATAAGCCCAAACTGCTGGAGCAATTGGAGCTGGCGGATGGGAGGTTTAAGGAGGCGATGGCTCAGCTGCCGGACCGTAAGGAGATGGCGGCTCTATTGACCAACATCTCCAATCGGGCGCGGGAAGGGGGGCTGGAGGTGCTGCTGTTTCGTCCGCGGCCGGAGACTATGCAGGAGTTTTACGCGGAAGTTCCCGTCGACATCGTCGTCCGGGGAAAATTTCACGACGCGGTGGGTTTCTTCGACGAAGTCGGCCGGCTCACCCGGCTGGTGAATCTCAACAATATCGAGATGAAAAATCCCAAGCCGGCGGGCGAACAGATGAGCCTCGATACTTCGACGCTGATGACCGCCTTCCGTTTTCTGGACGACGCGGAGCGCGCCAAGGTCGCGGCCGAGAAGGCGGCGAAGGAAAAGGCGGCCAAAAAGTAACATGAGAAGATATCTCTTAACGTTCTCTCTCCTGATCTTGGTGGCGCCGGTGGGGACCGGCCTTGCCCAGGAGAAGAAAGATCTGCCCTCGCAAAAGACGCGGGACGCCGTGGAGAAATTCCAGAAGGCCCCGGCGGGTATTGGACAAGCTATCGAGGGTCTCACGGACGCGCTGAAAGAAAAATTGGGCGTCGCCCCCGAAGCCAAACCGGCGGCGAAAGCGGAGGTCGATTTAACCGTCCCGACGATGAAGGCGGGTCCCGCCCTGCCGCGCTACTCTGCCGGGGGAAGGCGCGATCCGTTTCAGCCCTTCGGTTTGAAGGCCAAAGCGCAGCGGCGGCCCCGCGAGAGCCTCTCGCCGCTCGAGCGCTACGAGATTGGACAGCTCAAGCTGGTCGGGGTCGTTTCGGATCCGAAGGAGCCGCGGGCGATGATCGAGGACAGCTCCGGGCTAGGGTACATCGTCAAGGTCGGCACGCCCATCGGGCCCGATGAGGGGAAGGTGAGAGCGATCAAGCGCAACGAAGTGGTGATCGAGGAGACGTATATCGACTTTTACGGCGCCAGGAAGGTTCGCCAGGTGAGCATGAGGATGGCCGCGGAGTAGCCGTGAAAGAGCGCACAAGGAGTTTCTCTATGGGTTGTCTACGTCACTTTTTCCGCAAAGCTCTCGCCTGCGGGGTCGTCCCGAATCTGCTCTGCGGGATCGGGATCGTGGCGGCGGGACTTCTGGGCTGCAGCACGCCCCGGATCATGATGGAGCCGGAGAAAGCCCAGCCGCCGCGCGCGGCAGCGCAGCCATTGACGAAGGCCCCGGAGCCGGTCGCGCCTCAGCCGGCCGCGCCGCCGCTCAAGGAAGCCGCGATCGAAGAGCCTTCCTTCAAGCTTCAGGACATGGCGGTCCTCGAAGCCGGGGGCCAGACCACGATCAAGATTAAACTCTCCGACGCGGTTAACCAGTATCGTCACTTCGTACTGACCCAGCCCTCGCGCATCGTGCTCGATATCTTCGGGCCGGCCAAACGGAACGCTCAGGTCGAGAACTTTCGCGCTGAGACTCACTGGTTGAGTATGCTCAGAGTCAGCTCCGGCGAAGGCTATCTCCGGGTCGTCATGGAAGTCGCCGCCGCCAGCGCTCCTCCTTATACGATCGACCCGGAAACCGGCGGACTGAAGATCGTGCTGGGGCCGGTGAACCCCCAACATACGGCGAAAAAAGAGCTGCAGATCGTTCAAAACGGGAAGCGGGCCGATGTTGTCGGGGCCGAGCCGAAATCCGGAACGGCCCCCGGAGCCGCCTCCCCGGTCGCTGACGCCCAAGCCAAAGCCGAGAAAAGCTACAGCGGGCAGAGAATTTCTCTCGACTTCAAAGACGCCGACATCAAGAACGTCTTTCGCCTGTTGGCGGAGGTGAGCGGGCTTAACATCGTCGTTACCGGAGAGGTGCAGCGAAAGGTGACGGTCCGGCTGATCGACGTTCCCTGGGACCAGGCCCTGGATTTGCTGATCGACACGAACGGGCTGGGCAAAGAGCAGGTGGGCAATGTGGTCCGTATATCGACGGCCGACACGCTGAAAGGGGAAAGGGAAAAGTTGGCTGCCGCCAAGAAGGCGGAGGAAAACCTCGAGCCGCTCCAGACTGCCTATTTCAATATTAACTACGGCAAGGTCAAGGAGATGGTGGAGAAGATCAAGCCGGTGTTGAGCCCGCGGGGCGTCGTCCTGTCGGATGAGCGAAGCAATACCATCATCGTGCGCGATATCAAGAAGGGCATCGAGGAGGCGAACGGGATCGCGAGCAGGCTCGATACCCGGACGCCGCAGGTGCTGATCGAGTCGAATTTGGTCGAGGCGACGCCGACCTTCTCCCGCGCGTTAGGTATGAAACTGGACTTTTCCCGCTCCGCCGACATCAAGAGCGCCTTTCCCGCCGACCCAACTGTCACGGGTGGCGCCGCACCTTTCATAAAGATCTTCCAGAACAGGTTTGGCCCGCTCAGCGACCTCACGGCCGAGCTGACGGCCGCCGAGAAGGAGGGCGATATCCGGATCATCTCGCGTCCCTCCGTCGTGACCCTCAACAATGTCTCCTCCACGATCCAGAGTCTCAGGATCCTGAGGATTACGCTGCCTTCCGGCACGAGCAATGTCGCCTCAGGCACGGGCTCCTCTGCCGGCTCGTCGGTTGCGACCGAGAAGATTCCCGTTGGAATCATCTTGACCGTCACGCCGCAGATTTCCAGCGACGGTTTCGTTCTCATGAACATCAGCGTGAAATCCAGCTCGATTACGGTTGTACCGTCAGTGCCTATTGGCGTGGGCGGAAGTGGGACTGCCCCGTTTGAAGAGCTTAGCCGAGAGGCGATCTCTAACGTCCTGGTCCGGGACGGCGAGACCATCGTGATCGGTGGAATCCTAAAAGACACTAAAAGCACTTCCGAGTCCGGCATTCCCTGGCTTAAAGATGTCCCTGTTATCGGTTGGTTCTTTAAGAATATGAAATGGCAGAAAGACTACGAGGAACTGATCGTTTTTATCACGCCGCGCGTCATCTCGGCGGGCTCGCAGAACCTTCCCACGGCGGAGCAGCTCTGGCGCGACCGGATGCTCCAGACGCAGGGCGGATAACTTCAGCCAGAAGGCTTGAAGATTTTAAACTGTTCAAGGCGTTCAAAAGGTTCAAGTCGTTCAACTCGCGGCTCTCCGCCGCTGGCCTGCCAAAGCCGAATAGAGTAATATAGTGCGATGCTGCGTTATTTCACCGCGGGGGAATCGCACGGCCCTTGTTTGACTGTGATTATCGACGGCGTGCCGGCGGGTTTTCCTATCGATGTCGCAAAGATCAACCACGACCTCTGGCGCCGCCAGCAGGGCTACGGCCGCGGCGGGAGGATGTTGATCGAGCGGGACGAGGCGCAAATCCGCTCCGGCATCCGCTGGGGAGAGACTCTAGGGTCGCCCGTGGCGTTAGGCATCGAGAACCGCGACTGGAAGAACTGGACCAAAAAGATGTCACCCGCGCCGGAGGACCGCGACGAGAAAATCGCCGTGACCAAACCCCGGCCCGGCCACGCCGACCTGACGGGCATTCTAAAGTACCATCATTCCGACATCCGCAATATTCTGGAGCGGGCCAGCGCCCGCGACACGGTGTCGCGCACCGCGGTCGGCTCGTTTTGCAAGCAGCTGCTCGCGCCGTTCGGCGTCAAGATCATGGGATATCTCCGCTCGCTCGGCAACGTCGAAGCGAAGAGCGACGGGCTTAGCTATGAAGAGCATTATGCCCGCGCCGAAGAGTCGCCGGTTCGCGTCGCGGACAAACAGGCCGAAGAGAAAATGATCGCCCTGATCGACGACTGCAAGAAGACGGGCGACACGTTGGGCGGCGTCTTTGAAGTCGTGACCCTGGGCCTCCCCCCGGGCCTTGGCGCTCACGCGCAGTGGGACCGCAAGCTCGACGGCCGGTTGGCTCAGGGACTGATGAGCATCCAGGCGATCAAAGGGGTCGAAATCGGGCTCGGTTTCGAGATGGCGCGGCGGCGCGGCTCCAGGGTCCACGATGAGATTTTCTTCGACCCGCACAAGATGGTCACGGAAGGCACGCCGCGGATCGTCCCGACGGGCTTTTACCGCGGCAGCAACAACTCCGGCGGCACGGAAGGCGGCATGTCCAACGGCGCTCCGCTCGTGGTGCGCTGCGCGATGAAACCGATCTCCACCTTAATGAGCCCGCTTCAGTCGGTGGATATAAAATCGAAGCAGCCGGCCGACGCCTCGGTGGAGCGCTCGGATGTCTGCGCCGCTCCCGCCGCGGCCGTGGTCGGCGAGGCCGTGGTGGCCTTCGAGCTGGCGGCTGCCTTTCTCGAAAAATTCGGCGGCGACTCCCTCCATGAGATCACGCGCAACTACCAGGGCTACCTCGAGCAGATCAAGAGCTTCTGAGCCTTTGTTCCTGGCCGACGTGCGGAACATCGCTCTCACCGGCTTTATGGCGGTGGGCAAGAGCGTGGTCGGCCGCAAACTGGCGCGCCGGCTTGGCTGGCGTCTGGTCGACGTCGATCGAGCGATCGAGGAAGAGCAGGGACTCAAAGTGCAGCAGATTTTCGAGCGCGAAGGCGAAGCCTATTTCCGGAAGCTTGAAAAGCGGAAGCTGGGGGAGATCCTGTCGGAGGAGAATCAAGTGATCGCCACCGGCGGCGGGGCGGTCGTGGATGAGGAGAATTTGCGCCTGCTCAAGCAGAAGAGCTTTCTGGTATGCCTTATGGCGTCCCCGGAAACGCTGCTCAGGAGGTCGGGGAGCGGACAAGATCGTCCTTTGTTGGAAGGGGGCGACCGGCGCGAGCGGATCGAGGAGTTGCTGAGCCGGAGGACAGATCGCTATGCTCAGGCTCATCTCTGCATCGATACGGAAGCCCGCACTGTCGATCAGGTAGTCGAGGAGATTCTGAAGATGATACACCGACGAACAGCACCCTCACCCCTTCCCTCTCCCTCTGGGAGAGGGCGAGGGTGAGGGAATATCGTTGACATGATGCAAACAATTAACGTAAATCTGGGCGAGCGTTCCTATCCCATCTACGTGGGCGAGAGTCTGTTGCCCCAGGCTGGCGAGTTGCTGCGCCGCGCGGGAGTAGGAGAGAAGGTCGCTGTCGTTACGGATGCGAAGATCGCCGGCCTCTATCTGAAACCGCTGGCGGATTCGCTTGAGAGCTCCGGGTTCAAAGTCGCTACCGTGCTCGTGCCGGAAGGCGAAGATCACAAGAATCTCGCCACCGTCTCGACGATCTACGACCGGCTAGTCGGTGAGAGATTCGACCGTGGCTCTGCTCTCCTCGCCCTCGGCGGCGGAGTGATCGGCGACATGACAGGCTTTGCCGCCGCCACTTTTCTGCGCGGGATTTCCTACATGCAGATTCCCACGACCCTGCTCGCCCAGGTGGACGCGAGCATCGGCGGGAAGACCGGTGTCAATCACCCGGAAGGCAAAAATCTGATCGGCGCGTTCCACCAGCCGCGCCTGGTGCTGATCGACGTCGACACGCTCCAGTCGCTGCCGCAACGCGAGTTAATCGCCGGCCTGGCGGAGGTCATCAAGTACGGCATTATCGCCGACCCCGCGCTGTTCACGCTGCTGGAGGAAAATCTGCATGACTCCACGGCGCTCAGCCGGGAGGCGCTGGTTCACATCATCGCCGCCTCGTGCCGGATCAAAGCTTCGGTGGTGGAAAAGGACGAGCGCGAGAGCGACTACCGCGCCGTCTTGAACTTCGGCCACACCGTGGGGCACGCCCTGGAGGCGCTGACGCACTATGAAACCTATCTCCACGGGGAGGCCGTAGCCATCGGGATGGTCCAGGCGGCGGCGATCTCCCTGCGCGAGCGGATGTGCGACGAGGCAGCCTTCGAGCGCATTCGCGGGTTGATCTCCCGGGCCGGCTTGCCGGCGGAAATCCCGCCCCGCGTCGATCTTCGCGAGCTGCTCAAACACATGGAAGTCGATAAGAAGTCGGCGGGAGGCAAGGTCAAATTCGTCCTTTGCCGTGGGATCGGCGCGACCGCTTTCCACTGGCTCTCGCCGGCGGAGATCGTCGCGGCGCTGCATACCCCCTCTGTGTCTCCCCCTTGCAAAGGGGGAGAGTAAGAGGGGGTCGCTCCCCCTTAGCAAGAGGGAGATCTAGCGGGGGTTCTCGATTCCCGTTTCCATGGGAATGACGAATGGAGAGCGCAGGGTTTCGTTCGCCGACTTCTGAAACAGGACATTACCGGAAGTCCAACAGAGAGGATCGTCGATGGCAAAAAAGAAAAAAGTCCTGGTGCTCCATGGCCCGAATCTCAATCTCCTCGGCAAGCGAGAGCCGAAGATTTACGGCCGGCTGACGCTGGAGCAGATCAACCGGAAGATTGAAGCGCTGGCTCAGGAACTCGGCGTCGAGGTGGAATGTCGCCATTCCAACAGCGAGGGGGAGCTGGTCGATTGGATTCAACAGGCGCCCAAAGAGTTCGGCGCGCTGGTGATCAACGCGGCGGCTTACACCCACTCGAGCGTGGCGCTCAGGGACGCGCTGACCGCCGCCGGCATTCCCGCCGTCGAGGTTCATATCTCGAACATCTACCGGCGGGAAGAATTTCGCAAAAAATCGCTGATTGCGGAAGCGGTGGTCGGGCAGATTACCGGCTTTGGCGTGAATAGTTATCTGCTTGGATTGCGAGCGGCAGTGGGGTGTCTGTAAAATGAACTACCCCACAGCAAGCTGCGGGGTATCGAATTGACCGTTACGATAATGTTTTCCAAAGGCGTCACCCCCGAATGTTTTTATCGGGGGTCCAGTCGGTGTTTCGTCTGGATTCCCGCTAAAAGCGTGCGGGAATGACGGACTTTGATAGGACTAGGAATCGCCATTACGCAGCAAGCTGCGGGGAATTAACCCGCAGAGATTAAAGATCTATCTCTATTCGAAGAGATCTCCCGTCTGCAAGTTTTTCTGCCTCATCTCTTCGATGAGCCGCTGTCTTTCCTTGACCAGCTCATTCACTTGGTTTCTAAGCCCGCTGATATCTCTCTCTCTTTCTGAGTAAACTGGGGCGGGAGGCTCGACTCTCGGAATGACTTCCCCCGGCCGAAGCTCGGTCATCACCGGGGGCTGGCCGGTGAACGGGGATGGATTTGCCAGCTTGACCCCGCCAGCGTCGGCCGGTCCGCCTGGATTATGCTGCTGGTCGCGCAGCCGCGAACTCAGGTCGTCCTCGCGCATCCGAATAGCTTCATCGCCCGTCAGGAGCATCGGATCGGGAGAACTAGTTCCTCGGGAAGCTGAGAGATAGCGATCTTTAGCTGCTTTGAGCTGTTCTGTGATTTCTCTCGCTCGTTTCTGGTACTCTTGCTCCTCTTTGGCCCTTTCATCGGCCGGTGACATTTCTGGCGCGCGCAACCCTTCGCTTGACCCGGCTGCCCCGCCGGTTGCCGACATCGTCTCTGCCCTCTCAGGTTGAGTCACGGCTCTGTTTTCTTCTCCGCTTCCCTCGGCGGAGGCTTCGCCCTGAGAACTGGCCGGCCCGGAGAGGCTAAGCCCGCGCCCCTCGCCCTCTCCGGCTTTCAGAATGGATTGAACCTGATCTTTGCCGATGCCGATCTCTCCGCCGATGCCGTAAAATTTGATCGTGTTTCCCTCTTCCCGGTAGGCCTGGACGGTGATCCTGCGCCCGTTTTTCAGCACCAGCGTGTATTCGGCAAGGGCCACGCGGCCCCAGGGCGGGATGACGATCGTTAGGAGAGCGACGAGCAGAGAGCCGAAGGTCAAATTCATAGGGCAATTATACACCAACCCCCCAGGCGCGGCAAATCAAGTTATATCGCACACGGGGTTTGAATCCCCGTGTTCGACCAAAGGGGAGAGCTGCCGCTTCTCCCCTTTGGAAACCCCATCGGCTTTGTGCCCGCCTCAAGAGGCGGGGTTTATATTGAATCAATGGCTTTGGGCGACCGGCCGGTCGCCTCTACTGGATCGGCGTGACGGAAATGCTGACCAGCTGATCGCCGGAGAATTTCAGGAGAGCTGTTTCCTGGTTTAAACCGCTCTTTACGTAGTACCAGTCGGAGACTCTCAGCAACTGGCCTCGCGGCTCCTGGTAGTAGGACTCTTCGTGGTCGGGCTTGCCGGCGATCGCCAGCACCTGTCCCTTGTTCATCCCGACCTGAACCAGGCTGTCGGGGTTTTTGTAGGGACGCCACGCATTGAAATTGAGCGGCGTAAACTGCGCCGGCGCGAGCGACGCGGCCGCAAGGAAAAAAGCCAGGGAGAGGCCGATGGCGAAATATCTCTTCATGTTCGCCTCCAAAGTCAGCCGTGGAGTCGGCGGTGTCTCTCTTTGATCCAGTGAAACAGCGGCGCGCGGTAAATATAGCCGGCGAAGAGGAGCGCCGCCGGAAGCACGGTGAGGATCGCCGTCGTGACATAGTCCTGGTTTCTCACACTGACGCCTTGAATGGTCAGAAGGTAGGTTCCCGGCAGCCGGCCGATAGTGGAGACGATCAGGAAAGTACTGAGCCGCATCCAGCTCAGCCCCAGGATATAGCAGAGCACATCCTTGGGAAAGCCGGGGATCAAAAAAAGCAGAAAACAGATCGCCGCGCCGGTGTTGGTGGTTAGAAAATGAAACTTCTCCACAATCTCTTTTCTGACAAACCGCTCCACAAAAGGTCGCCCCAAAATACTGGCAAGCTCGAAAGCGACCCAGGATCCTAGGGTCAATCCGACCGTGGAGAGGATAAAGCCATAGGCGGGGCCGTAGACGTAGCCACCCACGACACCCGTCAACTCGCCGGGGATAGGGGAGATGATAACCTGCAGCGCCTGAACCATGACGAAAACGGCGGAGGAATAGGGCCCCAGCGAAGTCAAAAACGTTACGAATCGCTCCTGCCGCACGGGCGAGGCGTGAAGGTCCTCCAACTCCTCCCACCAGGGTCCTAGAACTGGGAAGGGTTGCGGCCCATATCTGCTCAGGATAAAAATCAGAACTACCAGGACGGTAAGGATAGCCCCCCTGATCAAAAGCTGCCGGTGCTGGTCGCTCATGTTAGGCATTCATATTAGCATAAACCGGCGTAAAAACGAGCACTCATCCGATGACTTAGACGCCGGGGTTTCGGCGAACCAGCAACTTTGATTTTTTCCAACCGTTCGATGTAAACTCAGCGAAGTCCAAAGAGAATTTTAAAGTCGGTTGAGGAAAGATCGATGCAGCGGATCGGTTACAAGAAGGGAGAATAAATGGACGTTCTAGCGCACGGTCTGTGGGGTGGGGTGGGTTTCTACGCGCGCGGCTGGAGGGTGTTTCTAACGGCGCTGCTCTTGGGAATGGCGCCGGACCTGCTTTCGTTCGGTATTTTTCACGTTACCCGGCCCGGCTGGATCAGGCTGCGGTTAATGGGGGAGATCTCAGGACCTCCGCCACTCTCGACCCTGCCGGCCTACGTGTTCCACGCCTACAACCTGACGCACAGCCTGGCGATCTGGGCGCTCGTCTTTACGCTGCTCTGGATGGTCCGAAGGCAGGCCGCATGGCTGTGGCTCGCCTGGGGCCTGCACATCCTTTGCGACATCCCGACGCATAGCTCAAGCTATTTTCCAACACCGTATCTTTGGCCTTTCCCGACTCCCTTCGTCGATGGAATCTCGTGGGCGGAGCCGTGGTTTATGACGAGCAATTATACAGCGTTGGCCGTGGCCTACGTCGTGACGTTATTATGGGCGGGAAGGAGAAACGAAAGAGGCCCGGTGCGCCGAGGGGAAATTCGCTGAAAAAAAGTCGGGCAGGACTCCCTGCCCGACTTTGCTGGCCAGTGTCAATACAACTAAGGCCTTAGAGAAAAAGTTAGCCCTTCTTCTCTTCCTTCTTCTCGTCCTTCTTGGACTTTTCCTTCTTCTCCTCTTTCTTTTTCTCGTCTTTCTTCTTCTCGTCTTTCTTCTCTTCTTTCTTCTCCTGAGCCATCACTGGAGAAGAGAGAATGGGAGAGAAGGCCAAGGCGGATCCGATCAGGATCGCCAGCAGCCATAGAAATCCGCGGTTTTTCATAACAATTCTCCTTTCCTTCACCCCCACCGCTTGAAAATTTGCCGCTGCAGATAATGCCGCCAACAGGGGAATTGGCCCATGCAGAGGCAGGTTATTGCTGCAATTTGTAATCAAAGCCCTGCCAATTGTCAAGAGCTACGAGTGGGAGGGGTTGGCTTTAGACCTGGCCAGGGCGAGCAGATCCGGCATGGGCATGGCGGAAACCAGGATACAGATAAGCCCCCCTTCCCGGTGCAGGACGGCGTTTGTCCGGCCAACGGAGTAGCTGTAGAAGGTCATTTTTTTGTCCGCATCGAAGAAGGCTTGGGCCTGAGCAGGCGCGTCGCTTTCGGTGCCGAGGAAGGTGTAGCAGGTGAGCTTGCCGCCGTCGCCTTGATACAGCGCCACCAGGACCCTTCTCCCGTCGAAGGTCTGAACCGTTCCGGCGACGGGCGTTAAATTCATCATGGAGAGATCGTATCCCATGGGAGCGAATTCGCCGGCTACAGATCGGACCAAGATCTCTTTTAACGCCTCTGGGCTGTCGGCACTGATGACCGGCAGCTCGTGGCGCAGGATTTTGTCGTGGGTCTCGATGGCCGCCAGGGCGAGCGATGGGCTTTGCGGCCGGATCAGGTAAATGAGGGGAAGCAGAACCAGGACAAGCAAAGCCAACGCGAAGACCGGGCGCGTGAAAATTCCGGCCCACGGGCGCGGCTTTTGCCCGGCTACGATCCTCGGCGGAAAAATCCGCCGGTCGTGCAGCAGCTTCTCCCTTAGTTCCACCGGCGCTGCCAGCCCCGCGGCGGCCCTGCGGACCCGTTCCTTCAGCGCCGCCTCCTGCTTATGCACATAGCGGCAATTCGCGCATTCTTTGAGATGCCCTTCGATCAGGGCGCGCTCTGAGGCGGGCAGTTCGCCGTCCACCAGAGCGGTGATGAGTTCTTGCGCTTGATCGCAGGTCATTTGCGTCTTTACCTCTGCTCCCCGGAGTTCACGTACGCCTTGAGGCAGCGATGAAGGAGCCTCCTCCCGCGGAAGAGCCGCGAGCGGACCGTACCTATGGGACAGGAAAGGATCTCCGCCGCCTCGGCGTAGGAGAAGTCTCCCATATCGACCAGCACAAGCGGCAGGCGAAACTCCTCGGGAAGCTGTTTCAAGGCGTCGCCGATCTGTGCATTCAGCTCCTTGGACAGGACGGCGCTCTCAGGCCCGGGATTTTCCGCCGGCGTCTTCTCCCAATAGTCGCCCGGTTGGTCTTCGCGCCCGGCTTGATCTTCCACGGCGACCCAGCGCTTGGCTTCGCGATAGCGGTCGGAGAAAAAATTGTAAAGAATCTTCGTCAGCCAGGCTTTCAAATGCGTCCCGAGGACAAACTGCCGGTAAGCGGCGAGCGCCCGCGCGTAGGTCTCCTGCACCAGGTCCTGCGCCTCGTTCGGCTCCTTCGCAAGATGAAAGGCAACGCGGTAAAGATGGTCGAGGTGCTCCATCGCCTCGTGAGCAAACCTTTCTCTCAGGTTCTCTCCCTCAGTGGGCCCGGCTTTGCGCAACACGCGGCCATTCTAATCGAGAGGTCGCTTGTTGTGCAATTGGTAAAACGGTTTTACCGACCGCTAAGTTCCCCCTGGGCGGGGGAGTCTCGTGGGTGGGGTTATGTGAATCTTCGGTTGCGCCTACTTGAGCCTTCTCAGCTCCTGCAGGATCTGTTCGTTGGTCGGTCGCTTCGTGTAATCGACTTCGACGAATTTCCAGCGGACCACGCCCTGCTTGTCGATCACGTACGTCGCGGGATGCGGCCAGCCTCGGCCGTCGGGATTTAGAATGCCATAGCGGTCGATGACCCTGTGCTTCTGGTCTTCAAGCAAAGGAAAATCCAGTTCGCCGGGATACCTCTCGCGGAGTTTTTGCACAAATTTCTTCGAGTCCTCACGGCTGTCGATGCTGACCGCGAGGATCTGGACGGTCTGTTTCTCGTTTTGAGTCAACAGGCTCTTCAGCTCGCCGAGCTGTCGGGTGCAGTCGGGTCACCAATGGCCACGGTAAAAAACCAGGACGACGTTTTTCTTGTCTCGAAAGTCGGAGAGCGCAATCTTTTTTCCATCCGTGTCTTCCAGAGCAAACTCCGGCGCCGGATCCCCGATCTTTACTCTTTTTAAGTCCGTAGCGGGTAAGTTGGCGCCATCTTTGGGCCCGAGTTGGGCGTGGAGCGGCGAAAAGGAAAGCAGAACGAACAACAGACCGGGCACAAGACGTTTTGGCATACGCCCTCCTTTGCAGGTATAAACTCCACGCCGCGTCGCTAAGTTCCCGTTACACGTCTTTGCGGATGCTTTGCGCCTGCCGCAGGCGGAGGGCGTGGTATGACAGAAAGCGGAAAAGAGCCGGGCACAGGGCCTTCACCCGGCATACCACGGCCAGCCAGAAGGGGATGACAGCCTCGAACCGCTTCTTCTCGATCGCCCTAATCACGGCGCGCGAGACCTCTTCGGTCTTGAGGATCAGAAACTCCGGCGTCCAGACGCCTGCGGCGAGCTGATCGAACAGCAATTGCATCTTTGTCCTGACGGGTCCGGGAGAGATCACGGAGACATGAATGCCCAACGGCCTAAACTCGTGGTAGAGAGACTCGCTCAGGCCGATCATCGCGAATTTGCTGGCGCAGTAGGCAGCCATTTTGGGTGTGCCGATCTTGCCGGCTCCCGAGGCGATATTGACGATGTGGCCTGAGCGTCTTGCCGTCATCGACGGCAGGACCTCTTTGATGCAATAGACGGCGCCGAGGAAATTGGTCCGCAGCACGGCTTCAATCGACTCTAGAGGGGAATCGGCGAGGGTCTTATAGAATCCGAAGCCGGCGTTGTTGATGAGGACGTCGATCCTGCCGAACTGCGCAAGAACTTTCTCGACCATCGCTTGGACCTGTTGGGGGTCGCCTACATCGCAGGGGTGAACAATCGAAGTGGCGCTGTAGCGCTTCATCTCTCGCTCTGTTTCCTCCAGCCGTTCACGGGAGCGCGCACAGCCCACAACCGTTGCTCCCCGAGCGGCTAAGTCGACGGCGAGCCGCCGGCCGATGCCGCTGGAGGCGCCGCTGATGAGCACGACTCGATCCTTGAAGTCCATATTCCGTTTTCAAGCTAGCGAGAGCTAGGCAAGCAGACCGCTCAGGGCCTCTGGAAGGGCGGGATATTTGAATCGATAGCCTAAGCTTTGAGCCTTCGCAGGGATTACCCGCTGGCTGGCGAGGAGTATCTCCGCCATTTCGCCAAGCAACAATCTAAGCGCAAAGGCCGGAACGGGCGCCCATGAGGGCCGGTGAAGGACGTTCCCGAGCGTATTGCAAAATTCCGTCATAGTAACGGGATTGGGGGCCGTGGCGTTCACCGCGCCGCGCGCATGGCGGTTCTCGATCAGGAACTGAATCAACCCGATTTCGTCTTCCAGGTGGATCCACGGCATCCACTGCGTTCCCGAGCCCAACGGGCCGCCGACAAAGAGCTTAAACGGCGGAACCATCTTCGCGAGGGCGCCGCCGCCGTTTCCGAGGACAATGCCCGTGCGCAGCCGAATGACTCTCAGACCGTAAGGCGCGGCTTGTTCCGCCTCCTGTTCCCAGGCGGCGCAGACGCTCGACAGGAAATCACTGCCCGGGACGCTCTCTTCAGTCAGAACTTCATCGCCGCGCGCGCCGTAGTAGCCGATGGCCGAAGCGTTGAGCAAAAACTTGGGCTTGATTTCAGCTTTGCCGATGGCCGTCACAAGCGCGCGGGTGGTGTTGATTCTGCTCGACCGGATCGCTCTCTTTTGGGCCGCGGTCCATCTTTTGCCTGCGATCGGCTCTCCCGCGAGGTTGATCACGCCGTCGGCGGCGTCGAGGGTTCGCTGCCAGTCGCCGGCGGACTCGGGATTCCAGATAGCCCATGTCCGGCCGGGCAAGAGCGGGGCGGGCGATCGCGAGCGAGTGAGCAGCGTCAATGAATGGCCCTGCTCGACGAGTCTGGCGCAAAGGGCTCGGCCTATGAAACCGGTGCCGCCTGCAAGTACGAGTTTCATCGCGCCTTCTCAGACCAAAAGTCGCTGCTTCACAAAAGGCCTCGGGGTGCTATGATGGCTGCGATCAAACTATTTCCTGCTCCAACTGTCAAGATGGACGGAGACAACGGCAAGACTCTACGTCGCAAAGTCGTCGTGAGCGGGCTGGGAGTCGTCAGCCCCAACGGCATCGGCGCGGACGCCTTTTGGCGGGCGACGCGGAATGGCGTCAGTGGAATCCGCAAGATCGGCCTGTTCGACCCGCTGCCGCTGGCGTGCCGGATAGCCGGCGAAGTCAGCGGATTTTGCCCCGAAGACTATCTTGCGCCGAAAGAGATGAGACGCGTCGGTCGCGCGGTTCCCTTCGCCATCGCGGCGACCAGGGAGGCATTGCGCAACGCTCATATCGATCCGCCGGCGATGAGCGTTGAAGAGCGGCGCGCCTGGGGGGTGATTCTCGGCAGCGGCGGCGGAACGCCCGATTTTACCGAAGAGCAGTACCGGCTCTATTTTTCCGATCTCCTGCGCAAGACCAGCGCTTACGGCGTCTCCAGCTCCACCATCGGCGCTCTCTCCAGCGAGATCTCGCTCGCATTCGACCTTAGAGGGCCGAGCCACGTCATCTCCACCGGCTGCACCAGCTCGACCGACGCCATCGGCTATGCGTTCAATCTCATCCGCTTCGGCCAGGCCGACTGCCTGATCACGGGGGGAGTGGACGCGACGATTACGCCCGCCATCATGCAGGGCTTTTCCACGATGCGGGTGGTTTCTTCGTCGCATAATGACGATCCCGAGCGCGCCTCGCGCCCCTTCGATCGGCTGCGCGACGGTTTCGTGTTGGGCGAAGGCGCCTGGATTCTAATCGTCGAAGAACGCGAGCGTGCGCTTGCCCGCAACGCGCCGATCGTGGCCGAACTTCTGGGCTATGGCTCGACTTGCGACGCTTATCACATGGTCCGCCTCGATCCGAGCGGAGAAGAGCCGGCGCGGGCCATGTCCCTGGCGGTGCAAGATGCAGGTCTGGCCAAAGACGAGGTGGGTTATGTTGCCCTGCACGGCACGTCAACGCTGTTGAACGATCGGACGGAGACACAGGCGGTTAAAAATTGCCTCGGTCGCCGGGCCTACGATGTCCCGATGAGCTCGATCAAGTCGATGATCGGCCATCCCCAGGGCGCCTCCGGCGCAGCGGGTCTCGCTGCCGCCATCCTGGGACTCAACGACGGCTTCCTCCCTCCGACGATCAACTATGAGGAGAGCGACCCGGAATGCGATTTGAACTATCTGCCCAACCGGGGCGCGGCTACGGCGGCCGAGGTCGCCCTTTGCAACTGCATCGCTTTCGGCTCGAAGAACTCGGCGCTGGTGGTGGCGCGCGGTAACAGCAGATGAGGCGCAGTCTCGACAAGGAGATGATGGACCTGACGGGGCTGCCGGCGCGGCTGCTGGAGGGCGACTTAAAAAATCTCCGGACCATCAATCGCGCGCTCGGCGCCGCGCGCGGCGTGCTCGGCTGTCTTGACGGATACGTCGAAGAAAATCGCCTGACCGGCTTTTCCTTGCTCGACGTGGGGGCCGGCAGCGGAGACCTCTCGGCGCGGATTGCGGCCTGGGCGAGACGAAAAGGAGTCCCCGCGAGGATCGTCGCCCTGGAACGAGATCCCGTCGCGGCGCAAATGGCACATCGACGAACGGCGGTCTGGCCGGAGATTTCCGTCTTGCGCGCCGACGGTTTTTCACCGCCGTTTGCGCCGCGAACTTTCGATTTCGTCTTCGTCTCGCAAGTGCTCCACCACTTTTCGGAGAGCGAGATTATCCTTTTACTCAGGACCTGGGCCGGGTTCGCGCGCAGGGCGATTCTCGTAAGCGACCTGATACGCCACCCTCTGGCCTACTACGGAATCCGACTGCTCACAGCGTTCAGCCGTAACGTGATGACCCGCACCGACGCGCCGCTCTCCGTCCGCAGGGCCTTTACTATGGCGGAGTGGCGGGAACTCTTTGAACAGGCGCATATCGGGGAGTTTCGCCTCTCGCCCTTTTTCCCATTTCGCCTTTTCGCCTATTGTCCGCTGAAGGGATCGACGTGAAGCGGGTCGATGTGGCAATTGTCGGCGCCGGTCCGGCCGGCTCGGCATCGGCCATCTCTCTGGCGCGGAAGGGTTATTCGGTCGTGCTCATCGACAAAGCGTTTTTCCCGCGCGAAAAACTCTGCGGCGATTTTTTAAATCCAATCGACTGGCCGCTGTTCGAGCAATTGGGCGTGGCGGACGATCTGCTCTCGTTCGAGCACGAAGAGGTCGGAGCGTTCCGCATCTCAACTTGCGCGGGGGATGAGGCTAGAATCGATTTTCCGGTTCAGGCCGGACGACGCCGTTTCGGCCTGGGTCTGCGCCGTTTCTACCTGGACAACCTCCTGCTCCAGGCGGCGGAAAAAGCGGGGGTGGCGGTACAGCGGGGTTGTAGGGTCGGAGCCGTGGCGCGCGAAGCGGAAGGATGGTCTATAACTCTGGAGGCGCACTCGGCAAAGCAACAGTTACATTCAGTCTTCTTGATCGGGGCCGATGGACGCAATTCGCTAGTGGCGCATCGCTTAGGTTTGGCTCGAACAAGCGAGGGGACAGGGAATTATGTGGCCTTTCAAATGCACTTGACGCGGTGCCGGAGCCTTCAAGGGGAGATCCAGATCCACGGCTTTCCCGACGGTTACGCGGGACTCGTGGGCTTGGGTGGGGGAGCGGTGAATCTCTGCTTTACCGTGGAGAAGCGCCGGGCGAAAGAGGATCTCTCCCTGGCAGCCCTGTTGGAGAAGTTTTTATGCAAGAATAGTTTTCTTAGAGAATGCTTGAGGGAAAGCGAGATCGTGGGCGATATCCGCTCCGCTTATCCGGTCTATTTTTCCCCGCGACGCTGTTACGGAGACGGTTTTCTTCTGGCCGGAGACGCCGCCCGCGTCACCGAGCCGGTCACCGGGGAAGGAGTCTATTTTGCGTTGAAGAGCGGCATCTTGGCCGGCGAGGCGATTGACGGCGCGTTTCGGCGGCGCAATGGAACGGTTGAACGGTTCGCCGGCTACGGGCGTCTCTGCCGGCGGGCCTTCGGCTATCGCCAGACAATTAACCGGATCATCCGCGGCCTGATCTATCGTCCCGCTTTGCTTGCGCCCCTGGTTCGCCTCTCCTCGAAGACTTTGTTTCCGCTTCGCCCCTTGGTCGAGCGGCTATGCCGGAGCTAAAATTATGGCTCTTCAGGGTTTCCTGTGAAGGAGTTTTCACCACAGAGGCACAGAGTTCATAGAGTTCGGAGTATTTTTTAATCTCTTTGGGGTCAATCCCCCGCAGCTTGCTGCGTAGAATTTATTTCCTTTGAAACGAAGAGCCGGATTGTGTAGGGGCGGACCTATGTGTCCGCCCGCCCGCTCCAGGGCAGACACGCAGGTCTGCCCCTACAAATACAGAGTCCGTCATTCCCGCATGCTTTTAGCGGGAATCCAGGCGAATTTCGGACTGGACCCCCGATTAAAACATTCGGGGGTGACCAGTTGGGAAAAAGTCCTCCGAGGGCCTCTTGATACCCCGCAGCTTGCTGTGGGGTGATTCATTCAAAAACTCTTTACTCCGCGCCCTCTGCGCCTCTGCGGTGAGCCACACGGAAGCCTGAAGAACTAAAATTATTTTATCGCCAATTCCTGGCTCACTTCCCGCTGCAGCGATAGGCGCCAATTTTTCGCTTGTTATTAACACAGAAGCGAATAAAATTGCCGAGCTAGATCATTGGAGGCGTAATCTCGATGAGCGAATCGTTCACTGTCGAAGAAGAGCGGACTCTCGCCCCCTTTTTCACCAACTTGACCGAGACGATCTTCGGCCTCAAGCTGCCCCAGGAAGTCGCCGGAGCGTTGTTCTCCCGTTACAGCCGCTCCACAAAGAGCCTGCGACGCACGTTTCTGGATGAATTCCTCGGCGACCCCGAGCTGGCATTAAAAGACCTGCTCGGCGGCTCGGTTCCAGCAAGCGACCAGAGCGCCGCGCTCAACAAGGCCCGCGCCTTCTACGACCGGGTGCTCGTCGGCTACGGCGACGACTCGGTGGCGCAGCTCGGCGGGGCGCACATCGCCTGCGAGAAGATCTCCAACGTTGCGGCCAAGATTCTCGAAGACGCCCGCATCGGTATCGCGCCGCTGGAGAAATCGACGCGCTACGTGCGCTTCGATCAAAAGGATGAAAACGGCAACTATCTCTTCTATCGCGAGCCCAAGATCGTCGCTTCGTCTCACCGGAACGATTACCTCGAGTTGATGCAACTCCTCTTTGACACCTACTCCCGGCAGATGGCGCCGATGATGGAGTTCATCAAGAGCTCGCTACCGATCGAAGATGTAGAGCTGCGCCACCCGGAAAGCGGCGCGCCGCTCAGCTACCGCGAGGCGGTGAAAGACGACAAGTTGAAGAAATGGGCGGAGACGGCCTATCGCGCAACGCTCAGAGCGCAGACCTGCGACGCGCTGCGCGGCTACCTGCCCGCCGCGACGCTCACCAACGTCGGCTTCTTCGGCGTCGGCCAGGCGTTCGAATACCTGCTCACCAAGCTTTATTCACAGGAACTGACCGAAGCGAAGAATGTCGCCGTGGCGATGCACCGCGAGTTGAACCAGCTCATTCCATCCTTCGTCAAGCGGGCGAAGAAGAGCGACTACATGGCGGAGACCTCTAGCGCCACCCGCTCCCTGGCTTCCCGGTTAGTTAAGGAACTGCCAACCCACGCGGCGGAGCCCGTGACCCTGGTGGACTACGACCGCGATGCGGAGGAGAAGATCGTCGCGGCGATCCTCTATCCTCACTCGCGCCACCCGCTCGCGGAATTACGGAAGCTGGCTGCGAAGCTTAAGCCGGAGGAGCGCAAAAACATCCTGGATGAATATCTAAAACGACGCCGCCACAGGCGCGACAAGCCGGGACGGGCGCTGGAGCAGCTCTATTACACCTTCGACATTCTCGGCAATCTCGGGCTCTACCGCGATCTTCACCGCCATAGAATCCTCACCCAGGAGCGGCAGGACTTCACGACGGCTCACGGTTACGACACGCCGCGGGAAATTGTCGACGCGGGTTTCAAATCCGACTTCGATCGCTGTATGGAGCAGGCGGCGTCGGTCTATGAGAAAATCCACCGCGATCTTCCACTTGAGGCCCAATATGTCGTCCCGTTCGCCTACAAGATTCGCTGGGCCATGAAAATGAATCTGCGCGAGGCGGTGTTTATCTGCGAGCTGCGGAGCATGCCCCAGGGCCATCCCGACTATCGCTTCATCGTCCAGGAGATGTGGCGGAAAATCCAAGAAGTTCATCCGGCGTTGGCGGAGTGCGGGAAATTCATCGACTGGAAAACTTATCGTCTCGGCCGGTTGCAATCGGAGATGCGCACGGAGTTTAAGAAGTCGGTGATGCAGAAGGAAGAGTAAATTTGGTGGTCATGGTGGATGCTGCAAATTCTCATTACTTAGTGACTCGTGAAATAGCCAGCGGGGGATAGATTGTTTAGAAGTCCAGGCCTAAGCCTGACCCTGGGGATTCAGCAAATGCGGGATGAAGAGCGAAACCCGGTTCTCGTTACCCCCGAGCGCCTCTACGGTAGCCTCCGATCAGGCGCCTAACGCATTTCCCCTTTGCCCCACGAGGCGCCGAGGTTGATTGCGAATTCGATCCCTATCGTTGGCTCTGTTCGGCGTGACCAGAGGCGGCGCTTGGAATAGCCCTTCGTAAGCGACTCTGCTTAAGCTATTGTAACCATGGCAGCAGTTCCTACGCGCTGCGATCCAAGTGACGTCCTGTGACAGTGAAAAAGCTATGACGGAAACTAATACCGCTGGCGTTTACGTCGAAGAGGCGCAAACCGTTGCGCATTCGATTGCCGCTGTTTCCACTGATGTTGCGGGTTTCGTTGGCTTTGCCGCGCGCGGTCCCTATCGCGCGAAGCGCGTGACGAGCTTGACGGGTTTTAAGCGGCTATACGGTACCGCAACCACCCCGGCCGATGGATTTTTGCCCTTTGCCGTAGAAGGCTTCTTCGCCAATGGCGGACGGAAGGCTTACATCGCCCGCATCGGCAGCGGATTCAAAGCGCCGGTCACCGCCGCCGAATTCATAGGTCATCGCAAAGCCATGCCATTGAAGCGTCGCGGTCTTGCCGCGCTCGCCGACATTGACGAGATATCCATCCTCGCCATACCGGACGCGCTGCATCCACGGGTGCGCCCGCGGTCAAGGCGTGCCATCCTCGCGGCCGCCTTGGCTCAATGCGAAACGCAACGGGGTTGTATCGTCCTCATAGATTCGCCCGGAGGCGCGCGCGATCTTGGCCAATCCGATGCAGCCATCAACCAGATAACCAGTAGCTATGCCGCCGTTTATGGTCCTTGGCTCGAAGTTACTACAGCGAAAGAGGCTACGACGGCACTGCCACCGTCGGGCCATGTGGCAGGAATCTATGCGCGCAGCGATACCGAGCGCGGCGTTTGGACAGCGCCGACCGGCGCGCAAGCCGACTTACGCGGCGCTGTCGGCCTGGGCTTGACTTTGAGCGAGAACGAAATGGAATCCCTCAGCGATGGCGGAGTTAACGCTATTCGCGATTTTAGTAACGTCGGTCGAGGCATCCTCCTATGGGACGTGCGCACGCGAAGCGCCGAACAGGATTGGAAATACATCAACGTTCGGCGCCTGGTTATTTTCCTCGAAGAGTCCATCGATCGGGGACTCCAGTGGGCGGTGGTCGAACCTAACGGCGATAACCTCTGGGCGAAGGTACGCGCATCGGTGGCGGATTTTCTCCTCGACTTGTGGCATAAAGGGGCGCTTGTGGGGGTGACGGCCGATCGAGCTTTTTTTGTTCGCTGCGACCGGACGACTATGACGCAAGACGATCTCGACAACGGCCGGCTCGTCTGTCAGATTGGCGTTGCACCGGTACGACCCGCCGAGTTCGTGATCTTCCGGATCGGGATCATCACGCACTGCCGGAAATCGTGAGCGGGCCGGAATCGGAATGGCTTGTATCGAATTTACTACGGGCGACAGCCGCGAGGTGTGGCGATGAATCGGGACTGGCGGAAGGTCAGGCCCCGTGTCAGTGTTGCGGTATTTGCGTTCATTGCGGTAGTGACGGCTCATGTCTCGCCATCCGCGTGTCCACGCTTCGGGCCTGCGGGGCTGGAACAGCAAGCGGTGGTAAGACGGGGAAAGAGCAGAACCGTAGGTGAAGTGCGACGCGGTTTTATCGAGGCGGCTGTGCTGGACCAGGGATACCAGGCGTCGGAGGTTGCCAGTTTTTTCGGGTGCCATGCGTCCAATCTGAGCCATGCGTTGCAAAAGCTCGCTGTCCGCTTTCTTTGCAAAGCTGAATTCGTAGGCGTGCTTTCTTGATCACCCCGCTTGCATCTTGAGCAGCGTCGGAATATCTATTTTTCCCCGATACAGACGCAGTTCTCTTTCTTTGCGCTGCGCGCCGAGCATGGCCATGCGGTCGGCGAGTTCGTTGCCTTCGGTGCCGATGTGGGCGGCGACGTGGGTGAGGTTCAGTTCTTCTTCAATGCGTTGGTAAATCGCGTAACAGTCCTGGATGATTTCCAGGTTCTTGATCTCGCCGCCAGCTTTTTTCCAGCTTTTCTTTTGCCAGCCCGGCGCCCAACTGCGAATGCAGTTGATCGAGTACGCCGAGTCGCTGCACACCTCGACGGTGTTGCCGGTCTTGATTTCCGCTTCGGCCATGCGCAATGCGTGATAGAGCGCGTTCAGTTCGGCGGTGTTGTTGGTCCCCATGGGGTTGTATAAGCCAAACCACAATTGCGCGAGTTCGCGGGCTCGATACACCACGATGCCGGAGCCGGCATTGCCTGGGTTGGGTTCACAGGCACCATCGCAATAAATGCTGACATCGAACTGTTGAGAGGGATGGGCGGCACTGCGTTCGCTGTCCGGTGTGCTGGTTTTTTGCCTGCTGGCCGTTTTGGGCGGAATGCTTGCGTGGCTGCCGCGGCTAAATGCTTGCTCGGCTTCCGCACGGGTCGGGAAGGACTTGAAGCGCGCCCCGGCATACTTGTCCACGGCCCGCTGCGTGTTCGCCCAATCCGTGAATACACCGGTCTGCCGT
>JBGPGE010000046.1:0-31913 GCA_041483675.1 Binatia bacterium
CTCTGCTAGAGTCCGTCATTCCCGCATGCTTTTAGCGGGAATCCAGGCGAATTTCGGACTGGACCCCCGATTAAAACATTCGGGGGTGACAACTTGGGGGAAGGTCATCCGAGGGCCTCTTGATACCCCGCAGCTTGCTGCGGGGTTGTTCATTTGCAAAATGGGGAGGCGGTCTGAAATTTTGACTTTTGCATTTTGCAATTTTTATTTTGCACTGGACCGAAGATAAAGTGATTCGCATCCGGTTACGACTCGCAAGGATTTTGGGCGGTAGGGCGGCGCTGGCCTTCGGTGTGGTGACGCTGCTGACCGCTGGACTGCTCGCGGCGATCAATCTCGCCTCGCGCCACGCGCTCAAGCTCTACATCGAAGACCAGCTCTCGCGTCTTTCGTGGGACGTTGCGCTCTACCAGACGACCGAGTTTTCTCTCTCGAAAGAGGTCACGCCTAAACTTAAAGGCGTGGATGGCATCGAACGCGTCGAGAGTCTGACGTTCCTGCGGGCGAAGCCGCCGCCGGAAGCGATTCTTCAAGTGGACGGCAAGCCGCTCGCCGCGCCCTGGGTCTCCATTCTCTCCGCCACGGACACTTCGCTGCTGCCACCGGAGGCGTGGCCCGTGAAGGGGAACCGTGGCGGCGCCGTTCTCGCTCTGGTGGGTCCGGAGCAGCAGATGGGCAAAGCCTTCCTGGCATTGCAAGGCGCAAAGAACTTCACGGTCGTAGTGAATACGCATGGAGGAAAAGGCGCGGACGAGCAGGACCTGTTCGACATTCCGCTGCGCGGCGTCGTTCGGCTGGAGCGCTCCGAGGTCAACCGCTATTTCATGGACGAGATCGGCTCGATCTCGTTCGTGCCTTACATCGGCGTGATCCTGGTGATCCCGCACGATTTTGACACGCTGCAGTGGTTCGACCGACTCTCCCGCGGCGCGTTGCACGACGACGGCGATCTTCACGTAACCGCCGGCGAGTATCTTCCCGAGGTGGTCCATCTCGCCCGCATCGACCGAAAACGGCTCATCTCGGGGTGGGACATCCAGGGCTCGCTGGCGAATTTAGTGCGGCTCCAGGCGGATATCGAAGAGCAGGTCAAGACGCTGAGTCCGACGCTGTTCGTCGACAACGCGATTTTAGTCCTGTTGAGTCGCATGTCGGAGATATCGCACTTGCTGGCGTTTGCGACGCTGCTGATCGCCATTCCGCTCCTGGGGATCGCCTGGATGCTGGCGTCGAATCTGTCGGCCCTGCTCATCCTCAACGAGCGGAGAAAGCTCGGATTGATGCGGCTGCGCGGCGTGCCGGGAAAACTCCTCGGCCAGAGCCTGCTGATGTCGATCGGCCTAGGCGGGCTGATCGGCGGCGGCGCCGGCATCGTATTGGGCACGGTGTTGCCGTTGCTGATCTACGAAAAGAATTTTCTACCGTGGGAGCTGCTGTCGCGGATTCAAGGCCCGCTGCAGATGCTATCGTTCCTCGTCGTGGGACTGGTGCTGGCGCTCTGGATCAGCCGCCGGCTGGTGCGCTACGCGATTCGCATCTCGCCGCTGGAAGCTTCGCGGCGGGTGGCGGTCTCGGAGGCGGCGGAGGCGCGGGCCCGTTTCGGCCTCATGCAGGTCCTGGCGCTGCTGGTCGGCCTCTACAAAGTGGCGGCGTGGGTTGGAGATTTTAATCCCGCCGACCGGCTGGTTCTCGGCGAAGACGCCACCGAGCTTTGGGCCTATTCGGTTGCTTCCATCGTCACGGCGGACCGCCTGCTGAATTTTGTCGCGCTTCCTCTACTGGTTTATGGGATCGTCGCGCTGCTTGTGTCCCGTAGAAAATTGATTAGCGCGTTGCTTACCTTCATCACGCTGTTTATCGCCGGGGTGCTGCGGAAACTTTCCCTGCGGCACATGGCGCTCAAGCCCCACCGCATCGCCAGTTTTCTCCTGATCGTCGCGCTCATGGCGAGCGTCAGCCTCTATCCGAGCATCGGCGCCAAATCGTTCGAAGACCGGGCGCTGCGCGGCGCCACCGTGCAGATCGGCAGCGAGCTGCATATCGCCGTCGGTCCGGGCGATCTGGCCTCTGCCGAACAGCTTGAGCAAGGCTTGGGAGGGCAGGTCAAGGCGCTCAGGAGCGCGCTGCAAGAGCGCCTGGCCTCTTTACCGCAAGATAAAATCCTCTCGGTCGACTATATCTTCGAGGCGCTGCTGCCGGGATTTTTCTTCCCCGGCTACGGCCTGAGCGGCGTGCCGCTTTACCTGATCTCCGATCCGGAGCGCTATCTCAAAACGGCCTTTTTCGAGGAGAAGCTCGGCGTCGGCGGCGATTTCAGCCGGATCATCCGGGATCTGAAGGAGGAAAAGGTGGCGGCCTCGCCGCCGGTGGCGGAGTTTTGGAATCTCGGCGCTGGCGAGCCTGTCCTGCTGGGCGCCGATCTGGAGAAAAAGCCCGTGTTGGTTCCGGCCGGAGGCGTGATCGGGTTTCTCCCCGGCATGCCGCCGCGGAGCGTCTCGGACCGCCAGAGCTACGTCTCGGCGCGGATCGACTACCTGAATTATCTCTCAAGCACGGACGCCTATCTCACGGCGACGATGGACAACCCCAAGATCGCCAACTTAAAGGCGCTCATTCCGCGCGTGCTCCTCCTCGTGCGATTGAAAGACGGCGCCGACACGGAAGCGATCGTGACGACGATCGGCCGGACGCTGCGCGTCCGCCCGCTGGAGGTCAGGGAACTCAAGCGCGAGCTAAAGAAAGTCGGCGGCGATATGTTTATCTTCCTCGCGCTGGAGAACATGCGCATCTACCTGCTGGGCGGCATGGCTCTCGCTATCATCGCCATCATCGCGATCGTGCTCACCAACTACCTCGAAGAGCGGCGCACTCTCGGGTTGCTCCGCGTGCGCGGCGCGCCGCCGGTTTTGCTCTTTAGGTTTTTCGCCTCGACGCTGCTCGCGCCCGCGATCATTGGTTTCTTGATCGGCATCGGGATCGCGATGGCCGCCGGCTTCGGCTTGACGAATCTGATCTGGAACCTGCGCGAGCTTAAATCGGTGGTGCATCTGTTGCCGACGCGTCTGGTGATATCGGACTTGACGATCTGGATCAGCGTGGCGCTGTTCGCCGTGATCACCGCCATCGCGCTGCTGTTTAGTTTGTGGGTGTTCAGAAGATCGGCAAGGGAAAAGTTAATGGAATAATGGAGCAGTGGAGCAGTAGATCAAGGGAGCACAGTACCCCAATGCTTCACTGTTCCAATGCTCCATTGTTCTAGTTGGAGGTTGCGATGGGAGAAGATGGGTTTTTTTCCAACCGCGGCGTGACAGTCAAAGTTGTGGGCCTGACGAAGCTGTACCGGACGGCGGCGGAGGAGGTGCACGCCCTCAAGGCGATCGATTGGGACATCGACTCCGGCCAGGCGGTGGCGCTGATGGGGCCGTCCGGCTGCGGCAAGACGACGCTGCTGAACCTGTTGGGCGGCGTCGATCATTCGAGCGGCGGGGAGATCCACGTCGGCGGGCAGCAGCTCACCTCCCTGACCGAGCGCGAGCTGGAAAAATATCGGCTGCTGAGAGTCGGCTTCGTCTTCCAGTTTTTCAATTTGATTCCGACCCTCACGGCTTATGAGAATCTTGAGCTGCCGATGCTGATCGCCGGCGCGCATCGCGTCGAGCGCGCGCGCAAATGCGAAGGGCTTCTGGAACTCGTGGGGCTAAAAGAAAAAATGCACAAACGGCCCGAGGAGCTGAGCGGCGGCGAGCAGCAGCGCGTGGCCGTGGCGCTCGCCTTGGCGAACGATCCGTCGCTCATCCTGGCCGACGAGCCGACGGGCAACCTCGACACCGAAAACACCGTTGCCATGGCCACGCTCTTCGCCTCGCTCGCCGAGCAGCACGGCAAAACGGTCATCATGGCGAGCCACGACCCCAAGGCGGTGGAGCAGTTCAAGAAAGTTTATCACATGCGGGACGGAAATTTCGTGCAGGAGAAGAGCCGGAAGGCCGGCCGGCGGGCGGACGGATAAAGTTCATGGGTGAAGCAGCGCCGGTTCGATTAAAAATGGTCGTTCCTCCGGCTCCGTGGACGGGGGCAATCGCGGACGGCAGCGTGCAGATTCCCGGCGTCCGGTGGGATTGTTCGTCAGCTATTAACCACGCCCCGGATCGGTTTGTCGCTACCAAGGAGCTGGACGTGGGGGAAAACGGACTGCGCCGCCTGGCGCTCGATGTCCTGGCGGGCGCTCCTCCGGTCGGGATTCCAGTCTTCTTCGGGCGCGAGCACATGCAACGCAACATTATAGTTCGCGCCGGCTTCGGCGTCGCGCGTCCAAGAGATCTCGCGGGGAAAAAAGTTGGCTCGCGCCTGACGATCGTTTCAGGCACGGTGGCCGGAATCATGCTGATGCTTGAACAGGGCTACGGCGTCAATCCTGCCGATGTGATTTGGCATTGCGGCGATCCGGGGAAGCTCCCCGACAATCGGCTCGGTCTCGCGCTCAAGCGCGGCGCCGACAGCGATGTAGAAAACTTCAAGCTCCTGCTCCGAGGCGAGCTCGATGCGGTGGTCGTCACGACCGGTCCGCGATACTGGTCGCTTTTCGGCGGCGCCCGCGAAGATGAAGCCCTGGTGCGCTTTCCCGGCCTTCGGCCGCTTATCCAGGACGCGGAAACGATAGCCCAGGTTTACCGCCGCACCGGACTTTACCCGATCACCGACACGGCGGTGGTGAGCGCCAATCTGCTGAAGGGCGATCCAGCCTTGCCACGAAAGCTGGCTGAAGCGTTTTCGCGGGCGAACGACCTGGCTGCCAAATATCGGAGCGCGGAGGAAGAGCAACTCGCGCGGCGCGAGCTGGAACTGCTCGGAGAAGACCCTCATCGTTACGGCCTCGACGAAAACCAGCGGAAAAACATCGCCGCGTTTCTCGATCTGCTCTGGCGCATGGGAGCGCTTCCGGCGTCCATCGAGCCGGAGCGGCTGTTCGTGCCCTCGACCCTTCGACACGGGCCACGGCCTCTGGCCGTCGGCCCTGGCTCAGGGTCGTCCTGAGCGAGGCGAAGCCGAGTCGAAGGACGACATGTGGAAACTGGTAAGTCAGGGCAGGATGCAGAATGCGCGATGCATGATGAAGGAAGGGGGTTGCTCTATATGAGACGTTCGTTAGCGTTCGTCACGGTCGCTAGCTTAGCGGCGCTGGCTTATGGCGCATGGAGCGCGGAGGGCGCCAAATACTCACCGCCCCGGTTTCCTTCTTACTTAAAGCCGCCGAAGTCGATTGAAGATGTGATGCCCTACGCGCGGGCGATCGCGCGGCAGACGAGCGGATTGCAAGGCGACGGTCTGGGGAGCATCAAGCCGGGAGAATCCATCGCGCTCATTACCACTGCCGCCGCGGAGGATATGGTGGTCGAGGCGATCAAGCGGGCGGCCGAAGAGCGCGGCGTCAAAGTGCACGTCGCGCCGGACTACGAGATGGTCGGCGTGAGCCGGGCGGACGCGTTGGAGCTGCGCACAGCGCGCCGGCAATCCACGTCGGAGCAGGGATATATGGAGGCGCGGCGCTGGATTGAAGAGATGTTTCCCGACCCGGAGACGCCGAAGAAATGGCTGAAAGGTCGCCGCCCCGATCTCTACGACGCGCTCTATCCGGCCGGTCGCGCGGAGCTTCCCGACCGGTTGAAGGAGGCACAGAAGAAACTGGAGCGGGAAAACATTGCCAAAGGCATCCGCGAATATCTGGAGAAAAATCCGACGCTCAAAGGAGTCTTCTGGGGTACCGGCGGCACGACCTCGCTCAGGCGACATCTGCGGCCCTATGAGAGTAAATATCTGGGCGTCATGGTTTTCGACAACCGTTGGACTGTGATGAGCAAGATCGCGTCGTTTCCGGGCGACGTCTGGAGGCTCGTCGAAGAGAGAACGATCGAGCCGCTTGGCTGGACCGACCGCATGGAGATCACCGATCCGGAAGGGACGAACCTCGTTTCCGACCTGACCGAAGACATGGCGGCTCGGTGGGCGCGCGGCGTTTACCAGCAGGGGCATCTCTACATGTTTCCCAATCAGGCGACCGGCAGGTTCCCGTATTCGGTCGTGGAATATCCGGCGTTTCAGAAACAGTGGAATGCCCGCTCTCCCACGCCCAGACCGAGCGGCGTCATCGCCGGGACGGCCAACCACGCGGGCCACTTTCCCAAAGTGGAGGTGCATCTGAAAGACGGCTATATCAGCGAGGTCAAAGGGGGCGGCCTCTACGGCGAGACCTGGCGGGAATTTCTGAAGTACCCGCAGATCAACGAGCTGACCTACCCCTATCACGACCGTCCCGGCTATTGGCTGCTCTATGAGGTCGCCTTCGGGACCAATCCCAAATATTTCAAGCGGCCGGATGAAAACATGCGCGGAGAAAACACCACCGAGCGCAACCGCAGCGGCGTGATCCATTTCGGCCACGGGATTCGCGTGCACCACGGCCCGGACAATCCGGAGTGGGCGAAGGAATGGGTGGACTTCACCACGAAGAACAATCTCCCCAACGACCACTGGTTTCACATCCACACCTATTTCTCGACCTATCGGCTGCGCGTGCGCGGCACGAAAAACACCTGGGTGACGCTGATCGACAAAGGGCGCATGACCGCGCTGGACAGCCCCGAAGTCCGGGCGTTGAGTTCGCGCTACGGCGACCCGCGAGAGTTGCTAGCGGAGGACTGGGTGCCGCATATCGCCGGCGTCAGCGCGCCGGGGCGCTATGCGGACTACGCCAAAGAGCCGTGGAAGAGCGTCTCGCAGGTTTTCAAGAAAGTGGAAGATGGGAGTTACGAATACTTTTATCCGGCGGACAAAAGCAAAGCCAAAACGAAATAAAATCCTTGACAGAAACTTGATTCATTGCGATTGTTTCGGCCAGGATGATTCCCGCTTGCTGCGAACATTTCGGCTTGCTCCGCCAGCCCTTCGCCGTCAGTCCCGATCCGACCTTTCTCTATCAAAGCCCGAGCCACCGCGCCGCGCTGGCGCAGCTGATCTACGGGATCAAGGCCCGCCGCGGGTTCGTCGTGCTTACGGGAGAGGTGGGCACGGGCAAAACGATGGCGATCCATTCGCTGCTGAGAGAGTTGAACGACGGCCGCACCCACATAGCCGCCGTCTCCGGCCTGATCTCCAACCCGACCGACCTGCTCCGTTCGGTTTGCGACGACCTCGATCTCATTCCCCCAAGGGAGCATCCCAAGGACATCTACGACTATCTCGTCCTGCTGAACGGGTTTCTCCTGGACTCCTATCGCAAGGGAGACGACGTCGCGCTGATCTTTGACGAGGCGCAGAACCTGTCGGTGGAAGTGCTGGAGAGCGTCCGGCTACTGTCCAATTTCGAGACCTCGCAGGACAAGCTGGTTCAGATCCTCCTCGTGGGCCAGCCCGAGTTGGGCGCGCGTCTCAACGCGCCGGAGCTGCGCCAGTTCAAGCAGCGGGTGGCGGTGCGGCATCATCTAAGCCCGCTGAGTCCGGCCGAGTGCAAGGAATACATCGCCAGGCGGCTGGAGGTCGCGGGCGGCGGCCCATCGATATTTCCCGCAAGCGCCGTGGAGGCCATCCACGCCTATTCCGGCGGCATTCCCCGGCTGATCAACGTTCTCTGTAACAACGGCATGCTGGCGGCGCACGCGGCGGGCAAGACGGCCGTCGACGCCGCGATGATCGAAGAAGTCGCGCGGGATCTGAATCTGCCGGTGCCGCCGACGCCTGGCGTCGTTGCCGACGAGGAGACGATCGCCGCTGAGGCTGTGCAGGCCGCCCCTGTGCCGCTACCGCAAGAACCGCCTCAGTCCGTCGATTCAGCAACGGCGAAATCTCCGGCGCTCTCGGAGGTCGAAAAATCTTTTGCGGGGTCGCTTCCGAAGGGCGAAGCGGGAACCGACGGCGGCCCGAAGCAAGTAGGCGCTTTTCCGGAGTCTCTGCGCCGGCGCTTGGCGGCCAGAGTGGGTTCGAAGGCGCGGCAGAGCGTGTCCCGTCCATTCTTCGATCGGATGATCTCTGCGCTCACTGAAGCGATGGGACCCATGGCCGCCTTGGTCGTAAGAGAGCGGATCGGCGCGATGGGTGAATCTATAGAAGCATTTCCCAGGTGGCGTTTCCGCGAGCTTGTCGAGCTGACGAGCCGGGAAATTTTAAGCGAAAGGTTGAAGGCCCGGTACGGCGCAGTGATGTCGGAGGAGATCCGCGCGCTCCGGGCCGGCGAGGAGGAGAAATGACGGAGGCAACGCGAGTCCCGCAAACCCACAATGGGGACAGGCCGTCGAGCGCGGGGCCGCGACGCTTTGGGCTAAAGTGGAAAATCGTCGGTGGGCTGGCCGGTGGAATAATATTGTTCGGTCTTCTCGCTCTGGCCCTTGTGCATTATCAGATGAGCAGGGTGTTCAGGAGCGACCTCGAAAGGCGCGCCCTGGACCTCGCGACAAACCTGGCTGACGGCGCAGCGACGCACCTATCGCGAGGCAATATTCCCGATCTTTACGCGTTGGCCATGAGGTATTCGTTCCTCCCGGGCGTCGCCTACACTTTGATCAGGGATCAAAAAGGGACGGTCATCGCCCACAGCCCGGCCACTCCGCCTGCCGTTTTGAGCGAAACTTCGGCTCCCGACGCCCGGGAGCTGCCGCAGCAGCGAGGGTTTGTCATCCAAGGAAGTCCGGTTTACGAAACCACGGCGGCCATTCTTGAGGGGGGTTTGGGAAACGTCTCCGTCGCCGTCTGGGAGGAGGGCCTAAAACCATGGGTCCGACAAGCCGTTTTTCCTATCGTCGGTCTTCTGGTCGGAGCGTTGGCAGCCGGGCTCGCCCTTGCCGTTTTTCTTACGCGGGGAATTGCCCGGCGCGTCCTTCGCCTGAAAGAGATCGCGGATAGAGTCAGCATGGGAGATCTGGAAACGCCCATCGACATCGAGTCGAACGATGCGATCGGGGACCTCGCCAATTCTCTGGAGCGGATGCGGGCGAGTCTCAAGGCGGCGATGGCGCGGCTTAACCGCACTTAGCGAAGCGACAAAAGGATTTTAGATTTTCGATTGCCGATTTTCGATTGGAATCCGATAATCTAAAATCCAAAATCTAAAATTGATTTACGTTTTGAAGTCCGGGTAGCCGGCCTTGGCGGCTTTTTCCTTGTAATCTTTGACCAGTTCTTCTCGCGGCACTTCGTGCGACCAGACCGCTTCGGTGAAGCTCCAGAGCGTAAACGGGTGCGTGCCCAGGGCGTAGAGCTTGCCGTAGTCGCGGTTGCAGAGCGCGTCGCGCTCTTCCGCCGCGAGCGTCAGCTTCTCGCCTTTCTCCCACTTCTCAACGTAGGCGCGCGGCGCGGTCTTGTACTCTTTCTCCGCCGCTTCGTTCATGTTGACGTGATGGATGAATTTGTTTATCAGATACTTGCTCATGCGTGCCTCCTCCGGCAACTCATTTTTCTTTTTAATCTGTTCGGGTCAATTTCCCGCGGCTTGCTGCGTAACGGGGATTCCAAGTCTTCTCATGGTTCGATCTTCCTCACCATGACCCTGAGCAAAGTCGAATGGGTCGAAGTCCGTCATTCCCGCATGCTTTTAGCGGGAATCCAGGTGAAACTCGGACTGGACCCCCGATAAAGACATTCGGGGGTGACAACTTTGGGGAAAATTATCATAAAGTTTTTCGATACCTCGCAGCTTGTTGCGGGGTAGTTCAGTGGCTCTTGTGCTGTGCGCCCGCTTTCTTCGCCTCGTAGTCGCGCAGCTGGTTGTACCGTTTGACTTGCTCCTCCGTGAGGATGGACTTCAAGTCCAGATACGCTTGCAGGTGCGCCGTGCGCAGCTCTCCCTGGAGGCGGGAGATTTCTTCGACCAACGTGCGCAGTTTGCCTTCGGTGATTTTCCCGCTCGCAAAGAGGGCATCCAACTCCTTCTCGTTCTCGACAATAAGCGGCCCGAGACGTTTTGCCTCCTGCAACATCACTTGCCGAATCTCTTCCACCTGCTGTTTCTGCTCGTCCGAGAGTTTGAGTTCCCCCGCCAGCTCCAGGACGCGCAGCGGGCTGGGGTAGCCGTTCAGCTCCGCGGCTTTGGCAAGCCCCATCCCCTGGCCGGTCATGTAGCCTTTGACCTCATCCTGTGACAGCGCCTTGATCTCCTGCCCTTGCTGTCCGGCATAGGGGGAAGAATGGTCTTGGGCTGAAGCGTGCAACGGAGCGAGGAGGAAAAGTGTCAGCCACAACGATTTCTTCATCGTTCACTCTCCACTCGACTGCGGCTGTCTAATGTAGTGGCGCGGTCACCGCTTCCTCTTGGATAACCGATCAAGTACGCTGTGCGCCGGCTGTGCCTGAGTCGGGTCGCGACGGTAGTCGGCAAGCCTTTGTTCCGCCACTTGCAGATGGCTCTCCGGTACAGGAACGTCAGCCGGATTCTCAGCGATCCGGTCCCAGAGCGCCTGCAAATAGCGGATCTGATCCGCTTTCGGAAGCTTATTGAATCCCGGCGGCTCCTGAATCGACGGATGCTCCATGCTAAACCTCCAAGTCGGTATAAGTCTGCCTCAAGTGTCAGGACCCTGCAAGGGCGATGGAAAGCTAGATCCGATAGAACCAGATCTGGGAAAGACTCCGCCTTTTTCCGACCGACCTAGCACTTCTCTCCATCCTGCGCCGAGTTCAGCGGTACTTGTCATAGCCCGCGTCTTCCCTTGAGTCACCGCTCAGAAACTGCTCATATGCCGCCTTGTGCCATGCGTTGTCGTCCGGATCCATGTTCACAAAAACCACAATGGTCGCCTTTCCCGTTGACGGCAAGCCAGCGGCAATTTCCGGAGGTATCCTCAGGGTGGAACCGCCAGTCAGCTCGGTTTCAAATTCTATCGTTTTCGTCATGGCCCAATCGTGCCTGGCGAGGAGATCGCTGTCAACACGGCGATTCTTTGGCCGAACGTTGAGGGTGAGAAGCGCAGCAGCTCCGCCGTGCCGTATCTTTCTCCGCCCTGTTGTTAGGCATGATTAACCGAGAAATTCCTCAGCAAACTTGGCAAGTGACTGAAGATATCTGCCCCAGGCAAGTATTACCGCAAATTTTGCAGCGACAGCGTTGAGTTGAAAACCTTGATGTTTGTTTGCACTTTTCCAGGTTGCTATGAGGATGAAGGGACCATAAATGATAAAAAATAAAAGTAACAATAAATAGAAGCTCACACCGATTGCAGTTATCAATATGTCTGGCTGAAAGTTTAGGTACACAAATGCTGCGTTGAGTAAAAAATTAACACCAAATAAAAAAACCCAAAATGTTCTTGATAGAGGAACATCGCCCCGCCATAGTTCTTTTATCAAATCCACTGTGTTCCCCTTACCATGCACTTAAAGTTTTCTGCTAGGTTCGGTAAGTCTACGTCGATCATTAAAACGAGCGTCTTTTATCCACTTCAGCCTTTCACATCCGGGACACGCGAACACAGCTAAAATAGATGACATCGCCCGAAGACCACTGGTGCGAGTTTGGGATGGGTACCCGAACTACTGCGCGGATGCAATACCAACCGTGTCCTCTGGACTGAACATCTCCCCAAACCCTGATAAAAGCGTCGGATAACTCGCGACGCTGGCCAAAGTAACTGTCTTCAGAATGTAGGTCCACTATGCGCACCGTCTTGTGGCCTCTCTTTGTCTGGAAATAAAGTTAAAGCGATAAGAAACCAAATCATTTCCATCGTTTCCTGCTCCCTTCAAAAAGGGATCTGAGCATCCCTTTTCTCTCCGATATGGCTTCGATTCCGTTCATCACCCTAATCTCGCCGGCAGAACCAGCCTGGTCAGGCCGAACCGGGGGGGAGACCTTTGGTGCTGCCACACTCGGTCGTGCGGCCAAGCTCTATAAGCTCCAGTTCGTGATGGCCATAGTCGCGCCGATGAAGGCGAATATGCCAACGGTCGACTTGTTCGGCTCCCCAGCGACCCGCGGAACGGATGACCAAAGTGCCCTCGTACGGCGGGTCCTCTGACGTCAAGCGGAGCCGGAAGTTGTCGCGTGGCCGAACCACGCGGCTTGCGGGTGGCACGTCGCTGAGTGAGGCTGCTTTCTTCTCACCAGGAGGATTGGGAACCAGTTCCACTCGGATGTTTCGGCCCGGGGATTCGCCGTTGTTCGTGATGTTGAGGAGAACCTCTTGTGGGCTGAATGACGGGTACATGTCCCACTCCGGTAAGGCAGCGCGCCTCATGAGCTCGAGAGTCGCCTGAGTCGCCTCTGCCTGCCGGGCTGTTGCTTCGGCCTGAACCTTCATTTGGGCCAGCATGTGGCTGGTTGATCGGGCGTACCAGTAGGTGATTCCGGCAAGTACAACCACCGCGAATGCGTTGACGACACCTAGTAAAGTGTCACCCATAGTAGTTACTCAGCTCCAACGCTTTACTTGTTAGACCCCGTCGTCTCCGTGGCTACCCCCTGAGAAAACCTTCGCTCTGATCTCGCGAGCGAGGCGGTCGATGTAGAGAAAATACGGCACTGCGCTCTGCTGAGCATGCGTGACTTGAAAGAATCCCTGGCCGATGAGCAAGTTGGCAACGGGCACTTGTTCAGGTGGCTCGGTGGCTATTGTTTCGCCCTTAACATGCGCGGCAGTGACCTGTGTTATTGCATCCCGGAAAGTCTTGTCCTTGTCCGCATGGGAGAAGGCATTTCGGAAATCCTGACGGACTTCATGAAGCCGTTTCTTCTGAGCTTTAGTGATTAGGCCAACGGTGCACGCACGGTCGATCGTGAAGTTAAGATCCTTGTCGGCATAGAGATGCTTTGCCGGGAGAAGCCAATCTACGAGAGTTCGCGTAGCCGCCCCGAGCGGCGGCTGGGTTTTGGGCTGATGCTTTAGCGCGTGGTCGTAGATCAGTGCGTACTTGAGCAGGCTCTCGAGTAGGTGGTTCGTAAGTGTAATGGCGGCCTGAGGCAAGCCGAAAACCAGGCAAAGGGCGACCTCGTGACGCACTGGGTCTAGCTCGGGGAAGTCGTACTCAGTGAGATAGGCCTCGCGTACCAGAAGATAGTTTTGCCACATCTCGCGCTGCCGTTCTCGGCCGATGGCCTTCAGTTCAGCAATGACGGTTTGTCTTTCCTTCTCATCCATCGTAGGACTGGCGTTCTGTCGTGGGTTTACTATGAATATCTTGTTCCGTGTAGTACCGCCTTACTTCCGTATAGCACGCTTTCGATACACGCGCATGTGATCGATTTCTACTTAGGGACATCCAATAGAAAAACGGGATTGCCGGAAAACTCTCGCGCTCCAACAGGGGAACCCATGACGGGGAAAGGCTCATGTCGACAAGAACCTTCACGGGCGACCGAGCGGGACCTCGATCTCTTCGGCGCGCCAGGCGGCGTAAGCGAGGGCCTCGGCAATATCGGCTTCTTCGAGGTACGGGTAAAGCTTGAGAACTTCTTCCTTAGAGTGGCCGGCCGCTATCAGGCCGACGATCGTGCCGACGGTTATGCGAAGCCCTCGGATGCATGGCTTTCCGCCCATGACCTGTTGGTCGGTAGTGATCCTTGTAAGTTCCTTCATAGCTTCACCTCCGGAGAAAACAGGAGCATTATAGCTGGAAAGCCTCCCGCTGGCCAACTATTACGTGGCCGGTCAGCATTGCGTGGGAATGGCTGGCTCACGGTCCTTCCCAACTGAAAAACGGTATTGCGGGAAACCCGACGTCCAGGCCTTCGGCATGAGACGGTTTGGCGGCGTTGGCGACGCCCATCATCATTATGAAATTCAAGAAGCCGTGGGTCATGTTGCCGGATGTTTTTAGCTGATCGAACGAACAATTCTTCACCGCGCCGTTCACGTCGCCTTGAGAAATCCAGCCGACGGCGGAGGCGTCGAAATTCGGGTCCATCAATTTCCGCTCAAACTGGTTCGGCCCGCCGACTTCCAGAGAGAGATGGCCGCTCACCAGGACGGCGACGCGCTTCTTAGTCGAGAGGCCGTCGATGACCGAGCGGATCGCCTGGCCGACTTCGTAAAATCTCTTCGGTCGGGGCAGGGGAGGGGCGATGCAGTTGGTCAGGATCGGCACGATGGGAATGTCCATCTCCGGCCGGACGAAGGTGAGCGGGACGATGATGGAGTGATCTATAGTCAGCTCGTTGGAGTACGCGAAGTCCACGCCCTTGTCGAACGCGCCCTCCATAATCGCGTCCGACAGCTCCGCGTCGCCGGGGATGCGGTGCGTCGGCAGGCCGAACTCGCGGATCTCATCGTAAAACGTCCCGTCATAGGCGTCCATCTTGCCGATCATGAAGGCGGGCATGTTGTCCATGAAAAATTGGTGCAGATGGTCGTTGCCGATGGTGATAAGAACGTCGGGCTTCGATTGCTTTAACTTCTCGCGCATCAGGTCGATCCGCTCGAGGATCTTCGCGCAGCCTGGCGGGCGGTTAGGCTGCTTGAAGAGGCGGGGCATGAAGGGGTTGTGCGTAATTCCAATGATCGAAACGAGCTGGGCCATAGCAGGCCTCCTTAACAGGTCGAGCGCGGGATCACATGCCGGCCCCAGGCTTGGAGCACCTGATTGTAGATGGCTTCGGGCGGCGTCAGCAGCAGGCGTTGCACGCCAGCCGCGGCCAACTCGCGGACGCGCTCAGCGCATTCCTCAGGCGTGCCGGCGATGGTGAAGCGGCGGATTAAATAGTCCGTGACGAGGCTCGGATCGATGCGCTCTTCGATTGGCCTGGAGATGTCGAAGCCCGCCATGAAGCGCTTCACTCCGGCGACTTCATCCGGTGGAACGGTCTCCATGGTAAATCGAAAGTTATGATGCGCGCGGTTCGCCAACCGCGAGCGCACGAGGCGCCGCGCCTTGTTTCCGTCGTCGTCCACGCAAATCATCCCCGCAGGCATGATGTCTATTTCGGATGGATCGCGCCCGGCCTCCTTTGCTCCTGAGGCAATCTGCTCGCGCGCCCAGTCGAGAACTTTGAGATCGAAGCCGCTGCCGAGAATCACGCCGTCAGCCACGCGGCCGGCCACCCGCAGCGTGCGAGGCCCTTCGGCGGAAATATAGATCGGCACGGGAAGTTTCCCCACGCGCAGAGTCACTTTCCCCTCCGGCCGCTCCTTGCCTCTGGGCACGGAGATCGACCTGCCATTCACGAGGTCGTGGATCGTTTTAAGTCCCTGCTCGAACGCGTCAAGCCTGGTCGCGCTGCGTCCCAGGCTGTAAACCGGGCCGTCTCCCGTTCCCAAACCTAAAATTACGCGCCCCTGGGAAATCTCGTTGACTGTCGCGGCGGAATTCGCCAGCACGCTCGGATCGCGATAGACCATGTTGCTGACGGCAGTGCCGAGGCGGAGCCGAGTGGTCGCGGTCGCGCAGAGCGCCAGGACTTGAAACGGATCGAGAGAATGAAGCTGACTGTCGGCGAAAAAAAGGCCGTCGAAGCCCGCCGCTTCAGCCGCTTTTGCCCGCTGGATCGCCTGATCTATCGTTCTTGCCGAGCCGTGAAGGTGGAATTCCAATGTAGAAACCTGAAACCTTTTCCCGGCTATCGCGACAAGTTTTTGAAGAAGCCGCTCTTCTCAAGCTCGTTGTAAAAGGTCGGGTCGATAAACTCCTCGGCTTTGCGCCCCTTCGCCCTTGGGTCCGTCTCTGCGGTCTGCGCGATCACCATGTCGATGGCTTTGTAAGGGAGATGCGGCGGCCTTTCGATAAAGTTGGTGGCGTACTCGTACGACGACTCCAGCGTCTCACGGTCTTGAGTGCGCGTCCACGCGCCGATTACTTTCATGCCCAGCTCTTTGTCGCGAAACAGCCGATCCACGCCCTCGCTGTAGGCCATCAAGAATCGCTTCACGGTGTCCGGGTCCTTCTTAATGGTGGAGCGAGTAGAAACGAGGCTGGTGGTCGGGTAGTCGAGCCCTACCTTGGCGAAGTTAGCGAGCAGAACAAAGCCGGATTTTTTCGCCTTAAAGTCTCCCGGCGAGGACAAGATCCCTCCCTGAATCGCGCCGGCCTGCATTCCGGCAAAAATTTCGGGCTGCCCGCCCATTTGAAGAATCTTCACCTCCCGGTCGGGTTCCATGCCCCACTTTTTGAGCAGGTAGCGCAATGTAAAGTCGGTGGATGCGCCGTAGCGGGTGATGCCCAGGGCTTTGCCTTTGAGATCTTCCTGCCGTTTGATCGACGGATGGACGTAGAGATAGAAAGACGGGACGTTGACCACGCCGCCGATGGTCACGATGTCGCCGCCGGCAAGATCGGCGCCGACGATATTTCCGCCGCCTAAAGCCACCGGGAATTCTCCAGCGATCATCGCCTGAAATATTCGGCTGGCACCCGCCACGTAAACCGGATCGACGGACAAGCCGTGCTTTTCGAACAGCTTGGCGTCTTTGGCCAGGTAGAAGCCCGTTTGCGTTGCGCTGATGGCGCTGTAGGCGGCCGGGATCCTCTTCGTTTGCGCGTGAAGCTGGCTTGGTATCGACAAGAGCAAAAAAAGGGCCGAAAGAAAAAATCGGTGTTTCATGACGGACTCCCGTTCTTCGTAACTCCAGGGTGCGTCCCTCATAACACAGAAAGGGATGTTCGCCAATATCTGCGAGGCCATTGACAACTTCGCCGCCGGGGCAATATATAGACAAGGCAATTCCAACGAGGAGTTTCATAGGATGAGATCGAAAGCCGCGCAGGAGATCGAAGCGAGAAGCGAAAGGTTCAACGTCCGGCTCGTGGCCCGCCACGATCTGAACGGCCACGGCGACGGGATGCAACTGCTCAAGCAGGGGCGCTACGTTTACCTCGCGCACCTGGGGACTTCGCCCATGGCGTTGACCGTCGTGGACGCGGCGGACCCGGAAGATCCGCGTGTCGTGCGCCAGATGCCGCATCCGCCCAACACGCACGCGCACAAGGTGCAGATCGCGGGGGATATCCTGATCCAGAATCAGGAACGCCCGTACTTCGACAAAACGGTCGCCGCGAGCGTGCCGAACGAGGCCGGCATCCGCATCTACAGTATTTCCAATCCCGCCGAGCCGCGCGAGATCGGCTACATGCGCATTCCCGGCAAGGGAGTTCACCGCATGTGGTTCAGCGATGGGAAGTACGCGCACGTCGGCGCGATGCTGCCCGGGATCAAAGAGCGGGCCTATCTCATCGCCGATCTGTCCGACCCGTCCAACCCCAGGCAGGCGGGCGTGTGGTGGATTCCGGGAACGAGGGAAGGGGAGGAGACGCCGCCCGACTGGACGCCGTTTCCCGGCGAGCATTTTCACGTTCACGGCATCATCCCCGACGGTCAACGGGCCTACGTTGCAATGGTCGATGCGGGGATGGCGATTATCGACATCTCCGACATCGCAAAGCCGAAGACCATCAGCCGAATCGACTGGAGCCCGCCCTACGGCGGCTACGCGCATACGGCTTTGCCGCTGCCGGGCAGAAAACTAGTCGTCGCCGTGGACGAATCGGTCAAGTACGACTGCCAGGAGGGTGAGAAGCGGGTCTGGCTGATCGACATCCGCGAAGAGAGAAATCCGGTCATCGTCAGCACCTGCCCGGTTCCCCAAGGCGACTTCTGCAAGCGTGGGCTCCGTTTCGGCCCGCACAACGTCCACGAAAACCGGCCCGGCTCGTTCCAGAGCGAGAACCTGCTTTTCGTTACATACTACAACGCGGGCTTGCGGATCTTCGACATCAGAAATCAGTACCGTCCGGAGGAGGTGGGCTTCTTCATCCCGCCTGCGCCCGAAGGGCAGAAGGCGCCGATGTTTAACGATCTGTATGTGGACGCCGACGGGTTGATCTACGTCACGGATCGCATGAAGGGCGGGTTGTATATTTTGGAATACACGGGACCGAAAATTCAGTAGGGACGTGTGGTGTTTCGTAAATTCGCTACCGATTCTGGTCGTCATTCCGGCCGAGTCGGCCTGAGGCCGACGAGAGCCGGAATCCAGGAGATCAAGAGGGTGCTGGATTCCCGCTTGCGCGGGAATGACGATAAGGCGGGCTCGGATGTTGTCGGCGAATCCGCATGCAGGGCAGTAGTTCGACCGATCGGAGAGTGATCGTGGCTTCCACAACTAAACAGATTCGCTTGATCGTGTTCAACTCCGATGCCGGGTTGATCGTCGCCCGCGCGCGCGGTCTCTTTGCGCGCGAAGGACTCGACGTCGAGGTGACGGCGACGCCCAATTCTACGGACCAGATGCGCGGTCTCGGCGCCGGCTCGTGGGAGATCGCCTCGACGGCGTTCGACAACGTCCTGGGGTGGTCGGGCCGCGAGGGCGCGGAATTTGCCGCGATCGCGCAAGCGGCGCAGGGGATCTTGCTGCCGGTTTACGTCCGGCCGGAAATTAAAACGTGGAAGGACCTTCGGGGGAAGCCTCTCGCGGTCGATGCCGTGGACACGGCCTACGCGTTGGTTCTGAGGCGTATTCTTCTCGCGCACGGTCTCGATCTCAACCGCGGCGACTACGAGTTGGTCGCCTGCGGTGCTACCGGGAAGCGGCTCGACTCGATGAGTCGCGGCGAGACGTTCGCGGGCGTCCTCAATCCGCCTTGGGATGCCAAAGCCGCGGCTGCCGGCCACGTCCGCTTCGCCGACCACCGTGAAGTCCTGCCGAATTATCCGGGCGGCGTCTACGCCGTGAGCCGGGCCTGGGCGGCAAGCCACCAGGGCGAGTTGACAGCTTTTTTACGCGCCTGGCTTGCGGGCGTTGGCTGGGCACACGATCCGAGCCATCGTGAGGAGACGATCAAACTTGTGGCCGCCGACCAGGAGATGAGCCCGCAGGCGGCAGCCGCGCGTCTGGCGCAACTGCCGAAAGAGGGATTGTTGGACCTCGGCGGATTGCAAAGCGTGCTCGACTTAAGGCTGCTATTCAATTTCGCTCCGAAGCTCGGCGGGGATCTCAAGCGCTACTACGATCTCCAATATCACGTCGCCGCTCGAAGATAACGGTTCATCGGCAAGCTTGAAATCGGACAATCGGTAACATAAAAGGGAACCCAAACTCGGCCGCTCAAACCAGGAGGTGTCTCATGAAACGATGTTACCTTCTTTTAATGGCCAGCCTATGGAGCTTCTGGTCCATGGGTGGATCGGCGCTCGCGGCTTCGGCCGGTCCGATCGATGAACTGATCGCCGGCGCCAAGAAAGAGGGCGTCATCGAATTTTACGGCCCTTCGACTTTAGGCCCGGACGGCGCTCAGGCCCTGGTTACGGCCTTCAACAAAAAGTACGGGTTGAACGTCAAATTGAGCTACAGCGCTTCCGGCAACATGACGCGGGATACGGCCAAAGTCGTCGGGCTTTCCGCCTCCGGGCAACCGCCGGAATGGGATATCATGGTCGTGACGGACGCGCATCACGGATCGCTTTGGCTGAGAAAACTCCACAAAACTTTCAATTATACCAGCATCGGCGTTGCGAAGGACCGCATCGAGTACGATAACGGGACGGTTTCGGTCGCCAATCAGTTCGCGCTCCCCGCTTACAACAAGAAGATTTTACCCGCCAAGGATGCGCCCAAAACGTGGGAAGAGCTGCTCGATCCAAAATGGAAAGGCAAGCTCGGAGTCATCAATTCAACCCACCACTGGGGGCGGTTGGCCGCGGGCCCATGGGGCGAAGAAAAAACCCTGGATTTCATAAAAAAGCTCTCCGCCCAGCAACCCATTTTGACGCGGGCGGGAGAAATGGCTCAGCGATTGATCTTAGGGGAAGTGCTCGTATCGGCGACTCTCCAAGACAGCCAGATCCACGAGGCGAAGGAATCGGGCGCGCCGCTCGCTTTTGCCGAACAGGTTCAGCCGGTGATTTCGCCTGAGTATCACGTCGGCGTGTTGAAAAATGCGCCCCATCCGAACGTCGGTCATCTCTTCGCGGCGTTCATGGCCTCGGCGGAGGTCCAGCCGATCTGGGAAAAATACACCGGCCATACGTCGGCGTACGTGCCCGGGACCGCGGCTTACAAGTTCGCTCAAGGGAAACAAGTCGTTTACATGAAACAAGACCAGGCCGACAAGGTTGACAAGATATCGCGGCAAATCGGCAAGATCCTCGGCTTCGATTGAAAACCTTCGGTCGCCGCTGACCTCAAGAGGAGACGGATGTGAAAGCGGAAACCGGCTACGAATCCACTCTGGACACCGGAACATTCGTCAGCCGTCTGAAACCCCAGGGAGTCACGCTCTTCGCGACCGGCCTTTCGGGATTTCTGCTGTTGTTGATCGGGCTGCCGGTCGCGATGGTCGTCCTCATGAGTTTCCGTACCGGCTTCCCGGGAGAAAATGTTCCCTTCACGTTGCAGAATTTCGCCACGGTCTACTTGACGCAAAGAACCTACGAGGTTCTGCTCAACACGGTGATTTTTACCGTATCCAGCGTCGCCGTGACGCTGGTGATCGCGGTCCCGCTGGTTTGGATTCTGATGCGGACGGATGTGCCGCTTAAAAAAACCATCTACGTCCTGCTCACCGTCGGAATCTTGATTCCGGTGTTTCTCAGGACGATCGCGTGGATCTTATTGCTCAGCCCGCGAATCGGGTTGGTGAACAAATGGCTGCAGCAATGGCTCGATTTAGCCGGTCCGCCGCTCAATTTGTACAGCCTGCCGGGGATGGCTTTCGTGCAAGGGGTCTCTTTCGTGCCCGGCGCGTTTTTCATGCTGGCGGCGGCTTACCGGTCGATGGACCCGTCGCTGGAAGAGGCGGCCTATACCGCGGGCGTCGGCAAGCTCAGAACGTTTTTGAAGATCAATATACCGATTACGCTCCCGGCCATCGCCGCCGTCATGGTCTATCTGCTCATGACCGGCATTGCGGTGTTCGAGGTGCCGGCGATCATCGGGCTGCCGGCGCGCATTCTTGTGCTGAGCTCGCTCATCTACACCTCGACGACGCCGTCGACGGGCTTGCCGGATTACGGCGTCGCGGGAGCCTATGGCGCGGTCATGCTCGCGCTGGGCCTCGTGCTCGCTTTTCTCTACGTTCGTATCGTTAAGCAGGGGAAAAAGTACACGGTCATCACGGGGCGGGGCTATCGTCCGCGCGAGATCGCGCTCGGGCGGTGGAAATGGGCCGCGCTGGCTTTCGTTTTCTTTTATCTGTCGATCGAGGTTTTTATTCCATTCGTCGTTTTGCTATGGGCCTCTCTCCTCCCGTATTTGCAGTTGCCATCGGCTGAAGCGTTGTCATCGCTCACGCTCAAGCATTACATCGACATCCCGTCCCACGTCGGCGTCCGGCCGTTCATCAATACCCTTATTCTCATGTTCACGGTGCCCACGCTGACGATGGTTGTGAGCGTCCTGGTTTCGTGGATCGTGATCCGAAGCCAGGTCTCGTTCCGCGGCTTTTTGGACACGCTGGCTTTCATTCCGCACGCGGTTCCCGGAATTCTTATGGCCGTGGGGCTGGCTTATCTCGGGCTGGCCTATCGCGATTACTTTCCGTTGTACGGCACTATTTTTATCATCGTGATCGCTCACACGATCAACTGGATCGCCTACGGCACTCGGACGACCAACAGCGTCATGATCCAGGTCCACCGTGAGTTGGAAGAGGCGGGGCGCGTTTCCGGCGCCTCCGCCCCGCGCGTTCTGGGGAAGATCGTTTTGCCGCTCATCGCCGCGGGTGTTCTGAACAGCTGGATTTGGATCGGCATGCTGTCGTATCGGGAAGTCACCATGTCTTTGACGCTGTTGACCCGCGGCAATGTGGTGGTCTCGACCGTGGTTTGGCAATTTTGGGGAAGCGGGTGGGTGCCTCAGGTTTCGGCATTGGGGGTCATCTTGATTCTTTTCGCGGTGGTGGTCGTAGGCACTCTCCGGTTCGCTTTCGCAAAACTCGGCGAAGTCGGGGGAACAAGCTGAAAAGGAAAGCCGTCCTCGCTCTATCGAAGAACAACCGGGAAATTCGAACGGGGTTTTCTTCCAAGGCTCTAAAGTGATTCGCGTTACGTCGCTGCGCAAAACTTTTGTCGGGTTGCATGGAACCGTCAGAGCGCTCCAGGGGATCGACCTGGACGTGCGCGAGGGGGAATTCTGCGTCCTCCTGGGCGCCAGCGGCTGCGGCAAGACCACGACGCTGCGCTGCGTGGCCGGCCTGGAACGGCCGGAAGAAGGGGAGATTGAAATCGGCGGGACGCTGGTCAGCTCTCCGGCGAAGCGCATCTTTGTCCCGACGGAGAAGCGGGACATCAGCATGGTGTTTCAGTCCTATGCTATATGGCCGCATATGGATGTATTCCACAATGTGGCTTTTCCGTTGACCCAGGGCTACAGGCGCGTGGCGAGAAATCAGGTGGCGGAAAAGGTTCGCCAGGCGCTCCGGCTGGTGCGGTTGGACGGCTTGGAGGATCGGCCGGCCACGGACTTGAGCGGCGGGCAGCAGCAGCGGGTGGCGATGGCGAGAGCGATGGTGACGGAGCCGAAAATTCTCCTCATGGACGAGCCGCTGAGCAACCTGGACGCGCGGCTGCGCGAGCAGATGCGGGTGGAGCTTAAGAAAATCACCAAGGCCATCGGCGTGACAACCCTATACGTCACGCACGATCAGGCGGAAGCGTTGAGCCTCGGAGATAAGGTGTGCGTCATGGACGGCGGCGAGATCCTCCAGGTCGCGCCGCCGAACGAGGTGTACGCCAGGCCGGCAAGTCTTTTCGTCGCGCAATTCGTCGGCGAGATGAATTTCGTCAAGGGCAAGGTCGCCGGCCCGGCACAGGTGGAATGCGCGTTGGGCACTCTGGCGATCCCCGTCCCCGCAGGTTTATCCGCGGCAAGCCCCGTAACGCTGGCGATTCGCCCCGAGCACGTCAAGCTCGATTCGGCCGACCGCTCTCCCGTCTCCCTCACCGGTTCCATCACGACGAAGAACTACCTCGGAGACACCGCCCTGCTCGAAGTCGAAGTCAACGGCGTGAGCCTGCTGGTCAAGCTGCCGGGCGACGCGGAATTCTCCGTCGGGCAGAAGACCGCGGTGACGTTGCCGCTCGATCGGTGGCGCGTCTTTCCGGGATGATTTCCGAATTCCCGAGCCGGACACGGCCGCTTCGATCTCCGGCGTCGGTTCCGATTTTCCTCCTCGATTGTTTGACAACGGACATCCGAGTGGACTAAGCTTAGTCTAGTTATGGGCAAGGTCAACATGCATCAGGCAAAAACGCAGCTTTCACGGCTGGTCGAGTTGGCGGCCGGCGGCGAAGAAGTCGTTATTGCCAAGTCCGGGAAGCCCGTCGCTCGACTGGTGGCTTACTCTCCCAAAGGCGAGCGGCGCCGGCCCGGGCGCATGCGCGGCCGCATTCGCATGAAGAAGAATTTCGACCGGCCTCTCCCAAAAGAGATCCTGGCCTCGTTCGAAGGCGGATCGTAAGCCGTGCGACTGCTCCTCGATACCCATATCCTTATCTGGTGGATGTCGGACGACCGCAAGCTTGCGAGAGCGGCGCGCGAGATCATCGCCAACCCCGACAACGAGGCGCTCGTGAGCGCGGCGTCGGTCTGGGAGGTAGCGATTAAAGCCGCGTTGGGAAGAATCGACATAGAGCTGGACGATTTTGAAGATGAGATCGTAAGGAGCGGCTTTCGCCCCTTGCCCATCGGCCTGCGTCACGCTGTGACGGTCGGCCGGCTGCCGGCTGTGCACCGCGATCCGTTCGACCGCATGCTCGTCGCGCAAGCCAGCGTGGAAGAGCTGCGCGTGGTTTCTCACGATCGCGTGTTCGAGCGATACGGTCTCGCCGCCGAAGGATTGCCGCCGATTATCGTCTGAGCGCCTTGTCATTCGATCCTCTCCGGCTACTCAGTGCCTTTTTGGTTTCCAACCTTGCAGTCGCAGGGCGGCTGTGTCATAGACAAAAATATTATGAGCACAACCACAACAACCGAGACTTTCAAACGACGGCCCGTTGAACATTTGCTCCAGGCGAAGTCGGTCGCCATCGTTGGCGCGTCGCCGAAGGGGCGCTGGCCGATGGGGATTTATCGGAATTTAAAAAAGGCCAAATACAACGGCAAGCTGTTTCTGGTCAATCCCAACTACAAAGAGATCGCCGACGATCCCTGTTATCCGAATCTCGCCGCGCTGCCCGAAGCGCCGGAGCATCTACTGATGTTGATTCCGACCAAGGCGGTGCTCGGCACGCTGGAGGAGGCCGCGAAGCTCGGGACGAAGGCGGCGACGATCTACAGCGCGAACTTCGGCGAAGGGGACGATGCCGAGGGCAAAAAACGCGGCCAGGCGATGCGCGAGCTTTGCGATCGGACCGGCCTAGTGACTTGCGGTCCCAACTGCATGGGATCGTTCTCGCTGCCCGAAGGTTTATGGAGCTTTCCAACGGCGGTGCCGCTGCTCAAAAAAGGTCCGGTCGGACTCATCTTTCAAAGCGGCGGCACGCTCGGTAACTGGATCAAAGGAGCGTCGGAGCGCGGCATCGGCTTTACCTATGCCGTCTCCAGCGGCAACGAAGTCAGTCTTGATATGGTGGACTACCTGTCTTTTCTCGTGGACGACACTGAAACGAAGCTCATTGTGCTGATGGCGGAGGGAATCCGGCGGCCGCGGGAATTCGTGACCGTCGCCGCTCAGGCGTTGAGCAAGAACAAGCCGATTCTCGTGATCAAGTTGGGCCGCTCTGAAATGGGCAAGCGCCAGGCGATTTCCCATACGGGCGCGCTGGCGGGCTCGGACGAGGTATTTGACGCCGTTTGCAAGCGGCTTGGTTTGGTCCGCTGCCCGACGCTGGAAGATCTGACGGAAATGACTCTTGCGTTCCTACCCGGCCGATATCCGCGCGGCAGCCGCGCGGCGATCGTCGTTAATTCCGGCGGCATGAAGGGCCTTCTCTGCGACCACATCGAAGAGCTTGGCACCGACTTGGCGCCCTTGAGCGAGGCGACGCGCCAGGCGGTGCGGCCGCTGATCCCGGCGGAGCTGGCGGTGGAAAATCCGCTGGAATGCGGCGTGGCCGGCTTCGGCGACGAAGAGGGCTTCGTCAAGATCGTCAAGCTGCACGCCGCCGACGACGCGGTCGACCTGCTGGCGATTCACGGCGAGCTGCCGCGCTTCCCGGAAAAGCGCGAGGCGACGCTGTTTAAAAATCTCAACGCGACGACGGAGAAACCGATCATCGCCTTCGCGCGCTCGACCTACAGCTGCACCGACGAGAGCCGGACGTTCCAGGACGAAGCGGGCATCCCATTTTTACAAGGCATCAAGCCGACGCTGCGCGCGCTCGCGGGATTGGGGCTCTACGGCAAACGTCGCGAGGCGGGAGTGCCGCCTCTGTCCGCTGCGTCCGGCAAAGCCGAAGATCTCGATGGAGAGAGATTCCACAGGCTGCTTCAGGCCAACGGTCTGCCTTTGCCTCGCCAGGCGCTCGTCGCCACCGCAGCGGAGGCGGCGCAAAAAGCAAAGGAGATCGGCTTTCCTGTAGCGTTGAAGCTCGTCGCGCCGGAGATCGTTCACAAGACGGAATCCGGCGCGGTGGTCCTCGGACTTAAGAGCGCGGACGAGGTCGAGGCGCAAGGGAGCCGTTTGCTTTCATCCCTCATCCCTCATCCCTCATCCTTTCTTCTAGTCCAGGAGATGGTCCAGGGAACCGAAGTGTTGCTCGGCGCGCGCACCGATCCGCAGTACGGTCCGTTTCTGATGGTCGGACTCGGCGGCATTTTTGTCGAAGTGCTGAAAGACGTGGCGATACGGCTGCTGCCCGTGAGCGGGTCGGAGGCGATGGAAATGCTGAAGGAGCTTCGAGGCTACAAGATTCTGCAGGGCGTACGCGGCCAGCCGCCGCGCGATATCGACGCGCTCGTGCGCGCGATAGTCGGCCTGTCGGATATCTTCGCCGCTCATCGCGAGCAGCTCTCGGACATGGAGATTAATCCGCTGATGGTGCGCGCGCAGGGTTTCGGCGTGGCTGCGGTGGATGTGCGGATGATTCGGAAGTAAGCGCGCGTTTGCTCCTGCTACTTCACAAGGCGCTTGAGAAAACCTTCGTCCTCGATCGCTTTCACCAGGCTTGTGTCCACGAATGAAGCCGGGTCGGCCTTGGCGATGGCCGGCTGTGGGTATAGACCGAGGTCTAAATTGTCGGTGCTACTTCGGTAAAAGCCTCAGGCCGCCGTGTCGAACGAAATGGCGGAAGTCGGTGTCGCGGCTGACCAGGGGGACTCCATGATCGATGCAAACCTGAGCGATAAGGGAATCGGCCAGTGGTGCCTTTCGACCTCGACGGATGAGTTTCGAACGAAGGTATCCGGCCCTTTCCCAAAAACCATCAAGCAGGGAAAGAAGAGGCAATTCTTTCAAGACGCCGGCGACATCCGGGGAAAGCCGGGGATCGCTCAGTAGTTCGGACAAGACGACAGGCGGGAGAACCGCCTGTTTGTGTTCCAGAGCCGTCTCCGCCGCATCTACGTCCGCGCCCTCTCCGCCGGACAAATATTCAATCAGAGTGCTGCTGTCGAGCGCGATCATGTACGGTCTTCACGAAGCGCTTTCAAGTCCAGCGAGAACTTAACTTTACCCTTGAGCCGGCGAAGTTTACCATAGGCGCTTCCCGCGGCGACTAACTGGAGACCCTGCCGTATAGTCGGGGTGATTCCCAAACCGGAAGCCTTCTGAGCTTTTTTGAGCAGGCTTTCAGGGATCTGAACCGTGATCTTCTTCGCTGTTTCCATAGCGAAAATTTACCGGTTGCAATACCATAAGTCAATATGGCATTTTCTTCGCTAAGCCATCGCTTTCTTGAGATGTCACTTGCCGAGCCGCTTCAAGAAACCCTCGTCCTCGACCGCTTTCACGAGACTGGTATCCACGAATGAAGCCGGGTCGGCCTTGGCGATGGCCGGCTGCGTGCGGCCGGCCTCTCCGATAAACGTTTTCATTCCTTCGAGGGTCGGATAGGGCAAGTCGGGAATCGCGCCTTTCAAATAATTGTACGCGGTCTCCAGCGTTGTTGGATCGGTCTTTACATATTTTTTCAGAACCGCAATCGTCGGTGCTTTCTGCGTTTTGAAAAAATGGATCGCCTCGACGGCGGCTCGGCCGAAGCGCAGCATGGCGTCGCGCTTCTCACGGAGAATCTTCTCGCTGGTGATGAGGCCGGCGTGCGGGTAGGGGATGCGTTTGCCGGCGAGATCGACCAGGACCTTGAATCCGAGCTTCTCCACTTCCTCGCGCTCGGTGGTGCTGACGACCGTGAATTGCGCCTGGTTCTGCTTCATGGTCAGGACGCGCAGGTTGGTGGCCCCCACGACCCGTAGCTGAACGTCGCGGTCGGGGTCCAAGCCGATGCTTCTCAGCCCCAGGCGCATGGCGAAGTCCGCCGACGTCGCCGCCGAGTGGTTCGCGCCGGTTTTGCCTTTCAAATCTTCGATGCTCTTGATCCCCGGCACGGCCACCAGGTAGTAGGGGAGAAAGACTTCGAACCCCATCACCATCGTCACATCCGCGCCGCGCAGCTTGGCGTTGACCACCGCCGGGCCGGTTCCGGCGACGAGTTGCAGCTCTCCGGCAAACAACGCCATTAAAGCCTTCGGCGTCCCTTCGATGTAGATCACGTTGACGTCGAGGCCGTGCTTCTTGTAGATGCCCGCCTCCTTGGCGACCCAGAGGACCGAGGAGGAGCTGGCGTTGGGCGAGATATAGGCGAAATTGAGGCGGTCCTGAGCGGCTACGTCCCTCAACGGCGCGCAAACAGTCATCAATGTAACGACGGCAAAAAGGATTCGACGCATGGCGTTCTCCGTCCGGTTATTTTTCCGTCACGAGCTTGTCTTCCAGTTCGTTTTTATCCTCCGCCGAACGCGGAAAATGCTCGGCCAGGACTCTACCGCATTCTTCTATCGCGGCGCAGAATGCCGCGCAACCGTTCTTGGACTTAAGTCCGGAAGTGACAATGCGTACCACGTTGTCCCACGTGCCGTCCGGAACCTTTTCGTGAATACCGCGGTCGGCCAGCACAACGACGCGGCGCTCGAATAGGGAAGCAAAAATCAAAATGCCGGTGTGCGCCTTGGTGTAGTGGAGTCCGTGCGCGGTGAAAGCAGCCAGGCTGCGGAGATGAACAGCCTCCGCGATATGTTTTTTAGGGATGAGGCGTCGCTTGATAACGGGAACGCAGCAAAGGATAAAACCCAGCACGCCGCCTGCAAGCGGCCACGACAGTTGCGCTTGGACGGGTCCCCAGGGATCGTGCAAGAACAGCGCGGCCAGCGTGCCGATCGCCAGTCCGGCAGCCAAGCCACCCAGCTCAATTTCAGCGAAGGGCCTGCACGCCGCCACGATCATCGGCACGATCTCGCCGGAGGTGCGCCGCTCCGCCGCCACGATCGCCTGACGGATCATCTCCTGCTCTTCCGCCGTGAAATATTTGTCTGCTCGCACGTTAATCACCAACTTCCCGAGGCTCCGCCGCCTCCGAATCCGCCGCCCCCGCCGCTGAAGCCACCACCGCCTCCACCAAAACCTCCTCCGCCAAAGCTACCCCCGCCCCATCCGCCATAGCTACGTCGGCCCCTGGTGCTCCAGCCGGTTGCGCGCGGGAACAAGCCGAACGAAGAGAAGCCATAAAAGGCAAGGAAGAGCAGTAACAGAACTACTTGAGCAAGGAAAGGAAATGAGCGGGACGTAGCTTTTTTTCGCGCCGCCTCCGGCAACGGCTCACCGCTGGTAACCTTTATGATCGCTTCGACACCAGCCTCGACGCCGCCGGCGAAATCGTTGGCGCGGAAGCGCGGGACGATAATTTCTTGGATGATCCGGCTCGCGATCGCATCCGGCAGGACGCCTTCGAGGCCGTAGCCGACTTCGATGCGAAGTTTGCGGTCGTTCTGCGCGATCAGGAGGATCACGCCGTTGTCGAAGCCTTTTTGGCCGATCTTCCAGTTTTCTGCGACGCGGATGCTGAAGCTTTCGAGGGCATCCCCCTGCAAGCTCGGAATCGTCAGCACGGCAATTTGGTGGCCGGTCTCACTCTCAAAGCTTTCCAAACGTCGCTCCAGCGCCTGAGCGCGAGCGGACGGCAGAAGGCCCGCGTAGTCGTTGACGCGGCCTTTGAGTGGGGGAATGTCGAGGGCGTTAGTGAGAGTGGCGTAGATAAGGATGAAAAGAAGCGTGCCAAGGCTTATCGAGGCACGACTGAGAATCGAAGTCCGACCCTCACTCTCGCCCTCTGCCAGCGGGACAGGGTAGGGGTGAGGAAAATATTTCTCGGCGCGCATGGTCATTACCAGCCTCCCGAAGCTCCGCCGCCGCCGAATCCGCCGCCTCCTCCGCCAAAGTCACCGCCCCCAGAACCCCCGCCTCCTCCGGAATCGCCCCCACCGCCGCCGAACTCGGCAGCCCCATACATTGCGTCGCGCGCCCATCTCTCAGGGCGTGACCCCCTAACGTTCCACGGTCTTCCAAAAGCTCTGGTTGCGAAGATATTACCCATTGCTCCCATTGCGGCACCGACAAGGAGAGAGATGATCGGCAACCAAAGCCCGTACCTCCATAGTCCTGTCACACTCATTCCAGCCGCGACGGCTCCGCCGGAAAGGGCAGCGCGGGTGGACGTACTTCGAGTAATCCCGATCGAGAAGGTGATGAAGGCGGCTATGATAGATAGCGTTAAAATCAGGCCGAGGTCTGGGATTTGCGGCTGGCTGGGCGAGCGGCGCGGGAGCGGCTCGCCGCTGGTAACCTTCATGATCGCTTCGACGCCCGCTTCGACGCCGCCGGTAAAATCGTTGGCGCGAAAGCGCGGCACGACAATTTCTTGGATGATCCGGTTTGCGATGGCGTCGGGGAGGACGCCTTCGAGTCCGTAGCCGACTTCGATCCGCAACTTGCGGTCGTTCTGCGCGATCAGAAGGATCGCGCCGTTGTCGAATTTCTTTTTGCCGATCTTCCAGTTTTCCGCGACGCGGATGCTGAAGCTTTCAAGGGCATCGCCCTGCAAGCTCGGAATCGTCAGCACGGCGATCTGATGGCCGGTCTGGCTTTCGAACTGCTCCAGGCGCTGCTCTAGCACCTGAGCGCGAGCGGACGGCAGAAGGGCCGCGTAGTCGTTGACGCGGCCTTTGAGCGGAGGGACTTCGAGGGCGTTAGCGAGAGTAGCGTGGATGAGGATGAAAAGAAGCGTGCCAAGGCTTATCGAGGCACGACTGAGAATCGAAGTCCGACCCTCACGCTGGCCCTCTCCCAGCGGGAGAGGGTAGGGGCGAGGGAGAACCGCACGGGCTAAAATCACGACATGGATACCCTAGAATTTCACTTCCGGCGGTTTGGCCGCGCTTTCGTCCGCGCTAAACGTCTCACGAACCTGCAAGCCTAAGAGGTAGCGCGCCGTAAGGTTCGTGGGGAAGAAGCGAATGCCCTTGTTGTACTCGGCGACCGAGTCGATGTAACGCTTGCGCGCCACGGTGATGCGGTTCTCGGTGCCCTCCAACTGCGCCTGCAAGTCGCGGTAGTTTTGATTCGCTTTTAAATCCGGGTAGCGCTCAATGGTTACCAGCAGGCGAGAGAGGGCGCTGGAGAGGCCCCGCTGCGCCTCCTCGAAGCGCTTGAACATCTCCGGGTTGCTCAGCGCCGCCGCGTCCAGCTTGACCGAAGTGGCCTTGCTCCGCGCTTCGATCACTTGCGTCAGAGTCTCCTGTTCGAACTTGGCCGCGCCTTTGACCACCGCGACTAGATTGGGAATGAGATCGGCCCGCCGTTGATACTGGTTTTGGACCTCGCTCCAGGCGGCCTTGACCTCTTCGTCCAGCCCTTGGAGCTTGTTGTACCCGCAGCCGGAGAGAAACAGGAGAGCGACGAGTCCCATCACAGCGAACTGATTATGTCTCATATTGGCGCGATGCTCCTTGCGCCCTGTATCGCAGAGGGCGGAATTCTTGTCAAGCTGCGACTCGCGTTGACTTTACGGGGGATTTCGTTTAGAAACTTTACCTAAGGAAATCAATGCAATGGCTTATGCGGTTATAAAAACAGGCGGGAAGCAGTACCGGGTGGCGCCGGGGGATGTGGTACGCGTGGAGCGGCTGGACGGGCAGGTGGGCGACCGGATTTCGCTCGGCGACGTCCTACTGGTCGGCGGCAACGGCGAGCTTAAAATCGGCACGCCGACGGTGGCGGGCGTCAAGGTTACGGCGGAGATCGTGGACCAGGGGTAAGAAGATCCTCGTGTTCAAAAAGAAGCGGCGGAAGGGCTACAGCCGCCAGCGGGGGCATCGGCAGCAGCAGACGACCCTAAAGATCGTGGAGATACAGGGCTAACCGGAGGATTTGGGCTATGGCGCATAAAAAAGCGGGCGGCAGTTCGCGCAACGGCAGAGACAGCCAGGGGCAGCGGCGCGGCGTGAAGGTTTTCGGCGGCGAGAAGGTGCGGGCCGGGAATATCCTGATCCGCCAGGTCGGGACGCGCATTCACCCGGGAAAAGGCGTCGGCATGGGTCGGGACTATACCATCTTCGCCAAGATCGATGGTGTGGTTTTGTACCACCGGATGGATAAGGAACGAAAGCAGGTGAGCGTGCTGCCGGCGTGAACGCCGCGGCAATAAGAAGAGAAAGCCCCTTTCGGGGCTTTTTTTTTGCCCCGAAGTCCGTGTCCCCATCGAGGATCGTGCAAACCCCTCGCGCTCGATCAAAGAAAAAGTCCGTCATGCCCCTTTAAACGGGCATCCAGGGCGATTGTGGGGGGGCAACGAGGCGAAGACACGATTCCCGCATGCGTGGGAATATTCATGAATCGCTGCGCTTCGCCCTTGACGATGAAAGACGCCACTCGCTCTCCGAGCCTGCGCAATGGGTAGCTACTTAATCCCACCGGCAGTATCGGATGCGCAGGCTCTCCGACCGGCCCTTCGACGTTGCTCAGGGTGGTGAGCTTGTCGAACCAGCGGCGTCTTTCTCTGCGAGGCCGAGGGGCGTGGC
>JBGPGE010000047.1:0-31816 GCA_041483675.1 Binatia bacterium
CATGTACCTCAGGTGGGCCGACCGCAAAGGCTACCGCAAAGAGATCCTCGAATATCAGCCCGGCGAAGAGGCGGGACTCAAGAGCGCGACCTTCACGGTCGAAGGCGACTACGCCTACGGCTATCTCAAGGCCGAAGCCGGGATTCATCGCCTGGTGCGCATCTCGCCGTTCGACGCCAACTCGCGCCGCCACACATCCTTCGCCTCCGTCTTCGTCTATCCCGAGATCGACGAAACGATCAAAGTGGAGATCAACGACGACGACCTGCGCGTCGACACCTACCGCTCCAGCGGCGCCGGCGGCCAGCACGTCAACAAGACCGATTCCGCGGTCCGCATCACGCATCTGCCGACGAACATCGTGGTCGCCTGCCAGAACGAGCGCTCGCAGCACAAGAACCGGGCGATGGCGATGAAGATCCTCCGCTCTCGCCTCTACGAATTAGAAATCGAGAAGCAAAAGGAAAAAATGGAAGTGTATCACAAGACCAAGAAAGACATCGCCTGGGGCAGCCAGATCCGCTCGTACGTGCTCCATCCCTACCGCATGGTCAAGGACCACCGGACGGGGATCGAGATGGGCGACGCCGACCGCGTCCTCGACGGCGACCTCGACCGTTTTATCCAGGCTTACCTCTTGCAAGTAAGCGGCGGCGAGACCGCATAAGTTTTCTCTCAAGCGAGTGTTTAGCAGGTTCGTTACGGATATACCTTTTACTTGTATATATTGTCTCCAAACCGCTCCAGTCGTGGCAGGATCGGAAGCCCACATCTTTCCTGACGCACTGGGAGGCAAGACATCAGTCCGCGACACGGTTTGCGTGCAGTGCAACGGGCGGATTAACCGCGAGATCGAAATGCCCGCGCTCCGTACGTTTAACTTCTTTCGGAGCATTCTCGGAATCCGTGGACGTAGGAATGACATCATACGAGTCCGTGCCACTGTAAAAGTTGCCGGCCAAGAGGTAGAGACTTTCCTAAACGAGGTTGGTCAACCCGACATAATTATCCATGTTGGAACCGACGGCGCAAAAAAAACCTACTCTCTCTTCGGTCCTGCAGATAACGTCGAAGCCAAACGTCGGGAGATTGCCCAGAAATACCCGGATTTAAAATGGGAGGAGCGAGACCTACTAAGCGCGGCACCACCAGAGTCATTGGTCGAGTTCGAGGTAGATTTAGCCGGGCTCCACCTAAGGCGTTTGGCAGCAAAAATTGCTTTCGAGCGGTTTGCACAACTTCGAGGCGCGACATTTGTGTCCGATAAAGAATTCGATACGATTCGTAAGTTTGTCTTATCCGGTAACGAACGAGAGCTCTGCTGCGGGGTTCTTTCAGATTCACGACTGCTCGAAGGATCGCTTAACTTTCCAGTGCCAGATCACGCAATCGTTGTCATAGCACATCCGTATGACAGGATATTGGGCGCATTCGTGGTTTTATACGGCATTTTCTACTGGTGGGTTCTCCTCTCCACCGAATACACTGCGCTAGGCCCGACGGATGATCTTCTACTAGAACATCCGCAGAAGAAGACAGCACTCAGCCCACAGTTACGGGCAAAGATTGGCAGTGTGCGTGTACCCTGGCACGAGATGGTAAACGCGTATCGTGAAGACCGCAGGGGCATTGTTAGGTCAGCGATGGTTCACGCAGTGAAAAAGTTTCAAGCTGCTGTAGACGCATCGTACGAGCCGTCGAAACAACTATAGGTGTCCTATGGTCCGCTACAGGCTTGACGATCTGGGCTGGTATCAATTCGAGTGGCTTATCCAATCGCTTCTCAAAGCAGAGCTTGGCCTTGGTGTGGAGTCCTGGGGTGGTCGCCGTGATTATGGGCGTGACGCGTACTTTACTGGCTCGCTGCACTTCCCCGCAAAGCACATTATTAGCGATGGCCCCTTTCTCTTCCAGGTAAAGTTCGTAGAAAACGCGAATGCGGCGGGCGCAAAACCCAGCGGAGCACTTCTTGATGCCGTCCGACAAGAGGCTTCGCAGATCGAGCAACGTAGTAAGCTTCGTAGGTGGAAAGGCCTCAAGCACTACACCCTGCTAACAAATTCACCGATTCCGGCAGCTCTCCGAAAACGGATTAAAGATCGGTTGCGCACAGCCATGCCAAAGACACAGGTTCATTGCTTAGGTGCTAGCGACATCTGTGATCTCTTGGACAAGCACACGAGCCTCAGACGCTCGTTTCCCCAACTGCTTAGTCTCCGCGATCTAGACGATCTACTCGTAGATGCGATTAATAAGGAAACCCTTGAACGAAGTCGGAGTGCAACGGAGTGTGCTAGGGAAGTTGTGCCGGTGTTTGTTCCTACCTCCGCGTACAACAAAGCTTGGAAGGTTCTTCGTGAGCACAATTTTGTAGTCCTCGAAGGTCCGCCGGAAATGGGCAAGACGGCAATTGCATGGGTGATTGCTCTAGCCCAGCTATCGATGGGTTGGGAAGCAATGGTTTGCGATACCCCAGACGACTTTTTTAAGCTTTACAAGATCGGAAACCAGCAGGTCTTCGTTGCTGATGATGCTTTTGGACGTACGGAGTACGACCCTTCAAGGGGGAGCAAATGGGAAGGACAACTAAACCGCGTCTATCGGCTACTTGACTCTAAGCACTGGCTGATCTGGACAAGTAGAAAACACATTCTAGAGCGGGCTCTGAAGGTGATGGATTTACAGGGGGAGGCAAGTGGGTTTCCTAAACCAGCAGCGATCCTCGTTGACGCAAGTCAATTGTCTACGGAGGAAAAAGCGCTTATTTTGTACAGACACGCCCGTTCGGCCGGACTTGAAGATAAGGCAAGAAATCTCGTTCGGGGGCACGCCCGGTCAATTGTGAATGACTCCAGTTTCACCCCAGAGCGTATACGTCGATTTGTTTGCGAGACGCTTCCTAATCTCCTATCAGAAATGACTCAAGGCCGCCTTCATGGAGATAAGGTGTCAGTAGAAATACGCGAAGCGATTCGGAACCCCACAGATAGGATGCGAAAGACATTCAGGGCACTACCGTCCGCACATAAGTGGGTCCTCATAGCTCTACTAGAAGGAGGCCAGTATACATCACCGAAGGAGCTCAATCTATTATATGACAACCACTGCCCTGTAGAAGTAGGAAGACCTTTTAATGAGTTATTTGACGAGCTTAAGGAGTCATTCATAAAGCGTTTGGACTGGAGCCCAAATAGTGAGTGGATCGACTGGACGCATCCAAGTTATAGGGACCTAGTAATAGTAGAACTGGTGGGGGACTCTAAGCTTCATCTCAAGTTCCTAGAGTCAATGTCTTTACAGGGCATTAAGCTGGCCATCTCCGATTCGGGTGGAGTGGAGGGTGATCGGCACTTTCCCCTGGTAACTAATCAGAAGACTTGGGATTTGCTAAAGGATAGATGTGACCGACTGGTTTCCGAGAGATCAACATGGGAGATCACCGACCTATTTAGAGTGCTTCGTAGCGCGACATTGCAGGCCTCGGAGATGGGTACCAAAGATCGTTTGTTAGAGATAATTGCATCTGTCTGTGAGAAAGCTCGTAATAAATGGGATCAATTCGAAGAAATACTTTCAGCGGATACTCTCTCAGCTTATTGTGAAGCGAGCCTCCTTGTCTCACCACTACCTCCTCTTCCCAGACTCGAAGCATCTTGGAGAGAGGTAGAGGGCGATCTCAAGAGAGTCTTGGATGAATGCGAGAATGGGAGCACTCTGAAAAGCGACACCCTAAACGACTGGGTTGAGCTTACAGAGACGATTCACAAGAACGAACCAAGATTTTTACAGTATATAGGTTTCCCGTCGAAGTATTCGGCAGATCTGACGCGGTTGATAGAGATAGTTGAGAATGAAATGTCTGAGGGCATCGTTTCGGAATCTTCGGTGGAATTACGGGAGGAAGCTGAACGTTTTCAATCGACTGCCAAAAACTTGGAGACATTATTGTCGATGACACCCGATCACAGTAGTGATCTAAAAACCATTGTGGGAGGACTGGTTAGTAAGGCTTCTTCTCTTGAAGAAGAAGCAAGTGAACTGGAACCCCGCGAGCCAGATCATGATGATGACTCTCACAGTAGCTCACACGATACCTTTGACGTCGAAGGATTGTTCTCCGATCTCTGACTGCGGACACTAGCGGCCCCTTCGCTATTTGACGTCCGGGCCTTCCCTCGGTTAATCTCCTTTCACGTCCCTGATTTAGCCTTGAGTTCCTTTGTCACCGCAGCATGAATCCGCCTAACTCCAGCGTCCGCTTGTTTGCCGCTTACGGTACTGCCGTGCTCTGGAACGTCTGCATGGGGATGGTGCAGGTGCTGGTGCCGCTCTACGCGCTGTCGCTCGGTTTTTCGGTGCTGAAGGTGAGCAGCGTCGTCGCGTTTCCGGCGCTGGCGGAAATTCTGGTTCGCTTTCTCGGCGGCGCGCTGTCCGACCGCTTCGGCGAGCGGCGCATGCTTCAGGTCTGCTATCTGCTGATGGCTTGCGCCGGTCTCGCGCTTGTCTCCGCGGAAACTTATCTCGAGCTGATGGTCGCGCAGGGGATCGCTTACTTTTCCCGCAGCACCTTCTGGACCTCGATCCAATCGCTCGCCAGCCAGCTCCCCGGCGCCAGCACCGGAAAAAAATTGGGGCGGATCTCGGCCTGCAACTACGGCGGCGGCATGGTGGGGTTGAGCGTCGGCGGATTGGCGTCGGCGCTGTTAGGATTCCGCAACTCCTTTCTGCTGCTCACGCTGCTCGCATTTTTCTGCGCGCTCCTGGGCCTGCTGCTGCCTCACGTCGAGCCGAAACCGCTGGGACGGAGCGTCTGGCGGATCGGCACGGGCATCGCCCGCCTGTTGGGCTATCGGCGGATCTGGCTCGTCATCACCGTCTCCTACGCCGCGGCGCTGCCCGCGAGCCTCACACAATCGATCTATCCGCTCTACCTGGCCCAACTCGACTACGGGGATCAATGGATCGGGCTGATGCTTTCGAGCCGGTCCGTGGGACCGGTTCTGACCGGCCTGTTGCTGGGCGCGGTCATCGCCCCGGCCCGGCAAAAGATAATTTACGCTGTCGGCATGGGTTTTCTCGGGCTCTTTCTGCTGGGAAGCGGCGCCACGGGCGATCCGACATTCCTCACGCTCTGCATCGCCGGCCTTGGCGCCGCGGGCGGGATCATGGATCTCCTCTACCTCGTGGAGGCGGCCGAGCAGAGCAAGGCGAGCGACCGGTCGGTCGCGATGGCGAGCATGGGACTGGGGTGGAATCTCTCGCCGGTCATCACGCCGATGGCCGTCGGCTGGCTCGTAGAAGTGTATGGGTTTCAGCTCGCGTTTTGGGCGACGGGCGGATTTTTTCTGCTCGTCGCGGCGGGCACGCGCCTGTGGCACCGCCTGCTGGCGCCGACGTGAGGAGTGAGTAGAGAGGACATCGCATCGCCTTGCTTCGCGGGCCTATCCTAACTAAGATCGGCTACGATCATGAGCCTACCATCGCGCAACTCCCCGGTTTGCATCGTCATCGCCGGCCCGAATGGCGCCGGCAAGACCACCTTTGCGCGAGAGTTTCTACCCAAAGACGCCGGCGTAATTCATTTTGTGAACGCCGACCTGATCGCCGGCGGACTTTCTCCCTTGCGGCCCGAGTTGGGGGCGCTGGCCGCCGGCCGCCTCGTCTTAAGGGAACTCGACCGACTCGCCAAGGCGCGGCTGGACTTCGCGTTCGAGAGCACGTTGAGCGGGCTCGTGTATCTTAGCCGTTTGAAACGGTGGAAAGCCGCCGGTTACCGCATCGAGATCGTTTATCTTCGCCTGTCGTCCCCGCGACTCGCGCTGCGCCGCATCGCCGCTCGTGTGAAACAGGGCGGCCACAATGTCCCCCGCACCGACGTACTTCGGCGCTATACGCGCAGTTGGAACAATTTCCAAACCGCCTACCGTCTTTTAGCGGACGGATGGACGGTGTATGATAACTCTCACGATAAGCCACGAGTCTTGGAGCAAGGGCCGTGAAACAGAACAAAGTCAGTAAAGAAACCAAGCAGCTGACCGCAGCGGTCGGGCGCGCGCTCCGCCGCGCCGCCAAGGTCGCCCGCAAAACCGCCCGCATGCACGGGACTCCCATATACATTTGGAAGAACGGCAAAGTTGTCGCCGAAAAGCCGTAGCAGAGAGAGGCACAAGCTTCTTAGCGCGTTACGGGAATTTACTGGTTTCGTCTCACCCTGGCGGCGATAGTTTCGTATTTGCGCAATTGAGCAAACGTGACAGGTCGGCCTTCCAGGCAGTTCTCCCTCATTGGGGCCGGGCTTTGCCGGCCAGGGCCTCGTCGATAATTTTTACCGCCGGCTTGACGTCGATGAATTCGGGGCCGTCGACGAAAAAGTATTTTCTCCCGGCCACGCGCCGCGCCTCGGCGGGAACTTTGTCTTTGGGAATGTCGGCGCGGAGCGAATCGCGATCGCCGTGGCTGTGCTGATAGACGATCTGGCCGCGGCGCGAAAGAAACCAGTTGGCGAAGAGCTTGGCGGCGTTGGGATGCGGCGCCTTGTTCATGACGGCGATGGCACCGGCGCTTCCTCGAAGGCGCGGCATCTCCTTTAAATCGTTGTGATCGATGGAATCGACGGGGAGTCCCTGCGTTCTGGCTTTGGTTACAAAGCCGTCGCGGCAGAAGACGCAAAGGGCCGCTTTTCCAACTCCCACCCAGTCGATCGCCTGGTGGTGCTCACGGCTGAGCATGACATCCATCTCGCCGAACAGCCGCCGAATGAATTCCGGGCCCAGCTCCGGATGATAATAGACATAGCGCAGCTCGCTCGCTCCGAAGCCCGGATCGCGGGCGTCCAGGCTGACGATCTTTCCTTTCCATTTGGGCTGGAGGAGATCCCAACTGGATTTGAATTCGGCGGGCTTGACGAGATTGGTGTTGTAGCTGATCGTAAAACCCGAGACACTCCCTTCGTTGACGAAGATGTACTTGCGCTCAGGGTCGATATACAGGTGCTTTCCCTCCCACCACAGCGAGGCATCCACGACCTCCGGAAGGACCAGTAGAGACGCCAGCGGATCGAAGAGACCGTTCTTGTAAAAACTGTAAAGCGAGGTGGGGCCTCCGAGATAGACGTCGGCGAGATATTTTCCGGCTCTTCGCTCGGAAAGAAGCCGGGGAGAGATGCGGTTGCTGTTGCCGTGGACGATCGTGGCTTTGACTTCGGGATAGTCCGTCTGAAACTCGGTGAAGATCTGCGGATGGTATGGACCGAGCGCGGCATAGATGAAGATCTCCCTTTCCTTCTTCGCCGCCTGGATCGTCTTCTCCCAGTCCGATTGCCAAGCTGCCTTTTCGGCCGCGGTGCTTTCTTCCGCCCGGGGGAAGAACAAGCAGAAAGAAAGCATGGTAAGAACGACGGTTACCGTTCTCTTCATAGCACCTCCCCGACGCTATCTTCCGGTGCGGCGTAAAATAGGGCACGTTGGGAAAGAAGGCAAGAGGCAGAAGGCAGGAGGCAGAAGGCAAGAGACGGAGCGCAGCGGTTGCATGGCCATGCAAATCTGTCCTATGTTGGTGCTCGGTAAGGAGGCGCGATGGAGTACCGGACATTAGGAAAGACGGGGTTGCGCGTGAGCGTGATCGGCCTTGGAACCATGGTGCATGCGGGCCATTTCGGGCCGATGAAGGACGAAGAGTCGCTGAGCGCGATCGACGCGGCGCTGGAGGTGGGCGTCAATTTCATCGACACCTCGGACGCCTATGGCGCCGGCTACTCGGAGGCGCTGCTCGGCAAGGCGCTCAAGGGAAAGCGCGACAAGGCGATCCTCGCCACCAAAGGCGGCAACATCATGGTCGGGCCCAATCGGGGCAAGACCGACTTCTCCACCGACTACATCGGGCGCGTGATGGAGGAGAGCCTCAAGCGGCTGCAAACCGATTATATCGATCTTTACCAGCTCCACAATCCGGGCGTCGAAGTGATCCGCAACGGGGATGTCTGGGAGCTGCTGGAGCGGCGCAAGAAGGAGGGAAAGATTCGCCACTACGGCGTCTCAATCAATAAGCTTGAGGAGGCCGCCGCGGCGATCGAGGGCGGGCGGGCGGAGACGGTGCAAATCGAATATAACCTGCTCGTCCAGGGCCCGGCCGACACGGTTTTCCCTTTGGCCAAGGAGGCCAACGTCGGCATCATCGCCCGCGCGCCGCTCAGGCGCAGCTTGCTGGCGGGGAAGCTGACTCTGGCCGATCAGCAACGATTCCAGGGCGAAGATGTGCGGGCGCGGACTTTCGCCGGGGACGTTTTCGCCACGGAGCTTAAGAAGGTCGAAGCGCTGCGCTTTTTAGAGAAGCCGGGGAGGTCGCTGGCGCAGGCGGCCATCGCCTTTTGCATCGCCGACCCCGCCGTCGGCGTTGTCATTCCGGGCGCGCGCGACGCGAAGCAACTGCGCGAGAATGCGGCCGCGGCCGAAATCCATCTTTCCGAGGAAGAGCTGGCAAACATCGCCCAGCTATGGCGGAGTGGTTCGACTTTGCTCACCACAGGCGGGTTTAAATGAAACCGAATCGTTTGCAGTGGCCCAACGGCGCGCGGATAGCCGTCCTGGTGACGGTCATGTTCGAGAGCTGGTCCGAGGGGAAGGCGCCGCCCTATTCGCCGATGACGACGGCGCTCAAGGCGGGCACGACCGATCTGCTCGGGATCTCCTGGTCCGAGTACGGCGGCAAGACCGGGATATGGCGGTTCATGCGGCTGCTCGATGAATTCCAAATCCATGCGACCGTCTGTGTAAGCGGCAACGCCGTGGAGCGCTATCCCGATGCCGCCAAAGAGCTTCACCGAAAGGGGCACGAGCTGGCCGGCCACTCCTACACGCAGGACCTGGTCCTTCCCTATCTCGAAGCAGCAGAGGAAAGGGAGGCGATCCGCAAGTGCGCGCGGATTATCGAAGGAGTAACGGGCAAGAAGCCCGTTGGCTGGTTCAGCCCGGTGGCGGCGCCGACAAAGCACACGGCGGGGTTTCTTGCCGAAGAAGGCTTCTTGTGGCACGGCGACTACAACGACACGGACCTGCCTTATCCGGTAAAGACCGCCAAGGGCACTCTGGTCGCGATCCCGCACAGCGATTTCACCGACAACCGGGTGCTGCGGGGGAGCCCGAGGGATTTCTACCAGGTTTACAAAGACACGTTCGATTTTCTCTACGAGAACGAGCCGGCGAGCATGTTGAATCTCACCGTCCACGCCCACTTCGGCGGCCGTCCGATGATGTCGGCCATGCTAAGGGAGATTCTGCGCTACATGAAGGGTTTCCCGGGCGTGTGGTTTGCCCGGCACGACGAAGTCGCGCGCTGGGTGCTCGACTTGAAAAGTTCAAAATAGTTCAAAACGTTCAAGTGGTTCAAAACGATAAAGCCTCAGGCTACTTTCCAAAGACCTCTCTGAGCAAATCCGTCACTCTGGCCGCCGGGTTGGTGCGGATCTTTTTCTCCTCTTCGCCGAGCACGTAAAAAAGTCCGTCGAGCGCCTTGCCCACGACATACTCGTCGATGTCGACGGTTACGTGGCTGACGAACGGAATGTTTTTATACCGTCCGATCATCTCTTTGTATTTTTTTGTCGCGCCGGCTTCGTTCATCGCGGTTTCAACGACCGGGCGGAAAGCGGCCGCGAGCTTGTCGCTCGTCTTCGACTTGAAGTACTCGGTCGCGGCGGTGTCGCTCCCGCCGACAAGCTTCCGCGCGTCGTCAAAAGTCATCTCCGTGACGGCGTCCCAGAAGATTTGCTTGGCCGCGGGCGCCGCGCGCTCGGCGGCGCGATTCAGGCTCAAGACAAATTCATCGACGCGCGAGCCCATGCCGATCCCGCGCATGGCCCGCTCCACGGGACGCAGCTTGTCCGGCATGGGAATTTTGATCGCCGGATTACCGAAGTAGCCGTCGGTCTTGCCGGTGAGGTTCACCGCATTCTCGGTCCCGATGCGCAGAGCTTCTTTCAGGCCCGAAGCGGCCCTGGCGTCGCTCGCGGTTGGTTGGCCGGGCGCGGGGCTTTTGAAAATATTTTCGAGCTGGGCGCAAGCGGGAACAGGGCCCAACAAGAACATCATGATGGCTGTGATGGCGCGGCCTTTCATCTCCGTCCGTCCTTTCCGGCGATCATTGGAACGCCCGGTCCAGCGCCGCCGCCTGCTCGCGGGACAACCGCCAGCCGGAGGCCTGACAGGCCTCGACGATGCGCTCGACTTTGTCGGTTTTCGGAATTGCGATCACATTCGGCTTCGAGACGCACCAGTTAAGCGCCACCTGCGCCGCTGTTTTCCCGGTCTCCACGGCGATGCGCTCCAGCACGGCCCGCGCTCCACGCTGTTTGAAACGCGATTTAGCAACCAGCGCGCCTTTGTCCAGCGGGCTGTAAGCGATCACGGTGATCCCGTTACTTTGACAGTAGGAAAGCATATCTTCTTCAATGCCCCGGCAAGCCAGGCTGTATTTGACCTGATTGGAGACTATCCTATGTTTTCTCATAGCGCTCTCGGCCTCGCGGAGATTTTTCAAATAGAAATTGCTCACCCCGAGGAACCGCACCTTGCCTGCGTCGACCAGCCGCTCCATGGCGCCCATCGTCTCCGCGATAGGCACCGACGGGTCCGGCCAGTGCACCTGGTAGAGATCGATACAGTCCGTTCCCAACTTCTTGAGGCTATTCTCCGCCGCTCGCAGCACTTCAGCGTGCCGGAGATGGTTCGCCGACACCTTGGTCGCGATAAACACTTTATCCCGCCGTCCCTTGACCGCCTCTCCAACCACATCCTCGGTGCCGTACAACTCAGCCGTGTCGATCAGAGTGGCGCCAAGGTCGATCGCTTTTCTAAGCGGCTCGACGCCGCCTCGGTAATTCCACGTTCCGAAGCCGATCTCCGGCAGTTGGACTCCGGTCGCGCCCAGCTCCTTGTATTCCATGTTGCACCTGCGCCATTGAAAATATCCCAACCCTTCTCCTGTTGCAATTATTCCTGAATCTGTGGGAAAGGAAGAGGGAGTCAAAGACAGCGGAGTTCGACCCGTCATGACACTTGCGGCAATGTTCCAGCGGCACCTTCAGGCCAAGGTGATCGCGCTGATTGTGGCCATCCTCATCCTGGGCTTCGGCGGCCTGGTGATCCTCAACATCCAGCGCGAGACGGAGGCGATGGTGGCCGGGAACCGGGAGACGGCGCGGCTGCTGGCGGCGTCCATCACGACGAGCATCGAGAACGGCATGCTCGAAGCGCGTCCCGACATCATCCGCCGGTTGGTGCAGCAGCTCAAGAAAGAGCTCAAGGATGTGCGCGTTCTCGACGTCTACCGGCGCAACGGCGTGGAAGCGTTCAGCGACCTGGAAACTCTTAAGGAGGTCAACATCGACGCGGCGCTGGTCGAGCGGATCTCCAAGATGCGCCGGGAGCCGGGCAAAAAAATCAGCGATCCGCTGTTCACCCGCGCGGTCGAGACGCTGACCCCTCAGGAGACCTATGAGGCGACCGACGATGGCCGCATGCTGACGCTCTTCCGCCCTCTGGAGAACGCGGAAGAGTGCCAGGAATGTCACAGCGGCGACCACAAGGTCCGGGGCGTCGTCAGAGTGAGCCTCGGTCTGGAGCGGCTGGATGCCGATCTGCGGGCGGCACGGAACCGCCAGCTTCTGGTCGCGCTCTTGACGATCCTCGGAGTGACCGCTTCCATGGTGTTGTTTTTGGGCCGCGTGGTGCTCAAGCCGATCGCCCTGATCGCGGCCGCCGCGCGCCGTATCGGCGGCGGGGACTTTGAGACGCGCGTGGTAAACCAAAGCCAGCACGAGATCGGCGACCTGGGGCGGGCGATCAACGACATGGCCGGGCGGCTGAAGAGCGTGCACGGCGATCTCGAGGCGCGCAATACCGAGCTGGCCGGCGCGCTCCAGAGCCTCAAGGAATCGATGCAGAAAGTGGAGTTGCTCGAACAGGTCAAAGGCGAGCTGGTCAAGTTCGTCCCCGAAGCGGTGACCAGGCTGCTGGAGAAAAACCCCAACGCGCATGAGCTGGAGAAGCGCGAGGCGGATGTTTCGGTTTTGTTTCTCGACGTGGAGGGATACACGCGGCTCTCGGAACAGCTCCCGCCGCAGCGGCTCAACCGGATGATCCAGGACTATTTTTCGAGCTTTCTCGAAATCATTCGCGCGCAGCACGGCGACGTCAATGAGACCGCGGGCGACGGCTTGATGGTGATTTTCCAGAGCGAGGCCGGCCCCGCGCGCCACGCGATGAATGCGGCTAACGCGGCCTTTCAGGTGCTGGCGAAAGTGGCGAGCTTAAATAGCGAGTTCACCGGAATCTATCCGCCGGTGGCGATCCACGTCGGGGTCAACAGCGGCCCGGCGCTGGTCGGCGCGACGAAGCTTGACGCAGCCGGGGGCGGCCGCTGGACCTTTACCGCTTCCGGCCCGACGACGAACCTTGCGGCGCGCGTCGCGGGGCTGACCAAAGGCGGCGAGGTCATGGTGGGACCGGAGACCGCGGAGCGGATCAAAGAACGCTACGTCCTGCAAGACGCTGGCGAGCACCAACTGAAAAACGTCTCCCAGCCCGTACGGGTGTTTCGTCTGGTGCCGCCGGGGGTGTATTCGAAAATAGAGAGAGGAGCTTAGGCTGAACGCTTGCTTCGAGCGTCATTCCCGTGAAAACGGGAATCCAGAGTCTTTCAGATGCCTGGACTCCCGCTTCCGCGGGAGTGACGGTTCTTCCCTTATGAGGATATGATTCGATTGTTTCCGAATGAGATATCAAAGGAGGAGAAGAAATGATTATCGAGATGCGAACTTATTTGCTAAAGCCGGGAACCGTGCCGGCCTTCATGGAGCGTTTTGCCGAGGGACTGCCCGCGCGCCTGCAATTTTCCAAGCTGGGAGGGATCTGGCACTCGGAAGTCGGAACGTTGAACCAGGTGGTTCACGTTTGGCCCTACGAGAGCTTCGAAGCTCGCGAGCAGATCGGCCAGGAGGCGCGCAAGACCGGCAAGTGGCCGCCGAAAACGCAGGAGTTCATCATTTTTCAGGACAGCAAGATCCTTCAGCACGCGCCGTTCTCTCCGCCGCTCGAAGAGCGCAAGCTGGGAAACATATACGAGTTTCGCACCTACACCTATCAGCCGGGCGCGATGCCGACGGTGCTCGAGCGCTTTGGCAAGATCATCCCCGAGCGCGTCAAGCTCTCGCCTCTGGTCGGCGCCTGGCACAGCGCGATCGGCTCGCTCAACCAGTATATCCACGTCTGGGCCTACAAAGATTCCGGCGAACGCGAGCGGCTGCGCGCCGAGTCCGCCAAAATTCCCGGATGGCCGCCGATGACGAGGGAACTGATGGTCAAGCAGGAGAATGCGCTGATGGTCCCGGCGCCATTCTCGCCGCTGCGGTAAGTCGGTGTCTCCGAAATTCGCAATAAGAGCTTGCCGTCATTCCGGCCAAGCTGGCGGTAGCCAGCGCGAGCCGGAATCCAGGAAACACAAGGAAAACTGGATTACCGCTTTCGCGGTAATGACGAAAGGGAGTCGCCGGCTTATTCCGTGAACCTCTGAGACGGGACACTAGATTAGCGACCTGTTTTTTCTTCTGTTATACGTGTCAGCATGCTTTACAAGAAATTCGTGCGTCCGCTGCTTTTTCTGAAGGATGCCGAGGAGACGCACGAGCAAACGCTGTCGTTGCTTTCTTGGATCGGATTGCTTGAGCCGGCCCTGGAAGGATTGTTTTGCGTCAAGGACAGCCGCCTCGAAGTCGGCCTTGGTCCGTTGAGTTTCGCAAACCCGGTCGGCCTCGCGGCGGGCTTTGACAAAAACGGCAAGGCGATCGCCGTCTGGCCGGGTTTCGGCTTCGGCTTCATGGAGATCGGCGCGGTGACGGCGCAACCGCAGCCCGGCCAGCCCAAGCCGCGTCTCTTTCGCCTGCCCGAGGATCAGGCGCTGATCAACCGGCTGGGATTCAACAACGAAGGAGCGGAGGCCATCGCCGCCAAGCTCGCAGCGCTCCACGCCGACGGGAAGCTTCTCAAAATCCCTTTAGGCATCAATATCGGGCGGACCAAAGTCGTCGCGACCAGGGACGCGGCGGCGGACTATCTGTTCACTTTCGAAAAACTCTTCCCCTACGGCGACTACTTCACGCTCAACGTCAGCTCGCCCAACACGCCGGAGCTGCGCGACCTGCAGCAACGAAACCATCTCGACAACCTGCTGGCCGTGATCCAGGAAAAAAACCGCGAGCTGGCGGCGCGGCAGGGAGGCAAGGAGAAGCCGGTTTTTGTCAAGGTCGCGCCGGACATGGACTTTGCGCAGTTGGATGAGATTATCGACGTTGCCGAGTCGCATCGGGCAGCCGGCATCGTCGCCACCAACGCCACGGCGTTTCTGAGAGAGAAACTGCTCACAAAGATCGACGAGCCGGGAGGGCTGAGCGGCGAGCCTATCAAAGCGCTTTCCACCGCGTTTGTCCGTCATATTTACATCGTTACCAGAGGCCGCCTGCCGATCATCGGCGTGGGCGGGGTCTTTACCGCCGAAGACGCCTACGACAAGATCAAGGCGGGCGCGAGCGCGGTGCAGATTCTCACCGGCTTTGTCTATGAAGGTCCCGCGGCGGTCAAGCGGATCAATCGAGGACTGCTCGACCTGATGGATCGCGACGGAGTCGGAAACCTCCGCGACGTTATCGGCAGCCAGGCCTGAAGCGGCCGTCGCCGGTGCGGCATGCAGGGTTTCCTTCAGGGATGGTGGAAACCCCTCGCCTTTAGGTAAAGCGAAGGTCGTCACTCCCGCGCAAGCGGGAGTCCAGACATCGGAGAAACTCTGGATTCCCGTTTTCACGGGAATGACGTAAAAAGCGCGAGGTCGTGTGCAAGGCCTTTCTTGAGGGGTGTTCAGGTTCAATCACCTGAACCTAAAACTAAAAACTCAAAACTTCTTTAACCGCGTCCTCACTCACATAGCTGGTGATCACAACTCTCTCCATTCCAAGCCGCAGCAGGCCGCGTCCAAGGGAGCGAGCCTTCTCAATCTCTTCAGCCGTGTCCGCCTGATTGATCAGCGTGATCGTTCGGCTGTTGCGCGGAACCCCCTTGAAGCAACCGGCCGGATGCTCGGCCAGGCGGAGAATGTGAGCCTCTGTAAGAGGAGTTCCGAGTTCGACGCCGAGAAGTTCCCCGGCCCGCTCGGCCCGATGGACATGTTGCGTGTCGAGCGGCTGTCCTAACGCTTTCATTCCCATCACCCAGACCGTAACCGGGCAAGACTCAGGAACGACCGGCTCGTGTTCCAACGGCACTTTGAACGGTTTCATCGCTGCGCCGTCCGCCTCGATCAAAACCCAATCGACGGTTTCACTTCGCACGAGCGGCGGGAACCATTCGGGTGGAAGACCGGCAAGTTTGCCGGCATCATCCAGTCCATGACCGACAGCGACGACCATCGGGTCTTTGATTCGGCTCAGCTCGCCGAGCACGGCATCGAGTTCCTGTGCGAAGTAGAGTTTGTGCACGTGAGGCTTTGCGGGTTTGGAGATTTTTGTCGTGGTCGTGACGAGAACTTTTTTGCCCTCTTCGAACAGCTCGTGCGCCAGGCGGAACAGCGTCGTCGTCTTGCCCCCCGCCCCGATCAGCGCAAGCATCCGCTCATCTACAAGACCAAGCGCCTCTTTGAGCTTCATGGTTTTCACTTATACCAGAAATGGAAAACTCGAGTAATGGAGTAAGGTCTGCGCTCTCTCCTGCCTCTTGCCTCCCGCCTCCTTCTCCGATAGCTTCCCTGCATGCCGCGTACGTTTAGGATCGAGGTCGATAAAGACTATTTCAACTTCGCCTCGGCCCACTTCCTGGTCTTCGCCGACGGCAAGCGGGAACCGCTGCACGGGCACAACTATCAGGTCTCGGTCGCGGTCGAGGGGAAGCTGGATCGCGCCGGCGTGGTGCTCGACTTCATCACGTTCAAGCCGCTGGTGAAACAGGTCTGCGACGAGCTGGACCATCGCACGCTCATCCAGAAAAACTGCCGAAATCTTAAGATCCACGGCGAAGGCAAGCATATCCAGGTGCTTTACAAAGATCAGCGGATCGTTCTCCCGCAACAGGACGCGCTGCTCCTTCCCCTTGCCAACACCAGCACGGAGCTGCTGGCTGAATACATCGCCGGGCAGTTGCGGCGCAGAGTCAGACATAAATTTCCTGGAGCAAAAATAAGAATCATCGAAGTGGGAGTCGAAGAGACGCGCGGGCAGAAGGGATTCTACAAGGGAGCCTTCTAATGGCCGTCGCGTTGGTTTATTCCGATGGTTACTACGCGGACATCGGCGCGCATGTCTTTCCGACCCAAAAGTACCGTCTCGTTTATCAGGCGCTTTGCGCGCGCGGCATCGCCCAACTTATAGAACCTGAGCCGGCGTCTAGGAAGGATCTGCTTCTCGCCCACACGGCCGATTACGTCGAAGATCTCCTCCGGGCGCGCTCGACGCCCCGCACCGAATCCTCCGAGCTGCCGATCTCTGAAACAATTATCCGCGCGCTCCTCCTTGCAACGGGAGGGACGATCCGCGCTTGCGAGGAGGCTTTGAAGACCGGCTGTGCACTTAATCTCTGCGGCGGCTTTCACCACGCCTTCCCGGACCATGCCGAAGGTTTCTGTTACATCAACGACATGGCGGTTGGGATTCGCAAGCTCCAGCAGCAAAAGTCCGGCATCAAAGTTGCCGTGATCGACTGCGACCTCCATCAAGGCAACGGCACGGCCTCGATCTTTGAAGAGGACGAGAACGTTTACACCTTTTCGATCCACCAGCGTGATCTCTATCCCCCAAAAAAAGACAGCAACTGGGACATTCACCTCAGAAACGGCGTCGGCGACGCGGAATACCTCGGTCATCTGGAAAAAGCGGTGCCGGCGATAATGGAACGCTTCAAGCCCGGCTTCGTACTCTACCAGGCCGGCGCCGATCCCTACAAAGGAGATCAGTTAGGGGATTTGAAGCTCACGATCGAAGGACTCAAGAAGCGTGATGAGCTGGTGTTCGGCGAGTGCAAGATGCTCGGTATTCCCATCGCCGCCGTCCTGGGCGGCGGCTACGCTAGGAACACCGAAGACACCGTTACCATTCACGTGAATACTTGCCTGGCGGCGGCGGATATCTTTGGCTAGCGCGGCGTCTCAGTCGATTCGAGTCCGACAACAGAGTCATTTTTTCTCCCACCACCCCACGGCAAAAAACAGCACAAACAGCAGCAGGTAGCTCACGGCAAATTCGGGGGCCTCAAAGAGGCCGAAGCGGGTGGCGACTCCGCCGGGGGTCAGCTCGTAGGCGTGGACTAGGCAGGTGGCGGAGGAATGCAGCCAGCCACCCTCAGAGTTACATGGGATTGACACCAGAGTCCCCCTAGAGGTAAACTGCGCTCATGGAGCTTAGGGATTTCGCAAAGTACATACGTGGTAAGTCGGTGGACAAGCTGCTTCATCGTGCGCGGAAAAACAGCTTGGGACGGATCCTCGCCAGCGAGAAGGAACTCATCATCTCTCGACGCAAACCTGCCGCAGCCAAGCGGGCAACGGGCATGAAATAGTTGGTTTATCTCGACACCTCCGTTCTTCTCGTCTATACGCTCACCCGTTCTACCGAAGTCGAGCGTTCCAGAGCCATGGACCGGCTGTTCGCCAAAATCAGCTCTGGACTGCTTGTGGCTGCGACTTCCTTCTATGCGCTGCACGAGCTTTACGTCTTTGCGCTTGGGAATGCTCCTGACTTCGACACGGGATGCAGTTTTGGAAAGGCCGCTTTGGAGAAGATACTTCAACTTCCGTTGCGTGTTCTACCTTTTTCATCTCGGACCGAGAGAAGACGTCTCGCCGGAAGGTTTGTAGCCTTGAGAGATGCCAGTGACATCCCCCATGCGATAAGCGCCCACATCGCAAGGTGTGAGGCGATTGTCGCCTATGACCATCACTTCCGGGCTATCGCCGACGTGATCCCCTATAAGACTCCCGACGATTATCTGTGAGGGCGCGCGGGCCATTATTTTCGCTCCCACCAGCCTACTGCCAAGAAGAGAATAAATAACAGCAAGTAGCTCACGGCAAACTCGGGCGCTTCAAAAAGGCCGAAGCGCGTGGCGACGCCGCCGGAGGTCAGCTCGTAGGCGTGGATGAGGCCGACGGCGGAGAAAACAGCCGCGGCCAACGACCAGAAAGCGGCGCGGAAAAATTTCCGCTCGATCAGGAAGACGCCGATGGCGGCCAGGATCATCGACGTGAAAATAAAGCCGCGCTCAAGCGAGATCATGCCGTGGATCGCCGGGCTTTGGGCGAACGGCGCGGCTCCGACCTCGTAGAGAGATTTTCCTCCGGCCCTGAGTCCGGCCTCCACCATGAGAAGTCCCCACGCGGCGAGCGCGGGAAACAGTCCGAGCGCGACCGCCGGCGCGTGTTCCTTCGGCGTCTCCTGGAACGACTGGGCCACGATGATGATGCCGATGTAGAGCAGAATCCCGATGCCGGCCTCCAGCGGGATAAAGTTGAGCACCGTCTGAATCGTTCCGGTGAGACAGAGAAAAGTGACGAAGATTCCGTTCAGCGCCGAGTAGCCCGAGCGCGCGCCGAGCCGCTTCCATCCCGGATGGCCGATGTAGATCGTCGTGGGGAAGGCGCTGCCGAAGAGCGAAGCCGCGACTGACCCGATGCCGTTCGCCATCAGCGAAGGGAAGGTCTTATAGCGGTCGCCCGCCGCCTCGGCGCTCTCGATGTTCTGGAGCGAGCCGACCACGTTGAAGATTCCCATCGGAAAAATAACGGAGAAATAATTCAGGAACGCGGGGTGTGAGAGCGCCTCCCAGAGCGAGTCGCCGGTAAAGACGGGCAACGCCAGACCGAATCCGGCATGCCACGGTTTTCCCGACATCGCTCCCAGTCCCCAGCCGAGCGCCGTTCCCACGAGAATCGCCACGAGACCTCCGGGAAGGGCGAGAGGAAATCTCTGGTGCGCGAAGTAGGAAAGTAGAATCAGCGCCATCGGCACGACGGCGATCAGCGGCGCGGCGAAGATGCGAAATAAAAAATCCATCGAGATGAACGTCACGGCAATGCCGGCCAGCGCCGAGAGCAACGCCGCGCGCGGCGTCATCCGGCGCACCCATTCCGCGATGAACGCGCCGGCGATCTCGATGACGCCGTTCAAAAAACAGGCGACCAGACCGACCTTCCAGGCCCACACGGGATCCTGGGTCTCCTGATAGATGGGAAGCATGATGAAAAAGACGTAGGCGAAGAGGCTCACGGTATTGATGCCGTACGGCAGCGCCGTCACATCGTCCCGCCCCGTCTCACGCGCCAGCCGGCGTGCCTGCCATGCATAAAAGAAATTGCCGACGAGGATTGAGATCGCCGCGCCGGGGAGGATGCGGCCGAAGATATAAGCGTCGGGGAGATGGATCAGCTCGCGGCAGAGGCTGACGATCAAGATGAGCTGGATCAGGTTGTCGATCATCAGGCCGAAAAAGCCGTCGAGATCTTTGCGCACAAACCAGGGATGCGACGATGCAGGCATAGGGCGAATCTCCTCCCGCCTAAATGGTGTGCACTTTACCTGTCCCAACTTGCCGCTGTCAATGTCGCCTATTCATCCCGCGCTCGCGGAGGGTTAATAAAGCTTGCAACTTCTGAGGAAGGGTACTAATAGGGGAAAAAAGGCCGAATGCGGTTGCGGAGCAGGGGAGGCGGTTTCGAAGGAGGTCAGTCATGGCCAAATTTGATCTAGCCATCGGGATTGGCGGCGCTGCGGGTCAGGGGATTGCGACTCCGGGAGATATTCTCGCGCGGATTTTTGTGCGGCGCGGCCTTCATCTCAACGCCTACAACGCCTACCAATCCATCATACGCGGCGGCCATATCTTTCTGACGCTGCGCACCAGCGAGCAACCCGTGCTCAGCCTGGGCGACAAGCTGGACGTGCTGCTCCCGCTCAACCAGGACAGTATGGATCGGCATCTGAAGCTCATGGGAGCCGGCGCCGCCGTTCTCTATAACGGCGACAAGATCAAGCCCGGAGCGGCGGCCGACGGCGTCCAGCTCTGTTCCTTTTCCGTCAAAGAGCTCGCTCCCAACATCAAGGGCGATCTGGTGCAAAATACCATCGCCCTCGGCGCCCTGCTGCAATTGATCGGCGTCGAGTTCAAACCCCTCGAAGAGATTTTGACGATTCAGTTCAAACGAAAAGGCGCGGCCGTGATCGCGGAGAACGTCGGCGTCGCTCGCGCCGGCTATGACTACGCCGCGGCTCATTTCAAGCCGTTTCCCTTTTCGCTCCCCGACACCGGCAAGAAATTTGCGTTCTTCGAGGGCAACCAGGCGCTGGCGATGGGTGGGGCCGCGGCAGGAGTCAAATTTTACTGCGCCTATCCGATGAGTCCAGCCACCGGAGTGCTCCATTGGATGGCCCGGCACGGCCGCGAGCTGGGCATCATGGTGCGTCAGGTGGAAGACGAAATCGGAGTTATCAATATGGCTATCGGCGCCGCGCACGCCGGCTGCCGCGCCATGTGCGCCACATCCGGCGGCGGCTTCGCCCTCATGAGCGAGGCGCTGGGGTCGGCGGCGATGATGGAAATCCCCGTCGTCTGCATCGACGTCCAGCGCGCGGGTCCGGCCACCGGCGTGCCCACAAAAACCGAGCAGGGCGATCTCTGGCAGGTGATGGGCGCGGGGCAGGGCGACTATCCGCGAGTTATCGTTGCGCCGACCACGATTACCGATTGTTTCAAGACTGTGCCGGAACTCTTCAACATAGTCGACAAATTTCAATGCCCCGGCATTATCCTGTCCGACCTGCTGCTGTCGGAGGGCAGGTCGAGCGTAGATCCGGCGGAATTGGACTTCAACGTTCCCATCGATCGGGGAGAAATTATTGGTCTCAACGGCGACGGCCCACCCGAAGGCGAGTACCTGCGCTACAAACTAAGCGAGAGCGGGATCTCGCCACGCGCTCTCCCTGGGACGCCGGGATACATCCACGTGGTGGCGACCGACGAGCACGACGAAGACGGCGTGCTGATCAGCGACGAGTTCACCAACCCGCACAAGCGCCAGGCGATGCACGAAAAACGCATGCGCAAGATGGGAGGGATTCTTTCCTTGCTGGAGCCGCCTAAACTTATCGGCCCGAGCAACGCCCAGGTCACGCTTCTCGGTTGGGGCTCGACGCAGGGAGTGATCCGCGAGACGCTGGAGAAGCTTGCGGAAGCGGGGATCGTCGCCAACCATCTGCAGATCAAGTGGCTCGTGCCGCTCCACTCGGAGGCGATCGAATCCATTGTCTCGCAATGCAAAAAACTCATCATCGTGGAGAACAATTACAGCGGCCAGTTTGCGCGCTACCTGCGGTCGGAGACCGGCATCGTGGCCGCCGGCCACGTGCGAAAATACGACGGCGAGCCGTTCATGCCGCACCACATCGTCGACGGCGTGAAGGCGATATTGGCGGGCGCGAGCCAAAAATATGTGCCGGTCCACGAAGTCATGGTTTAAGGAGAAATGATATGAGCCTGCCGATGATGAAAGAAGAATCCAAAAGACCAAGCGGAATTGAAGCCAAAGGGAAACGTCCCAAACTGAACGTCAAGGACTTCAAGGGGAAAGTGGACCCGGATTGGTGTCCGGGCTGCGGCGATTTCGGTCTGCTCGCCGCGCTCAAGCAGGCGCTCGTCGAGCTGGAACTCCAACCGCACGAGGTGCTGACCGTGAGCGGCATCGGCTGCTCTTCCAACCTGCCGGGCTACGTCAACGCCTACGGCATGCACACGCTGCACGGCCGCGCCGTGGCAGTGGCTACGGGCGCCCAGCTGGCGAACCACAAACTGAAAGTCATCGTGACCGGCGGCGACGGCGATGGATTCGGCATCGGCGGAAACCATTTTCTCCACACCATGCGGCGCAACGTCGATCTCACCTATCTCGTCATGGACAATCAGGTCTATGGATTGACTACAGGACAAATCTCCCCCACCAGCATCAAAGGGATGAAGACCAAAAGCACGCCGTTCGGCAGCGTGGAGAACCCGATCAATCCAATCTCCCTCGCCATAGCCGGCGGCGCGACCTATGTAGCGCGCGGATTTACCGGACAGCAAAAACATCTGGTCGAGCTCATCAAAGGCGGCATCCGGCACAGAGGCTTTTCCTTGATCGACGTCTTCAGCCCTTGCGTCACCTACAACAACGACAACAGCCATGAGTTTTTCAAAACCCGCGTCAAAAAACTCGAAGAGATGGGCCATGACCCGACGAACTTCCACGCCGCCATCGACAAGGCCTACCTCTGGGGCGACGCCATTCCCATCGGCCTCTTCTGGAAACGCACCGACCTTCCCAGCCTCGACGAGTTGGAACCCGTCCTCGCCGAAGGCGGGCCGCTTGCCCATCGCCCTCTCGGAGTTGCTTCCGACATCGCCCGGAAGCTGATTCAGGATCTGATGTAGGGAGGCCGGTGAAAAAGGTTTCGTTCACCCTTCGACCAGGCTCAGGGCGAACGGCCAAGCAGTTAAAATTTAACGGACCCATCCCGTTCATGGTGAGCTTTGTTGAAACACCCTCCTCCCTTACGCCTTTCGCCTAACGCCTCACGCCTGTTTAGTTTGCCTATATTAGCCGGATCCTCCTGAGGCGGACCCGACGTGCGTTATAGCGGGGGCTGATTCGCTCCGCCAAAGACCTGTGGCGGATGGCGGAGCCTACTACCTCAAACCTCTTGCCTGTTTGAGAAATTTGCCTGTCGTGCCCCACTTAGGATTTGGAATCTACATTCCTGTTGACTTAGAACCACGCTTGCAAACTTCCACGCATATGCAAAGGGAACTGGCTTGTCACGTTTGCGCAATTGCGCAAACGTGCAACTATCGGCGGGAAGCCGAGGCTGAATCGATAAATTCCCGGAGCGCCCTGATGCCGATACTTTCACCTTTTGAGAATTCTCAAAAGGTTGAAATAAGCGGAGCGGTGAATCTTTCACGTTTTCGCAATTGCGAAAGTGTGGAAACGATCGCAGGTCAAGCCTTCTTAGCTGCTCTGGATAAGCGCCGTTGCCGACAATGCCCGCTTTTATTCCCTTACGGCTTTGACCGCCAGCTGATAGAACTCTGGATCTTTGTTTACCTTCGAGAGCGTTTCCACGGCGGACAAAAAGGCCTCAACTGCCCGCTTCTCGCCCCCTTTGACTCTAGTAACCTCATCCATGATCGCGGGCACATCCAGGCCGGTCTTCTTCGCAAGCTCGCTTAACGACGCCGTTCCTTCCAGATATTCTCCAGCGGCGTAATTGAGAAGTTTCGTCTTAGCCTGGTCTTTAGCGAGGCGAGCGAGGTATCCAGTCTTGGATGTTTTTTTAAGCATGCAGAGACGCCTCAAGACCTGATCTTCCTCGTCCGTCAATCTTACGGTAACGGTTGTTTTCTCGTGTTTTCCCTTTTTCATCAAATTTATCCTTTCCGTCGGATCTCCGAAACCATTTCGACCGGCCTGTTAGAATTTGAAATTCCAGTCATCGCGGGAGTATCGCTCCCGCACAAGTCTTTCAATCGTTTCAAGCGGTATCTCTTTGCATTCCTCTGCGGCGCTCCATGATTGTCTAAGCGCCTCTTTGATCTTCTCGGGCGGAAGCTTCAAGTTGGTCAGAAAATCATCATGCACGCGGTTCTGGCGATAGGCGGGCTGCTTTGCGGGCATCGGCAGGAGTTTTCCGATAAGGGAGATATCGAAATGGAGCAAAAGGGTGCCGTGAAACAAAAGATAGCGGCGTTTGCGGTATTGGGCGTTGCCGGAGAATTTCTTGTTTCGTAATGCAAGGTCGCTGGTACCTTGAATCTCGATGGCCGGTCCGGCGATCGGTTCCAGGGCCTGCTTGAGCCGCCCCAGGACGAAGCGGTTCGTTTCAGGCACTCGATGCAGCGAATTGTCGCCGTCGGTCCTCAGCACGAGCCCGTAGTTAAGACATCCCGGCCCTTGCACGACGGTTCCTCCTCCGCTACATCTCCTGAGAACGGCGATTCCGATCTTCCTACACGCGGGAAGATTCACTTCTTTGGAGACTTTTCCGCCGTGGCCGACCACGGCGAAAGGACGGCTCGATTCCCAGACTCTGAGGATCTCGTCGCTGCCGCTCTCCTCGCACTCGTGCAGCAGCGCTTCATCACATGCCAGGTTGTGCTCCGGCGTGGAAAGAGTCAGGTCTAAAAATCTCATTGAACACCTAAGGCCGAGAGTGCGCAGGCGGCCGGAATCGGATTGATTCCCCGCTGTGGATTCTGTAGATTCAATGTCAACCCCGCCTCTTGAGGCGGGCACAAAGCCGATGGGGTTTCCAAAGGGGAGAAGCGGTAGCTCTTCCCTTTGGTCGAACACGGGGATTCAAGCCCCGTGTTCGATAGAAACTGACTAACCGAAGCCCAAGAAGAGTCATTGTTCTTCCGTTTGCGAGGATAATAGATGGAAGCGGGAAAAAAAGAGCGCCCTGACATCGAGCCGGTCAATCATAGCCGAAGAGCGCCCTTCGGTCCACGCGAAGCCTCGGCGCCCGGCGTGGCGCAGCGGTGGTTGGATTCTCTCGAGTTCGTTCTTGAATATCTCCTGAAAAATCTCGATCCTGCCGAGGCGCCTCAACTCGTCGAGCGGCTGATCGCGCGCCTGCGGGATTCGGGAGTCAAAGTCACCTCAGCCGTCGGCACTCCGTACATTAACACCATTGCGGCGGACGAGGAACCGCTCTATCCCGGCGACCGCGAGATCGAGCGGCGCATCAAGAGCTACATCCGCTGGAACGCGATGGCGATGGTGGTGAAGGCCAACCGGATTCACCACGGCATCGGCGGCCACATCTCGACGTTCGCTTCCTGCGCGACGCTCTACGAGGTCGGCTTCAATCACTTTTTTAGAGGCGGCGACAACGGGAGCCTTGGCGATCTGGTCTATTTCCAGGGCCACGCCGCGCCGGGAAATTACTCCAGAGCTTACGTCGAGTGGCGGATCGACGCCAAACGGCTGCATCATTTCCGCCAGGAGCTGGCCGACGTCGCCGGCCTCCCTTCCTATCCTCATCCCTATCTGATGCCCGACTTTTGGCAGTTCCCTTCCGTGTCGATGGGGCTGGCGCCGATCATGTCGATCTACCAGGCGCGCTTCCTACGCTACCTCAAGGCGCGCGGCCTGATGACGGGCAACGAGCCGAAAGTTTGGTGCTTCGCCGGCGACGGCGAGATGGACGAGCCGGAATCGACCGGCTCCCTCACGCTCGCGGGACGGGAAAATCTCGACAATTTAATTTGGGTCGTCAATTGCAATCTCCAGCGGCTCGACGGTCCGGTCCGGGGCAACGGCAAAATCATTCAGGAGCTGGAGGCGCTGTTCCGCGGCGCCGGCTGGAACGTCATCAAAGTCATCTGGGGCTCGGACTGGGACCCACTGCTGCAGAGCGAGCACCGCGAACTGTTGATCAAGCGGATGGACGAGGCGGTGGACGGCGACTATCAGAAATATTCCGTCGAGCCGGGAAGCTACACGAGAAAGCATTTTTTCGGCAAGTATCCGGAGCTGCTCGAGCTGGTGAATAACATGTCGGACGAACAGATCCGCAAGCTCCTGCGCGGCGGCCACGACCCCATGAAGGTCTATGCCGCGTACAAGGCGGCGGCGGAGCACAAGGGATCGCCGACGGTGATCCTGGCCAAGACCGTGAAGGGCTACGGCCTGGGAGAGGCGGGCGAGGGGAGAAACATCACGCACCAACAGAAACAGCTCAACGAAAAAGAGCTGAGGGAATTTCGCAGCCGCTTCGATATTCCGCTGAAAGACGAAGAGGTCACCGAGGCGCCGTTTTATCGTCCGCCGCGCGACAGCGTGGAGAGCCGCTACCTGGCGGAGCGGCGAAAAAGCCTCGGCGGCTACCTTCCCAAGCGGCGCAAGACCGAAGAGCGGCTTGAAGTATCGAGGGACTATTTCGACGAATTTTTCAAAGAGAGCGGCCAGCTTGAGGCTTCGACAACCATGGCGTTCGTCCGCATCCTCACCAAACTGCTGCGCCACTCGGAGGTCGGCAAGCGCATCGTGCCGATCATTCCCGACGAAGCGAGGACTTTCGGGATGGACGCGTTGTTCCGTCAGATCGGCATCTATTCTCCCAAGGGCCAGCTTTACGAGCCGGTGGACCGTGAAACCTTGCTCTATTATCAGGAGGCCAAAGACGGGCAGATTCTCGAAGAGGGGATCACCGAGGCCGGGTCGATGTGCTCGTTTAACGCCGCCGGCACCGCCTACGCGAATCTCGGCTCTCACATGATCCCGTTCTATATTTTCTATTCGATGTTTGGCTTCCAGCGGGTCGGAGATCTGATCTGGGCGGCCGCCGACATGAGGGCGAAAGGGTTTCTGCTGGGCGCCACCGCCGGGCGAACCACGCTGGCCGGCGAGGGCTTGCAGCACCAGGACGGCCAGAGCCTCCTGCTCGCCGGCACGGTGCCGACGCTGCTCGCCTACGATCCCGCCTTCGCGTACGAAGTGGCGGTGATTGTCCGCGACGGCATGCGGCGCATGTACCAGGAAGGCGAAGAAATTTTTTACTATCTGACCTTGTACAACGAAAACTACTCGATGCCGGCGATGCCCGAGGGCGCGGAAGAAGGGATCCTCAAAGGGTTGTACAAATATCGGCGGGGCGAGAACAACAAGAAGCACAAGGCGCAAATTTTCGGCAGCGGCCCGCTGCTGCGCGAAGCGCTCCGGGCGCAGGAGATTCTGGCCGAGCGGTATGACGTCTCGGCGGACGTCTGGAGCGCGACGAGCTACAAGCTGCTCCGGGGCGAGGCGCTGCAGGCGGAGCGGTGGAACCTGCTCCATCCGACCGCCACCCCGAAGAAATCCTACCTAGAGAGCGCGCTGGAAAAGGAGCGCGGCGCTTTCGTCGCGGTTTCCGACTACATGAGAATGGTCGCCGATCAGATCGCGCCCTGGGTGCCGGGCGGGCTAACGACGCTCGGCACCGACGGCTTCGGCAGGAGCGACACCCGGTCGAGGCTCAGGCGTTATTTTGAAGTCGATGCCGAGATGACCGTGATCGCAACGCTTTACGCCCTTTCTCGCCAAGGCGGGCTTGCGCCAGAGGCGGTGGAGAGGGCCATCAAGGATTTGAACGTCGACGCGGAAAAGGCGCATCCCTTTTTCCTGTAGCGCAGAGAAAATTTCTCAAAAAACAAATCCATGGACATTAAAGTTCCTCGACTGGCGGAAGGCGTCGACTCCGCGACGGTGGCGAATATTCTGGTTTCCGAAGGCGCCACGATCGAGCGAGATCAGGTGATTCTCGAGCTGGAGACGGAGAAGGCCGTGGGGCCGATTCCAGCGCCCGGCGCCGGTAAGGTCACAAAAATTCACGTCAAATCGGGCGACCAGGTTCAGGTGGGCCAGGTGTTGATCTCTGTCGCCGCGGAAGGGGCCCCCGGCGAGGTGAAGAAAGACGAGCCCGTCAGGGCTCCCGTCAAGAGCTCCGCAGCTCCGGTCGCGCCTGCGCCTGTTGCGGAGATCGCTATCACCTCGGGAGCCGAAGCCCATCGCTACGAGTCGCGCAGCGGATTTCCACCGCCGGCCGCGCCCTCGGTGAGAAAGATGGCCCAGGAGCTGGGCATCGATCTTGCCCGTGTGAGGGGCAGCGAGGGGGGTGGGAGAATTACGCTGCAAGATTTAAAAACCTACATCGCGGCGCTGCAAGGGGCCGCCGCCGCGCCCGCGCCGTCGCGCGAGACGGTGCCGCAGGCGGCCGCCAAGGGCGTCGATTTTTCCAAGTGGGGTCCGGTCGAGAAAAAGCGCATGTCCGCACTCAGGCGGACCGTGGCTGAGCGCATGGTCGAGTCCTGGACGACGATCCCCCACATCACGCAGATGGACGAGACCGACATCACCAACCTTCTCGCGCTGATGAAAAAATATGGCCCCCGCTTTGAGAAAAAGGGGACGCACCTGACCTTTACCCCGTTGGCGATGAAGGCCGCGGTCGCGGCATTGAAAAAATATCCGATCTTCAATTCGAGCTTCGACGAAGCGACGGGGGAGATCGTCTATAAGCGGTACTACCATCTCGGCGTGGCGGTCGACACCGACGCCGGGTTGATCGTGCCGGTGGTGCACGATGTCGATCAAAAAACTATTTTCAGCCTGTCGTTGGAGTTAAATACCCTGGTCGATAGAACGCGGCAGCGAAAAGTTTCGCTGGAGGAGCTTCAAGGGGGGACGTTTTCCATCTCGAATCAGGGCGGGATCGGCGGGGGCCACTTCACGCCCATCGTGAACAAGCCGGAGGTGGCGGTGCTCGGATTGGGGCGGGCCGCGCTCAAGCCGGTGGTGAAAGATAAAAAAACCGAGACACGGATGATGCTGCCGCTCGCGCTCTCGTACGATCATCGCGTCATCGACGGCGCGAACGCGGTGCGCTTTGTGCGTGAGCTGGCGCAGGCGCTGGAAAACTTTTCCGAAAACGAACTCAAGGAGTGACGCGGGTGATGGAGCCGATCAAGGCGGAGATTGTGGTCGTGGGCGCGGGTCCGGGAGGGTATGTTGCGGCCTTTTACGCTGCGGACAAAGGAAAGAAGGTCGTCCTGGTCGAGCGGGACAAGCGCCTGGGCGGAGTCTGTCTCAACGCCGGCTGTATTCCCTCCAAGGCGCTGCTGCACGCGACTGAACTGATCCGCGAGGCCGAGGCCTCTCAGGCGCGAGGCATCGGTTTCGGCGCGCCGAAAATCCAGCTCGATAAGCTCCGCGCCTGGAAGGATTCCGTGCTCGATAAGCTGGGGCAGGGGCTCAACGGCCTCAGCCAGAAGCGCGGCGTGCAGGTCCTCCAGGGAAGAGGCCATTTCGAAGATTCGCAAACCTTGAGGGTCGAGACTTCCGAAGGGCAGAAATTCGTCGCCTTCGAAAAGGCGATCATCGCCGTGGGCAGCCGCCCGGCGATGCCGGCGGCGTTCGATCTGGGGAATCCGCGCGTCATGACCTCCACCGAAGCGCTGGAGCTGGAGGAGATCCCCAAGAATCTGCTGGTGGTCGGCGGCGGTTACATCGGGATGGAGCTGGGGACGGTCTATGCGGCGCTCGGCAGCAGCGTGGCGATGGTCGAGGCGTTGAGTTCCACGCTCGTCGGCGTGGATTCGGATCTGGTGCGCCCGGTGATGCGCTTTGCGGAGAAGGCGTTCAAAGAGATTCGCCTGAATACAAAAGTGGTCAAGATGGCGACCGGCGGCAAGCAGATCAAGGTCACGCTCGCGGTCGACGGAAAGCAGACGGAGGAGAGTTACGACCGGGTGCTGGTCTCGGTGGGGCGCGCGCCCAACTGCAAAGATCTCGGCCTGGAAAACACCAAGGTCGCGCTCGACGACAAAGGTTTCGTGCAGGTCAACGCGCAACGACAGACGGCGGACCCGAATATCTACGCCATCGGCGACGTCGCCGGCGGCGCGCTGCTGGCGCACAAGGCGTCGAAAGAGGCGAAGATCGCGGTCGAGGCGATCGCCGGCGAGGCGAGCAGCTTCGACGGCGTCGTTATTCCCGCAGTCGTCTTTACCGATCCGGAGGTGGCCTGGTGCGGTCTGACGGAAGCGGAGGCCAAAAAGAAGGGAATCAAAATCGAAGTGGCAAGATTTTCCTGGGCGGCTTCGGGAAGAGCGTTGACGCTCGACCGGACGGACGGTCTCACGAAGCTCATCATCGAGCCGGAAACCGAGCGAGTGCTCGGCGTCGGTATCGTGGGCCACGGCGCGGGCGAACTCATCGGCGAAGGCGTCCTTGCCGTCCAGATGGGCGCGACCGCGAGGGATATCGCCGAGTCCGTTCATCCGCATCCGACGCTGTCCGAAACCCTGATGGAATGCGCGGAAGCTTTTTACGGCACCTCGCCGCATACCGCGCCGCGAAGAAGAGCTTAGCGGCGATGCAAACTCTGCTTGTCACAGACCTTGGCCGGATGGATTATCTCGCGGCTCTCTCCCTCCAAGAGCGGCTCTTGGAGCTGAAGCAGAGGCAAGGCTCCGCCGACATCCTGCTCCTGGTGGAGCATCCGCATGTTTTCACGCTCGGCCGGAGCGGCAAAGAATCCAACGTTCTTTCTCCCGGCGATGTTCCGGTGTTGCGCACCAGCCGGGGCGGCGATGTGACCTATCACGGGCCTGGGCAGTTGGTGGCCTATCCGATCCTGGATTTGAACTCCACACTGAGAAAAGACGTTCACCGCTACTTAAGAAACCTGGAGCTGGCGACCATCGACACTCTCGCGTCATTCGGCCTCGTCGCGGGGAGAAAACCGCCGTGGACCGGCGTCTGGATCGACAACCGGAAGATTGCCTCGATCGGCGTGGCGGTAAGGAAGCGCATCACCTATCACGGCGTCGCGCTCAACGTGAGCCCCGATTTGAGCTACTTCAATCGCATCGTCCCCTGCGGTCTCAGCTGGGCCGAAGTCACTTCGATCCGGAAAGAGTTGGGAAGCGAAATATCGATGGAGCATGCGAAGCAGGAGTTTGTGCACAATTTCGTCACGCAATTCGGTTTTGAAGAACTGAAGGAGTTATGCCTCGAAGACATCCCGACTGGGTTAAAGTCAGAGCGCCCGGCAGCCCAAACTACCTCCGGCTCAAACGGATTCTGAGAGACCGGAGTCTCCACACCGTTTGCGAGGAGGCGCGCTGTCCCAACATCGGCGAGTGCTGGGGGCACAACACCGCAACGTTTTTGATCCTCGGTGATATCTGCACCCGCGGCTGCCGCTTCTGCGCGATCGGCAAGGGCAAGCCGGTGCTCTTGGATCCCGAGGAGCCGCGCAACGTGGCGCTGTCGGTGAAAGATCTCGGATTGCAGCACATCGTCGTCACCTCGGTCGACCGCGACGATCTGCCCGACGGCGGCTCGGCCCATTTTGCGAAAACGGTTTTCTGGATCAAATCGCTCAACCCCGGAATCCGGGTCGAAGTTCTGATCCCCGACTTCAAAGGCGACCAGCGCGCCGTGGAAACCGTTGTCCGATCCGGAATCGACGTTCTCAATCACAACGTGGAGACCGTGCCTCGTCTTTACAAAAAAGTCAGGCCCGGCTCCGTCTATCAGCGCTCTCTGGATGTACTGAAAGCCGCGAAGGAGATGCGCGGAGATGTCCTTACGAAATCGGGCTTGATGCTTGGCGTCGGCGAGACCATGGACGAGGTGATGGCGACACTGCGCGATCTGCGCGAGGTGCAATGCGATATCGTAACGATCGGCCAATATCTCCAGCCATCAACCGACCAACTTTCGGTGGAACGTTACGTCGCGCCGGATGAATTCCAGCAGCTCAAAACCGACGCCCAGAAACTCGGCTTCCGCCACGTCGAATCGGGCCCGCTCGTGCGCAGCTCCTACCACGCCTGGAGCCACGTGAACTAGAGCCTGCTGAAAAAGGCCCACCTGCGGCGTTGCCCTCCAATCGTTTCGCTCGACGTACTAAAGAGTACGCCTGCGCTCGCCGATTTGTCGCGCGCCTGGCATCTGGGACCTTTTTGACCAGGCTCTAAGATGATTTTTCATGACCTCTTAGTCGTTGCTTTTTATTGTTTCGCTTGCGACAATGAGCCGCATGAGCGGAAGTTACACCGTAATCCTTCATAGGGCAGAAGATGGATGGTGGGTAGCCAACATCCCCATGCTCCACGCCACAGCTCAGGGAAGAACCCGCTCCACTGCCTTGAAGCGCGCCCAATCCCTAACTCGTTTCGCTCTTGATACAATGCGCAAAGAAGGTTCCAAA
>JBGPGE010000048.1:0-31798 GCA_041483675.1 Binatia bacterium
ACTGAAAGATCGAGCCGGAGGTTTCCAGCTCTTCGCGCAGCACCTGGGCGTTCACCAGGTTGCCGTTGTGAGCGATGGCGATGGGACCCTGGGAATACTCGACGACGAAGGGCTGGGCGTTTCGGAGATGGCTCTGGCCGGTGGTCGAATAGCGGTTGTGGCCGATGGCGCTCGGCCCTTCGAGCCGCTTGATTACGTCCTCTTTAAAGATATCCGCCACCAGCCCCATCTGGCGGTGCGAGATGAGAATCTTGCCATCCGAAGAGACGATGCCGGAGGACTCCTGGCCCCGATGCTGCAAGGCGTAGAGGCCGAGATAGACCATATTGGCCGCTTCGGGGTGGCCATAGACGCCCATCACCGCGCACTCGTCACGAAATTTATCGAACATCTATCCTCGCCCCTTTAGCCCTTCCCCATTTTCGATCCTTCGGCGTTGCTCAGGACAGGTTTTAGATTTTGGATTTTAGATTAATCTAAAATCGGCAATCGAAAATCTAAAATTATTCAGCCTTCATCCCTTCTGAGTCTTCGTTCCAGCGCCCCCGCCCACGTCGCCCGCAACTCCTCCACCGGCAGTTGCAAGAGCGGCTGAATCGCCAACCGCGGGCCGCCGACCTCGCCGAGCACTTGCAGCGGCGCCCCTTCTTTTGCGGCGATGCCGCGCAGGCGGCCCAAATCTTTTTCCTTCACCGAAACGACGATACGCGACTGCGACTCGCCGAACAGCAGCGCGTCTGGCCGCATCATCTCGCGCAGCTCGATCCGCGCGCCGAGCGGTTTCTCCGGCCCGCCGATGCAGCACTCCGCGAGCGCCACGGCCAAGCCTCCGTCCGAAACGTCGTGCGCCGAGCGCAGGATTCCTTTCTCGATCGCCTTGAGGCAGATCTCCTGCACCGCGCGCTCCAACCGGAGATCGATCCACGGCGGCGTCCCTTTCACCAAGCCGTGAACCAGTTTGAGATACTCGCTGCCCCCCAGCTCTTCCCGCGTGCGGCCCAGCAGGACGATCAGGTCGCCCGCCGACTTAAACCACGATGTAGCATGTCGCTGAACCTTCGATAGAAGCCCTACCATCCCGACGGTAGGGGTGGGGTAGATCGGCGCGTCGTCAGTCTCATTATAGAAGCTCACGTTGCCGCTCACAACCGGCACGCCGAGGGCGGCGCAGCCGTCCCGCATTCCCTGAATCACCTGGGAGAATTGCCACATCACCTCGGGACGCTCCGGGCTGCCGAAATTGAGGCAATCGGTCAATCCCAGCGGCCGGGCGCCGACGCAGGCGAGGTTGCGTGCCGACTCGGCCACGGTGAGAACGCCGCCGACGTAGGGGTCGAGAAAACAGTAACGGCCGTTGCCGTCCACTGTGACGGCGAGCGCCTTGTGGCCGCCTTTGATGCGGATCACCGCGGCGTCGCCGCCGGGTCCGACCACCGTGTTGCTCCTGACGAGATGATCGTACTGGCGAAAGACCCACTCTTTGGAAGCGATGTTGGGCGAATCGAGTAGTTGCTTCAGCACCACACCTAAATCCTGCGGCTGCGGAACTTTCTCCAACTCCAATCGCTGCAGTTCGTCCTGCGTCGCCGGCCGTTCCGCAGGGCGGTGATAAACCGGCGCCTCCGAGGTAAGCGCGGCCACAGGAATCGCCGCGACCTCGGCGCCGTCGAATGACGCGCGGAACGTGCGCTCTTTGGTAACTTTGCCGACCACGACCGCATCCAGGTCCCAGCGCTCGAAAATCTTCCTGATCTGCTGCTCCCGCCCCTTTTTCGCCACCAACAGCATCCGCTCCTGCGACTCCGAAAGCAGGATCTCATAGGGCGTCATGCGCGTTTCTCTCAGTGGCACGCGCGACAACTCAAGCTCGATCCCCGCCCCGCCCCTGGCGGCCATCTCGACCGACGAGCTGGTGAGACCCGCCGCCCCCATGTCCTGAATGCCGACGAGCCAATCTTTTTTCATCAACTCAAGACAGGCCTCCAGCAGGAGCTTTTCGGTAAACGGGTCTCCTACCTGCACGGTCGGCCTCCGCTTCTCGGATTCCTCCGAGAACGCCTCGGAGGCCATGGTCGCGCCGTGGATGCCGTCCCGGCCGGTCTTGGCGCCGACGTATATCACCGGGTTGCCGGCGCCTTTGGCCGTCCCCTTGAAGATGCGCCGTTTCTCGGCGATCCCGAGAGTGAAGGCGTTAACCAGAATATTGGCGTTGTAGGACTCGTCGAAGAAAACCTCGCCGCCGACCGTGGGGACGCCGATGCAGTTGCCGTACCCGCCGATGCCGGCGACCACGCCGCCGAGGAGATAGCGCGTGCGCGGATGATCGAAGCTGCCGAAGCGCAGCGAGTTGAGCGAGGCGATCGGCCGCGCGCCCATCGTGAAGATATCGCGCAGGATACCGCCGACACCGGTGGCCGCCCCCTGATAGGGCTCGATGAACGAGGGATGGTTGTGGCTCTCCATCTTAAAGGCCGCGCACAGCCCGTCGCCGATATCGACGATGCCGGCGTTTTCCCCCGGCCCCTGGATCACGGCCTTGCCTTCGGTGGGCAGGAGCTTCAAGTAGACTCTGGAGCTTTTGTAGCTGCAATGCTCCGACCACATCACGGAAAAGACGCCCAGCTCGGTGTAGTTGGGCTCCCGTCCCAGGAGATGAACGATCTTCCGATGCTCTTCTTGGGTGAGGCCGTGGGCGGCAATCATCGCGGCGGTAACCGCGGGTTGCACAAATGGCTTCGCGGCTACGCGACCCATGCGCGCTTCCCTCGCGTGCCGCAGGCGGCGACGATCGAGCTGAAAATCTTCGCTCCGTCCTCGCTGCCGAGGAGCTTCTCGCACGCGTCCTCGGGATGGGGCATCAATCCGAAAACGTTTCTCGTTTCATTGCAGACGCCGGCGACGTTCTCCAGCGAACCGTTGGGGTTGGCCGCCGCGGTGGGCCGCCCTTTGCCGTCGACGTAGCGCACGAGGATCTGCCGGTTTTTTTGCAGCCGCTCCAGCGTCGCCGGGTCGGCGTAGTAACAGCCCTCGCCGTGCTTGACGGGGAGCTTGAGCAGTTGCCCCTTTTTCGCGGCGCAGGTAAAGGGCGTGTCAATTTCCTCCACGCGCAGGTGAACTTGACGGCAGACGAATTGAAGCGAGGCGTTGCGCGTGAGCGCGCCGGGCAGCAGGCCGGCCTCGCAGAGAATTTGAAAGCCGTTGCAGATACCGAGTACCAGCCCGCCGCGCCGGGCGAAGTCGACCACGCCGCGCATGATCGGCGAGAAGCGCGCCATCGCGCCGCAGCGCAGATAGTCGCCGTAGGAAAATCCGCCGGGCAGCACGACGCAGTCGATGTCGCGACTCAGGCGGTCCTTGTGCCAAAGAAATTCGACCGGCTGTTTGAGAACGTGCTTCAGGCAGTCGTAGACGTCCTGGTCATCGCACGAGCCCGGAAAGACAATCACGCCCCAACGCATAGCTCCCCCACACGGGACAACCCCCACCCGCCGAGAGGCAGGAGGCAGAAGGCAGAAGGCAGGAGCTTGAAGCGCATACTCCTACTCAATTTCGAAGCGGTAGTCTTCGATCACGGGGTTGGCGAGCAGCTTGTCGCACATCTCGCGGGCGCGCTTTTCGGCGGCCTGGCGCGACGGCGCCGCGACCTCCAGCTCGATATATTTCCCCACGCGCACGTCGCCGACCTCTTCGTATCCGAGCGCATGCAGCGAGCGCTCGACCGCCTTGCCCTGGGGGTCCAACACGCCTTCTTTGAAGCGAACGAAAATTTTAACGCGCATAAGAACTCAACCGAACACCCTTTTAAAGATCGCGTCGACGTTTTTGAGATAAGGCTTCAAATCCCAGATCTCCCGGATCTCCTGAGCGCCGAGATAACGGCGAATCTCCGGATCGTCCAGCAGCGCCCGCCGCAAGTCCCCGCCGTATTTGGTAACCGCCAGCGCATGGCGCTGCACCATGCGATAAGCCCGGTCGCGCGAGACCCCTTTGCCGACGAGACGCAGCAGCACGCGTTCCGAATAGATCGCGCCGCCGCTCTTGTCGAGATTGCGCCGCATATTTTGCGGATAGACGACGAGATTTCGGAGCACGTAGGTCATCCGGCGCAACATGAAGTCGAGCAGGATCGTCGCGTCCGGCGCGACCACGCGCTCCACGGAGGAGTGGCTGATGTCGCGCTCGTGCCACAGCGCGACGTTCTCCAGCGCAGCCGCCGCATAGGAGCGCATCAGCCGCGCCAGGCCGGATATATTTTCCGACAGAATCGGATTTCGCTTGTGCGGCATCGCCGAGGATCCTTTCTGTCCGGCCGTGAACGGCTCCTCGGCTTCCTGGACTTCAGTCCGCTGGAGGTGGCGGACTTCGACGGCGAATTTCTCGAGCGAACTCCAGATCACCGCGAGCGTAGCGAAGAAGTAGGCATGGCGGTCGCGCTGGACGATCTGGTTCGATACCGGAGCGGGCTTGAGGCCGCTCATGCGGCAGACGTAGGCCTCCACCTGCGGGGAAATCTGCGCGAACGTCCCGACCGCGCCCGAAATCTTCCCGACACTGATATCCTCGGCGGCGCGCCGTAGGCGCTCAAAGTTGCGCTCCATCTCGGTGTACCAGAGGGCGAATTTGAGGCCGAAGGTGATCGGCTCGGCGTGGATTCCGTGCGTCCGCCCGATCATCGGCAGCCGCTTGTATTTGAACGCCTGGCGCCTGAGCGCCTTCAATAGCTCCTTGATATCTCCGGCCAGCAGCGCGGAGGCCTCCTTGAGCTGCAAGGCAAATGCCGTGTCCATGACGTCGGAGGAAGTCATGCCGACGTGCATGAAACGCGCGTCGTCGCCGATCGACTCGGCGACCGAGCTTAAGAAGGCGATGGTCTCGTGCTTGACCTCAGCCTCGATCTTGCGGATGCGCGCGACGTTGAAGCGCGCTTTTTTGCGGATGCGCGCCGCCGCGCTCTTCGGCGCCTTGCCGAGACGCGCCAGCGCCTCCGTGGCGAGGACCTCGACATCGAGCCACTTCTGGAACTGGTTCTCCTCCGACCAGATCCGGGCCATATCGGGCCGTGTGTATCGCGCAATCATAAGTCTTCTAACGTGAAGCGTCAGGGGTTACGGGTAAAGCGATCTTCCGACGCTTGAGGTTTGACGTTTCACCTTTCACCCCTTACCCCTCACCCGTTATTTCGACTTATCCGTATGTCCAAACCCGCCGTCTTGCCGGCCCGAGGCAGGAAGTTCTTCGACTTCCTGCCACTGCGCCCGGCAGACCCGCTGCACCACCATCTGCGCCACCCGCTGCCCGTGCCGAATGACGATCGGCTCTCTGCCCAGGTTGATCGCGATCAACTGAATCTCGCCGCGATAGTCCGAATCGATCGTCCCCGGGCTGTTGACCAGCGTCAGCCCTTCACGCAGCGCCAGGCCGCTCCGCGGGCGAATCTGCGCCTCGTAGCCCGGCGGCAACGCCACGGCCACGCCGGTCGGAATCAGCTTCCGCTCGAGCGGGGCGAGAGTCAGGTCCGCAGGCAAGTCCGCCGCCAGGTCCATGCCCGCGGACCCTTCAGTCATATAACCAGGAAGCGGAGGGTGGTTTATACCCCCACGCACCCGTTTGATCTGAATCCGGATCTCCTCCACAGTCTCAAGAAAGGATGAAGGATAAGGGATGAGGGATGAAATAAAACTTCACCCCTCCACCTCACTCCTCACCCCACACGCCTTACCTTTTATTATTACTGGATTGGGAGAGAAAGTTCCAGTTTTTTCTTTTCGATGTCGCCGAGCAGCGTCAGCGCCATGCCCTCCGGGCGCAGCACGGAGGCGCTCAGCGCGACGATATCGTCGCGCGAGACCGAGCGAATGCCCTGGGTGATCTCCTCGATGGAGAGAGGCCGGCCGAAATAGATCTCGTTTTTGGCGGTGTGGCTCATCCAGGAGTCGGAGCTTTCAAGCCCCAGGAGCATATTCCCGACCAACTGGCTTTTTGCCCGCTCAAGCTCTTCGTCGCGCATGTCGCCGCGCGCCAGCTTTCTCATCTCCGCAACGATGAGTCCCACCACCTCTTCCGCCCAGTCGAGGCTCGTGCCCGCGTAGATGCCCAGATAGCCTACGTCCCGGTAAGTGGAGAGAAAAGAATAGACCGAGTACGCCCGGCCCCGCTTTTCGCGAATCTCCTGAAACAGGCGCGAGCTCATCCCGCCGCCCAAAATTGTGTTGAGCAAATAAGCCGCGTAGCGCCGCGGATCGCACTGGCTGATCGCCGCAAGACCGAAACAGAGATGGACCTGCTCCAGCGGCTTGGCGTGTTGGAAGATCCCGCTTTGAAACGTCGGCGCGTTACTCAATTCCGGGTTGCGAATCTCGAAGTTGGAACTTTGGAGTTTACCGAGGCTCTGCTCGATGTCCCGCTCCAACGTTTCGTGGCTCAGGTGGCCGGCGGCCGCGACGATCACCCTTCCCGGAAGGTAGCGCTCGCGGACAAAGGCGAGAAAGTCTTCCCGATGGAACTTGAGCACCGTGGCGGCGGTGCCGCAGATCGGCCGCCCTAAAGGATGGTCGCTGAAAAAATCCAGGTTGAAGAGATCGTGGACATAGTCGTCGGGCGTGTCCTCGGCCTGCGAGATCTCCTGGAGGATCACCGTCCGTTCGCGCTCGATTTCTTCTTGATCGAACACGGAATGGCGAAAGATATCGGTCAGCAGATCGACCGCGAGCGGGAGGTTCTCATCGAGCACCTTGGCATAGTAGCAGGTGTATTCTTTAGCGGTGAAGGCATTGAGCACGCCGCCGACGGCGTCCATCTCTTCGGCGATGCGGGCGGAGCTGCGCGTCGCGGTGCCTTTGAAAAAAAGATGTTCGAGGAAATGAGAGATGCCGCCCTGGTGGCGCTCTTCGTGCCTGGAGCCGTTCTGCACCCAGATCCCCAGGCTCACCGAACGGGTGTGCGGCATCTCCTCGGTGAGAACGCGAATGCCGTTGGCCAGAACGGTTTTTTTATACATCAGGCGGGACTGGTTTTACCGGTCAGAGGGCGGCTCGTCCAAATGGTCCTGCGAACTCCGAGACGACGGCAATTTTGCCCCCTCGGCCATCGCTTCCTTGCGACTGAGCTTGATCTTTCCCTGCCGGTCGATCTCCAGGACCTTTACCATCACCTCATCTCCCTCATTCAGCACGTCGGTAACGCGGTGCACGCGCTCCGGCGCCAATTGGGAGATGTGAACCAGGCCGTCCGTGCCCGGCAGGATCTCGACGAAGGCGCCGAAGTCCATGATCTTTCTCACCGTCCCGCGGTAGATCTTGCCGATCTCCGCCTCGGCGGTAATTCTCTGGACCATCTCGACGGCCCTGCGGCTGGCGGCCTCGTCGTTGGAGGCGATCATCACCGTGCCGTCGTCCTCGACGTCCATCTTGACGCCGGTCTCTTGCACGATCCCCCGGATGACCTTGCCTCCCGGGCCGATGATTTCGCGGATCTTCTCCGGCTTGACCTTGAGCGTGATGATTCGCGGCGCGTGGCCGGACAGCTCCCGGCGGGCTTCCTGGATCGTCCCGTTCATCACGTCGAGAATATGCAGCCTTCCTTCCCTTGCCTGATAAAGCGCTTCATGCATTACTTCGCGGGTCACGCCCGAGATTTTAATGTCCATCTGCAACGCCGTGACCCCTTCCCGCGTCCCGGCCACTTTGAAATCCATGTCTCCCAGGTGGTCTTCGTCGCCCAGGATGTCGGACAGGATTCTCACCTGCTCGCCTTCCCGGATAAGCCCCATCGCAATACCGGCCACCGGCGCGGTGATCGGCACTCCCGCGTCCATGAGGGAGAGCGACCCGCCGCAGACCGTGGCCATCGAAGTCGATCCGTTCGATTCGAGAACTTCCGAAACGATGCGGACGGTATACGGGAACTCTTCCTCGGGGGGGATGACGGACAGCAGGGCCCGCTCGGCCAGGGCGCCGTGCCCGATCTCGCGCCGCCCTGGGCCGCGCAGAAACTTGACCTCGCCGACGCTGAAGGGCGGGAAGTTGTAGTGGAGCATGAACTTTTTGTAGTGCTCGCCGATCAGGGCATCGACCCTTTGCTCGTCGGAAGTGGTGCCGAGCGTGGTAACGACGAGCGCTTGCGTCTCGCCGCGGGTGAAGAGCGCGGAGCCATGCGTGCGCGGCAGGATCTCGACCTCGCAGGTGATCGGGCGCACATCCTTAAGTCCCCGGCCGTCGATGCGGCGGCGATCCATGACGATCTGCCGCCGGAAATAGTTCCGCTTCAGCTCGTCGAAGGCCGACTTGACCTCCTTCTTGCGATCCGGAAATTCGACTAATGCCTGAGGGAGAACCTCGGCCTTTACCTCGTCCAGCCGCTTGTAGCGTTCGAGCTTCTCGGCCACGGCCATCGCCGCCAAGAGCTTCTCGCGGGCCAACTCCTCAACCCGCTTGCCGAGCGTTTTGTCGGGTTCGACGAGCGGCACCGGCCGTTTGGTTTTTCCGACTTCGCGCTTGAGCTCTTCCTGGTATTTGAAAAGGGTTTGGATGGCATCATGACCGAAAAAGAGCGCTTCCAGGATCAGATCCTCCGGCAACATACGCGCGCCGCCTTCGACCATCACGATCGCATCCCGGCTGCCGGACAGGAATATGTCGACGTCGCTCTCGCGCAGTTGGGTCTGGGTGGGATTAATGACCCATTTCCCATCCACCCGCCCGATGCGCACGCCCGCCAGCGGCCCGTTGAACGGGATGTCGGAAACCTCCAGAGCGACCGACGCTCCGAGCATCGCAACGACATCCGCATCGTTCTCCCTATCGGCGGAGAGAACGGTTGCGATGATCTGCGTCTCGCACCTGAGTCCATCGGCAAACAGCGGGCGGATCGAGCGGTCGATCAGCCGGCAGGTCAGGATCTCCTTTTCCGAGGGGCGACCTTCGCGCTTGAAGAAGCCGCCGGGAATTTTTCCGGCGGCGAAAGTTTTTTCCTGATAATCGACGGTCAAGGGGAAAAAGTCGAGGTCGGGTTTTAACTCCTTGGCCGCGACCGCCGTGACCAGCACCACCGTCTCGCCGTAGCGGACGAGCGCGGCGCCGTCGGCCTGCTTCGCCATCCTGCCGACCTCTATGGATAGAGGACGGCCGTAGTAATCGACTTCGATTTTCTTTACCATAACTGCACCCTTTTGAGGTGAACGAGGAGAGACTTACAGGAGAACCGGAAGGGAGGGAGCTTCAGCGAGATCCACTATTTCCTGATGCCCAGCCGCTGGATCAGACTTCGGTATCTCTCGAAATCGTTGCTTTTGAGATAGTCGAGAAGGCGTCTGCGCTGGCCGACCAGCATGAGAAGCCCGCGGCGGGAGTGATGATCCTTAACGTGGATCTTGAAGTGCCCCGTGAGGTGGTCGATCCGTTGACTCAACAGGGCAACCTGAACCTCAGGGGAGCCGGTGTCGGTCGGATGGAGTTTATAGCGCTCGAGAACCTCTTTCCTCTGCTGCTGAGCGATCCCCATCTGTCCTTCGTTCATCTTCTCTCTTTCTTTAAGTTAGTAAATTTGTAGCACACTGCTTTGGTCTTGTAAAGCCGCCCCACTGGCCGTGGATAAATAGCTGTTTTGTCTCCCCGGGGGTTTTGATAGAGTACCGGGCGATGAGAATATCCTCCCGAGACTTGCTAATCATCGCGCTGGCGCTGTTTTGGCTGCCTCCCCTCTCCGCAGCCGGCGACATTCTTCGCTGGGTGGATGAACAAGGGGTAGTCCATTTCACCGACAGTGAAAGAAACATCCCTGAAAAGTTTCGGGCAAGGGTGACGCGGATAAAAGCCAGCGGCCCGCCGCCTCCGGCCGCCTCCTCTCTCACCGCGGCGTCAGTTCCGTTTCAGAAGCGGGGCGAGCTCATGACGGTCCGGGCGACGTTGAATGACAAGACCGCGGCAAACTTTATCGTCGATACCGGCGCGAGCTACACGACGATTTCCCAGGCGACAGCCAGGCAATTGGACATCGACCTGGAAAAAGATTATCCCATCCTCCACTTTCAGACCGCCAACGGGGTGATCGAGGCGCCGCTGGTGAGCGTTCAGTCGATCGAGGTCGGCGGACTTAAGCTCAAGGACATCTCCGTAGCGGTCCACGACGTCTTCCCCGATCCCGCCGTCACCGGCCTCCTGGGGCTAAACTTTCTCAGCCAGTTCCGCGTCGATATCGACAGTAAGAACAGCCTGCTCAATCTGGAGCGGAAGTAGGGCCGCGATCGTCCGGTGCCCTGTTTCAGCGCATTGCCGGACAAGTCACAGTCCCGCCGCCGTAATTTCTCCGAAAATGACGAGTCTCTACTTATCCCGCGGCGTTCAGCGCCGCTTGTAGAATCACTCCGTGCAGATCGACGGCGGCCGTGCCGCAGTATTCCAGGCTGTAGCCGGGCCGCGCCTCCGCCATGCCGTCTTCCAGCAGCCGCTGCAAGACCATCCGCCGGAAGCTCCCGTGGCCCATGATGCCGCCGTCGTGCTCCTTTAGATCGGCCTCTTCGTGCGTGGAAAAATAGACCGCCTGCTCGCGCGTGAGTCCGTAGTGCGTGGTCAGCGCTTTGAAAAAATCGGCCGACCAGTAGCCGGTCTGCTCCTCGGTCGCCCCCGCGGCGTAGAATTCGGCGACCGTTCCCTCCCAGAGAATCGCCCGCTTGAAGTCGAGCTTGGCGCGAAACTCGGCCAACATCGGCGAGAGAAAAACTTCCTCCTCCGAAATCCCCAGCGCCTTGGCCGTCTCCAGGACCACGTGCACGTGGCCCGGCGGCTTGGGGTGAATCAGTTCGTCGGCCAACTTCTGCGCCATCGGCCCCATGAGATCGCGGTGCTTGCGGAAAAACGAGATATGCTTGTGGTACGAGGCCGCCTCCACGGTGTTGATCTCTATGGTGTACGAACCCCAGTTTTGGAAAAACAATCTTAACGCCGCGCGCGGCAGCTTTCCGGAGCGCACCTGGCTCATAAACGGCGCGTCGGTCACGCGCTCCTTCCACCGCCTCGCCACTTTCCGATAGTGCTCGTCCACGTACGCCTTCGCCTCACCGCTGCTCATCTTCTCGCTCATGGTTAGCTCCTGGCGTCCTGAGTTAGAAATTCCCTGACAAAATCGCCACTCCGTTTATCGTCATTCCCGCGCAAGCGGGAATCCAGCTCCCTCACCCCTCCTGGATTCCGGCTCTCGTCAGCCTCAGGCTGATTCGGCCGGAATGACGGTTAGAATGGCAAAGATTTGTGAAACACCGCACTAGCTTCCCAACATTTTGTATTTTTACTTCATCCTCACCGTCGTCCCTCTCTTCCGGCATTCTTCGACGAACATCTTATGAATCTCGGGCGCTTGGTCGGCATACTCGATCTGCGTCCCGCCCGACTTGATGTCCTGATCGGTCTTGGAGAGATCCTCCACCTTATATGTGAAGCCCCAGGGCTTGAGCGCGAGATAGCGCGCCGGGTCGGGGCTGGGGTTGAAGTGCTGGTGAAACCAGTTCGCCGGCGGGACGAATAGACTGCCCGGCTTCCAGTCGATCCGAATCTGCGGTTTCCCCTCTTCCCAAAAGAACGAGTAGCCTTCGCCGCTAAGGATAAGGATATGCGCCCCCGGGCCGTGGCGATGGCCGCGCGGATAAGTTCCCACGGGATATTCCTCGATGTGCGCGCTCATGGTGTTGGCCGCGAGGTGGAGACGGATACCCGTCGCCCCCTGCCCCCGCAGGCTGCGGTCCCTGAGCTTGAAAGATGGAATATCGGGGATGAAGTTCGACTCCCACGTCCGATAGCTCTCAATCTCTTTCCCCTGCGCGCTGAAATAGCCCCTTTCTCCGTCGAACCGGTCGGTGAAAACAGAAGAGTTGCGAAAAATAAAATCGAGATTGCGAAAGCGGTTGATCATCTGCGGCGCGTCGGTGAGCGCGACGTAGCGCGCGGGCCCGTCTCCCTGGACATTAAAGTGCTGGTGCCGGCTGTTGAGCGGCGGCGAGAACAGACTTCCCTCCTGCCATTCGAAGGTCTGCCTCGCGCCGCCGTCGTTCCACACCGTCGTCGCGCCGCGGCCGCTGACCACATAAATCAGCTCCTCGAACAGATGGCGCTGCGGCTCGGTCTGTCCCTTCGCCTGGATTTCGCACACGTAGGCGTCGCATGTTCTCCCCGAGCCGACCAGATTGATGAACGCGCCGCTTACTCCCTTACGCTTCCAGGCGCCGAGCGGCAGCGCGCGCAGGTCCTCCACGCAGTGGCCGCGCACAGTCGGCAAGCCCTCTCCCTTTTGCCACAACTCGTAAGGCGTCTCTGCGTGATAAGCGGCGAGTTGAGCGAGATTCATCGCGCGGCGCTCCTTGAAGCGAGGTTCTTGAAGAATCCTTCCCGCTCCAGCTCGTCTAGCGGGCCCTCGTCCACGAACTGCTCGACGTCGATCTCGGCCTTCGCGCCCCCCGCCCCCTGCCGCATCAGCCCCAGGGCGTTCTCCAGCCCGTCCCGCTTGAGGCGCGGCGGCATCGAAAATTTTCCGGCGTAGTACTGATAGGTTTCCTCCAGCACTTTGGGATTCTGCACCTTGAGCCGCTTCGAATAGACCGCGAGGGCCTGCTCGCGCTGGGTCATAAACCGGTGGATCGCCTCGCTGTAGGCGCGGAGAAATCGCTTTACCGTCTCGCGGTTTTTTTCCAGGTAGGAGCGCTGAACGGTGATCACGGTCTGGGGAAACGAGAGGTTCATCTCGCTCATGTGGGCGAGAACATTCATCCCCATCCGCTCCGCTTCGGTCGTGTGGGGCGGCGAGAGGACCGTGGCGTCGAGATTCCGGTTGCTCATGGCGACCAGCCGGTGCGCCGCCTCGCCGCTCGGCACCAGCGTCACCGCCTGGCGGGGAATGTTCCATTCCTTGAGCGCGAGCACCACGGCCAGCTCGTTGGAACCGCCGAAGTTCACGATGCCGATCTTCTTGCCGGCGAGATCGGCGGGCCGGCGGATTTCCTTTTGCGCCACCAGACTGAACGGAAACTTGTTGAGCGAGGCGGCGACGATAACGACGTCGCCTCCCTGGAGCCGAAGAGCCAGCGGCGACGTGGCCGATCCCTGAGCAAACTGTGCGCTGCCTGAAACCAAAGCCTGCATGCCCCGCGCGCCGCCCGGAATCAGCACCAGCTCGGCGCGCAGGCCGTGCTTTTCGAACAGCCCCGTATCCTTGGCCGTCCAGATCGCCGCCTGAAACCCCGAGTTGCCGTCGTAGCTGACAATCACCTTTTCCTGCGCCCAAAGTGTCGAGGTGGCGATGAGCACAAAGAAAAAGACGCGGACCAGGTGAAGCATAGTGTGGGTTTTTTAAGCGACGCGCAGATTCATCGCGCCGATCCCTTCGATCTCCGCCTTGAGCGTATCGCCGGGGGTAAGCTCCTTCTGGAACTCCGGCGAATCGGGGTTGCCGGTGGCGATCAAATCGCCGGGGTAAAGCGTCGTCACTCCGGACAGAAAGCTCACCAGCTCCGCCACACCGTTAACCATCGCGTCGGTTTTCGCCGACTGGCGCAGCTCGCCGTTGACCCAGAGGCGCATAAGAAGGTTATGCGGGTCTTCGATCTCGTCCGCCGTCGTGATCGACGGGCCGAGCGGCGCGAAGGTCTCAAACCCCTTGCGCACGCACCGGCTTCCCGGCAACCCTTTGCCCGAGCCGTAGGAGCGCGCCGTGACGTCGAGAATGATCGTATAGCCGAAAACGGCATCGAACGCCCGGGCCTTCGTCAAGTGGCGGGCTTTTTTTCCGATCACCACGCAAAGCTCAAGCTCGGGGAAAATATTGCCGGCGCCCTGTGGAATAACAATGGCTTCTTCGGGTCCGAGGATCGCCGAAGGCGGTTTCAAAAACGTTTTTTCCAAAATCTCGTCCGGCGTCGCCGTGTCCGCGGTCCCTCGACCGCGCGCGTCGTCCAGCCCCGCGCTCCCCCGTTTGTAATTGGTCGCCGCCGCCCAAAGCTTCGACGGATTCTCGATCGGCGCCTTGAGCTTTTTCGCGTCGAGCGGAATTCGCGTTCCCTTTTCAACCGCTTTGGCCAGGGCAGGCTTGATCCGATCGTACCGAGCGATGAGATCGATCATCGACGCACCCTTCGCCAGCGCGCCTTCCTGCGCGAGCACATCGCTCACAAGTACCAACTGCTCGCCTTGAATTACCGCCAACTGATCCGGCTTCACGGAAGCAAAGCGCATTTGTGACTCCCTTCGATGATTAGCTTCAGTTCCTATAACTTGACCGGAGAGTTTAATCAAATCACGCCTGAATTTTCTCCGTCATTCCCGTGAAAACGGGAATCCAGAGTCTTCCGCACGCCTGGACTCCCGCGTTCGCGGGAGTGACGAATACTCTTTTCGTCTAAGGGCGAGAGGTCTTGAGCCTATCTGAAGAAGATAACGACCCGGTGTGTTCCGTGCGCTGGCGGCGTTAAACCGACTTACTCTTCACCCGCTCCGCCTCTTCCAGCGCCGTCCGCTGCATGACCGCGTGGAGATCGACGGAGGTCATCGCGCAGTATTCCATCCCGTAGGTGGGCCGCTCCTCGGCCATGCCGTCTTCGAGAAGCCGCTCGAGCACCATCCGGTTGAACTGGCCGTGACCCATGACGCCATCCTCATGCTCCGCGAGGTCCGCTTCGTGGTGAGTGGAAAAGTAGATCGCCTGCTCCTTGGATAAGCCATAATGCGTCGTCAGCGCCTTGAACCAATCCCCCGCCCAATAGCCGATGCGCTCCTCGGTCGTGACGCAGGAGAACCATTCCGCCGCCGTTCCCTCGTACATGACGCCGCGCATAAAGTCGATCTTGGCGCGAAACTCGGAAAGCAGCGGCTGGGTGAATACTTCTTCTTCCGTCAGGCCGAAAGCCGTCGCCGTCTGCATCATGACGAGATAGTGGCCCGGCGGCTTGGGATGGATGAATTCATCGGCGATCTTCTCTCCCAGCGGCGCCATCAGGTCGCGGTGGCGCTTAAAGAAGGTCAGGAACTTGTGATAGGAGCAGGCGTTCAGAGTGTTGATCTCGATCGTCCATGCGCCCCAGTTGCGGAAGAACAGGCGGATCGTCTCCAACGGCAGCTTTCCCTGGACAAGCTGCCGCATGAACGGCGAGCGCGTCACGCGCTCTTCCCAGCGGGCCGCCGATTGCTTGTATAGCTCGTCCACGAGCCCCCTCGCCTCCGCCGCCTTCATCTTCATCCCCGGTGTGATTCTCATTTTTTGCCTTTTTACTTTTTACTTTTGACTTCTTCCTCTCGATACAGATTCAGCGCCTCCATCACCGGCCGGTCGTTCAGCGAAAATAGAATCGCCTCTTCCCGCTCGGATGCATTTGCGTGGCTGTGGCGGGCCCAAGTCGGCACGACAAAACAGTCTCCCTGTTCCCATTCGTATCTCCCGCCATCGATCTCGCTCACGCCTCTGCCCCGAAACGCGTGGTAGATCGTCGCGCTGGTATGGCGGTGCATCCGCGTCTTCTCGCCGGGGCGGAGCATCTGGATCTCGCACGACATCGTCGGCAGGGTCCAGCCGCCGGTCAGAGGGTTCACGTAGCGCAGCAGGACACCGTCGTAACGATCGCCCGCGCTCGGGCTGAGCGCCTGGAGTGCGGGATAGGTCTCCGACCATCTGTAGCGCAGCGGAGGATTTTTTAACCCGGTGAGTCCCCAGCTCGGCCGGGCCAAACCGAATTGGCGCGAAGAAAAGTCCTGCGGCCGCTCGATCGGCTGCTGCTGCTTGGGAAAGGGCTCGACGAACATGACCTCGAAAGCGCTGACCAGCGGCCCGTCATGGCCGTCGAGCCAGATGATCGGCTTGTCGCCGCCGTTGTGGTGATCGTGCCAGCTCCAGTTCGGCGTGAGGATGAGATCGCCCTCTTCCATGAAGAACTGCTCGCCCTCCACCGCCGTGTAGGCGCCGTGTCCCCGCAGCACGAAACGGATCGCCGTCATGTTGTGGCGATGGGCGCGGGCGATCTCGCCGGGCTTGACCAACTGGATCGAGGCATGAACCGTGCGCGTGGCCGATCTCACCTCATGCTTGAGGCCGGGGTTGATGAGACGAACCGTGCGTCGCTCCGACCGGTCCAATCCCACCAATTCTCCCGCGCGCTCAAGGCTCTCGGAGATGGCGCTCCACTTCCACACATGCGGCTTGACCGTCGGGACCGGCTCCGGTGACGGGCTGCGATCCACCGCCCAGTAACCCTCGAGATTTTTCTCCTCCATCTCGATATCGAGATCTTCAAGTCGCATCGTTGAACCTCTACCAATTTAGCGGCCCGCGCGCACGGGTGCGCGCGAGGCCGAAACCACTTTGAACCACTTTGAACGTTTTGAACGCAGCCAGTCCTTCAATCCGTGTGGCTACGCCTGCTTCCCCAGCGGCACGCCGAGCTTCTCCAGCGCCGATCTCGTCGTGTTACGCGCCTCCTCCGTGAGCGGCTTCGCCGGCCAGCGCGGGAACCGCTTTATGTCGAACCCGCGGAGCCGGAGCGCTTCGCGCTGAGAGCTTCTGCCGAAAGCCGAGAAGAGCGGGTCCGTCGCCGCGAGAAACTCCAGGATCTTCACCTGATCCTGCGTGGCTTTGTCCCAATCCCGTTTGTCGATCGCCTCGACCAGCCGAACGCCGATCTCCGGCGCGGCGGACAGCGGCGGGCTGATCGTGCCCTTAATCCCGACCAGCATTCCGGGAAACATGTTGCTGGCGGGCGCGAAGAGCGTGAAATCTTTTCCGACCGCGCTGAGATACCGTTGCGCTTCGCTGATCGTGCCCTTGGCCAGCTTGCAGCCGAACACGCTCGGCGCTGCCTCGACCAGACGCGCCATCATCGCCGGCGTAATGTTATAGCCGGAATACTGCGGGTTATTGTAGACGAGGATCGGCAGCTCGGTCGCCCGAGCGACGACGCGGAAGTGCTCGATGACTTCGTACTCGTTGTGGTCGCTATAGTAGTACGGGCCGACGATCGCCGCCGCGTCCGCCCCGATCGCCCGCGCGTGCTTGCCCAGGTCGGACGACGTGAAGGGATCGACCGCGCCGATGTGGACCATGACCGGCACGCGCTGCTTCACGCGCTTGACGGCGATCTCCGCCGTCCGCTTGCGCTGCTCCACCGCCATCGCCGGCCCCTGGCCGTAGGAGCCGTTGATGAAAAACGCGTTGACCTTCGAGGCGAGATAAAAATCGAGCAACTCCTCGAAAACCTTCTCGTCTACCTCGCCGTTTTCCAAAAACGGCGTCGGCACCGGCATCACCATTCCCCTGATCGCTGAGATTGCAGACATAATACGACCCTCCTTTCAAACGCCTATCCTTACTTCCCCCCGACAAATTCCCGATACAGCTTCATGTAGCGGCTGTAGTCGCCTTCCGGTTTGATCACGTGCAGGTTGCCGCTCTCCAATAGATCGTCGATTGCCTTGGACGAGCTTTTCACTCCTCGACGCAGGGAGATCTTGCCGGCGGCGACCAGGGCCTTTTGCCCTTCCGCCGAGAGATAGAAATCGACCAGCAGGCGCGCCCCCGCCGGATGGGGAGGATTCGCGGCGACGGCGATCGCGGAGAGTGTCGCGAACGTCGGCGAGCCGGCGAGCCAATCCACGGGAGCTCCTTTCTCCTGCATCGCTTGAGCCTTGGATACCTGCGTGAAGATCGCCAAGGGATACTCCCCCGCCGCGAGCAGGTTGATCATATGGGTGAAACCCTCGACCGGTCTGACGTTTTGCTGGCTCAGTCTTTTCATATAAGCGATTCCCTGCTCCTCGCCCCTGAGGCCCGTCATGCCCGTCAATGCGTAGGGAACGCCGCTGTTGATCGCCATCAAACCTTTGAAGCCGGGCTGGAGATATTCCTCGTAGCTCTTCGGCGCCTTTTGCCTCGACAAGTCTTTGGTATTGAAAGCGGTGACGAGGAGATCGGTCGTCGTTCCAAGCCAGTACCCTTCCGGATCGACGGCGACGGCGAGCATCCGCTTGGCCTCGGAGGAATCGATTTTGCCGACAACCTTTTGCTCCTTGAAATAGAGCAGCGCTTCGAGGCTGTTGCCTAACACATCCGCTTGGAGTTTCCCCGCGCGGTGTTCCTGCATGACCCTCGCCGCCTGTCGGGCCGAGCTTAAGTAGACGTGTTGGACCCTGAGAAACGGATATCTCTCTTTCGCGGCTTTAATGACGAACTCGAAGTCGCGCACGGTCGTCGTGGTGTAGATGACAACCTCGCCCTCTTTTTTGGCCTGCTCCACGAGAGCCGGGCTCTGCGCGAAAGCCAAGACGGGCGCCAGAAGGGCTGCAAGCAGAATTGCGGCTTCGCGCTTCATGATCGTGCAGCTTCTCCCGCTAAGAGATTTTCTCCATCGCGTCCGCGAGCGCACCGCGAAAAGCGCGGTCGATCTCCAGCGACTCCCGCGCCCCTCGGAGCGCCTGTTCCTCGTCCAAGGCTATTTTGACATGGCGGTTAAAGATCATCTCCATCAGATCGGAATGGGCCTCGTCCGCGTCCCGGTGGATATTCATGTCGGGCATCTCCTCCCACTTAAAGCCCAGCTCCGCCACCCATTTTTTGCCGATCCTGTCCGACAGGCTTCCGCCCTGGACGATCTTGCCGTTGTTGCGCCGCTCCAGGATCGCCGAGGCGGCGAAGGCTTCGAGCCACGGGCGATCTTTCGCAAGGTGAAGCCAGGCGTAAAACGCCGCCCGGCCTCCGGGAAACGGCTCGGAACCGTCGATCTCCTCCCGCCTTAGCCCGAGCGATTCGCCGGTCTTGACCGTGAGCGTATAGTGATCGCTGTTGCATCGCGGATCGTTCACCAACTCGTCCTCTTCGTGCTTCCAGATGATCGCTTTCACGTCGAGCGGCGCGGCGCCCTGCACGTAGCCCCAACTGTCGCGGCGGTTCTTGACGTAGTGCGCGCTCTGGGTAACGAAAAAACGCGCACGGTCACGGTTCAGCGGCAGCGTCAAAAAATGGCGAAACTCCGGGGTGGTGAACTGCTCGTTCACCATCCGGTTCAGCTCTTGAAGCAATTTTTCAGGTTTGCTCATGGGTCTCGTCTTTCTCTTAGAACCCGGTCAAAATCAGGCATTGCCAGTCATTACCGCCCGCCTGGGTGTCTCTCGGAGGGCCGATGCGTGGGACGAAGAGCGACAATCGTACATCCTAGCTACTCTCAACTCGTAGGAGCAGCGCAACACCGACGTATCGCATCGGCCCGGAGAGAGATTCCCTGGCGGGCTGACGTAGACGGCTCTTTTTCACCGGCCTTATACACCAAATGCCAGACTTTTTACCACAACCGGCACATAGCCTTCACCATCCACCACCCTACCCACATCGATGAAGTCCAGCTCGCCGAGCGAAATCTCGTCCACGCACGGGACCGCAAACTCTGCCGCAAGCATTTCGCCGACCACGCGGCCGATGTTCTGCTCGAAGACGAGAAGGCTGGGCCGCTGCGCCAAGGGCAGGGCGGCGAGCGTTCGGCCGATTCCCAGCGCGACCTCCTGCGCCGCGCCGTAACCCAGAAAGGGCGGCGAGGAACAGACTAACGCAAAGGGCGTCTCTCTGACTTCAGGGTCGATCTCTGCGAGCGCGCGCCGGACGGCGTGCGCCGCTCTGTCGGCGATCGGCGGCTCCCACGTCAACTGCGCCAGGGAGACGCGCAGATTGCGCAGCGGCAGCCTCTCCGGCTCCGGGATAAAAATCGTCTCGCCGCTCACCTGCATAGAGTATTGCGACGCGCCGATAACCGTGGCGCGAATGCCTTCGCTTGAATCCAAGATCCGATATCCCCTGTTTTCCGCCTGCTCTCTCACCTCTTTTCCGAGCAGCGGCCCGAGATCACCGAACAAAGCTGACTCGCGCCGGTAGATATATTCCGAAACTCCGCCGGAAAAAAGGATTCCATCCACCGGAGGCAGCTTGCCCAGCGCAGGCATCACCATGAGGGCATCCCACGGCGCAGTCCCGCCGGCAAGCGAGTCGAACAGCGCGCTCGCCATCCGGGCGGCGACGCGCGCAGGAATCTCCGTCGGAAGCCGTCCGCCCAGGTGAATATTGCAGTCGAGGTCCTGAAGAAACCGCTCTCCCGACTTTTCGAGGCGGACAACGCCGCCGTGCTGATCGAACGCGATCACCCGCGCGCCGATGTTGAAGGTCGTAACGCCGGTAATCCTGCCCTTCTCAACCAGGCTTACCTTCGTCGTCCCGCCGCCGATGTCGATATTAAGGAGCGCCGTTCCCTCTTCTCGGCTGCGGTACACCGCGCCGGAGCCGTGCGCCGCGAGGATCGCCTCCAGCCTCGGACCCGCCGTCGCGCAGACGAACTGTCCCGCCTGTGCCGAGAACAGCTCGGCGATTTTCTGCGCGTTGTCCCGCCGCGCCGCCTCGCCGGTGATGATGATGGCTCCGGTGTCAATTTGATTGCGGCTTAAACCTGCCGCCCGAAAGCTCGCCTCGATCAATTCTTCGAGCGGCCCGGCTTCGATGTTCCAATCCCCGGCAAACGGCGTGAGCAGCACCGGCGAGCGGCTGATGACTTTGCGCTCCAATATCTCAGGACGCCGCCGATGGACGGAGGGATAGCCCACCGCCAACTGCGAGAACATGAGATGCGACGTCGAAGAACCGATGTCGATGCCCACGCTCACCAGATGCGTGTGCGGCTCCGCCGTCCCTTCGTGATCGTGGTCGTGATGTTGCGTAGTCATAAAGCAAGGTTTCGGGTGTCGGGTTTCGGGTTTCAGAACTTGAGTGTTCTGGAACTTTTCTCCTCAGGCCGGTAAAAACGGTCTCCGATAGAAAGCGCGCCAATCGATCAAATCCAGTCCGCCCGCCTGGTGGTCTCTTGGAGGGCCAATGCGTGGGACGCGAAGCACCAAGCGTACATCCCGGCTACTCTCATGTTTACGGCACAGCGTAATATCGACGTATCGCGTTGGCCCGGAGAGAGATTGCCAGGCGGGCTGACTGCAGGTGGACGTTTATGGCCGTCTGCTAGTAGTCGGCCGCCTCCCCCTGCTGCGTATGGACGTAGCCGGTGCTCTCCATCGCCACGCGCCCCGTGTGCGCTAGAAAGCGCGACGTTTCGCGGCCGGTGTTGAAGTGCTGGTGCCAGGCGAAAACCGGGATCACCAGCGTGTCTCCCTTCTTCCACTCGTACCGCTGGTCCTCGATGATGCTGTAGCCTTTGCCGCTGAGAATATAGTTCGTCTCCTCGTAGATGTGGCGGTGCGCGCCGGAGCGCTTGCCCGCGGGTATCTCGGCGATCAGCGTGTTCAGAATCTTGACATGAAATCCGAGCGCGGGATCGACGGCGTAGGCCACGCGCCCCATCGGCGTCGAGCCGAGTTGCAGCTCTTTCCCTTTGACCAGCACCTTGCCCGCGCGTCTCCGCTTCTCCTCCCCTTCGGCGTAGGCCAGTTGCCGGTAGTAAATTTCCGCCGGCGTCGGGCCATTCGCGCCGCCGCTTTTCTCCGGCTTCCACTTGCTGGAATCGAACTTGACGCGCGCCTCCTGCGGAATCTCTGCGCCGCCCGGGATCAGCGTCTTCATCGCCTCCTCGCCCTTTTGCGCGAAGATCCAGTATTCGGGATATTTTTCCTCCTCGTAGATCGCGATGCCCATCGCCATCGACAGCGGCCCGGTCGTCGCCGCGAGATAGAGCAGCTCGTCGCCGCTCTCGTTGTGATGCCTATGCCACGCGAAGACCGGCACGCAGATCATATCGCCCGGCTCCCACGGATATTTGATCCCGTCGATCACACTGTAGCCGTGTCCTTTGAGGATGTAGATGACAGCCTCAACCGTATGGCGGTGGCCCAACTGCCAGCCGCTGAATTCCATCTCTTCTCCGGCCGAGCGCCGGTTGATCCAGAAGCGGAAGGTCCGCTGGTTGAAGCCGAGCCGGGGATCGACGATGTAGACGTGGTTGTGCTCGGCAAGCTGCGCGTCTATTTCTTCCGCCTTGGTGTGAACCGGGGATTTTCTTCTCCGCTCCAGCTCCTCTTTACCGAAACGGATGTGCTCCATCCGCATCCGCAAGTGATCTTCCTTCCGCGCCATGACCATGATGAAAACTCCCTTTTCTCCTTGTTGGTATTTAGTCGATCGGTAAAAACAACTTCGCGGGATCGATACCCGCCTTGGCAATGCCCTGCTCCACACCGTAGCGTATCAGCGTCTCGATGACTTTCCTATTCGCCGTCATTCCGTAGCGCCACGGATCGCCGCCGAACAGCGCCTGCTCTTCCTCCCACAGGTCCCTGATCCAAGCGAAATTGGAAAAAGTCGGGTCCTCGTCGTCTTCCAGCGCGAGCTTTCTCGCCTCGTCCCAAAGGTCGTAGAATTTACGCGGCAGATCGGGATTCGCCCGGGTGACCGGCTCACGGAATACGATGGCGTGGTTGGCCGGGAAAATGCCGGCTTTCTTAAAATAATTTTTCTCCAGCTCTTTCGTCTGCGAGAAGAGCCGCCGGACTCCGTTACCGACCATGACATCAGGCGTCACAAGTGCATCGACCTCTCCGCTCAACAAACGCGAGCGCAGATCGCCTTTGCCGGTGAAGTTCTCGATCATCGCTCCCGGCGGGGTAGTGAATTCAACAGCCTCCCGCCTCAGAACTTTCCACGTCATGTCTTTCGTCTTGAGGCCGTACTCGTCCCACAGCAGGCCGCGCACCCAGAGGCCGCAGGTATTGAGATACGATGGAACGCCGACGGCTTTGCCCTTAAGGTCTGCCGGCGCGCGAATGTTTGAATCCTCTCGCACATATATAAAGGAGTAGCGGAACCGCCGGTTGGGGAAGACCGGAATGGCAATCAGCGGCGCGCCGTTGCTCTTGAGCGCGAGATAGAGAGCGAGAGAAAGCTCGCAGGCGTCGAAGTCGCCGGCGAGAAAGCGGCGGTGGCGCTCGCCGTCGCTCGCGAACGGAGTGACTTTGAGCTTCAGATCGCCGGTTTTAACTCGCCCGTCCCATAACGGCCGCGCACGCACGTGATAGCCGGTGGCGAGAGCGATTTCGTTGGCTTCCATCTCATTCTCCTATCGCGCCGCCTTTTTCTGCGTCAGCTCGGCGCGCGCCTTCTGCGCGAACGACCAGTCGCGGACCTGGCTCAAGGGCACCGCTTTGTCCGAACGACCCTGAAATCGGGCCGCCTCCATCGCGCTCTCGATCACGCTGTCTTCCACGATGCCGAAATCCGCCAGCGACTCGACCACGAGCGGGTAAGCACCCTCCGCGACGCTCCGGTCGAGATTCAGCCACGGCATCATGAACCGAATGGTCTCCTCGCGGGAGTTCTTGATGAATTGAATGCCGCGCGAGACCGCCTTCATGACCCGAACGATTTCATCCGGCTGTTCCTGCAACTTTTTTTCATGCACTCCCAAGCCGCCTTGCGGCAGGTCCATCACCTTGCCGAGCCAGAGCAGCCGGCGAAACCCCATCTTCTCGGATTGAAGATCGAACGGCGCCACCAGCACCGTCGCTTGGATCATCCCACCCTGCAGCGCCGACAGTCTCCCCGCGCTTCCGCCCACTTGAATGATCGTTACGTCCCTCTTTGGGTCCAGTCCTCCCTTTTGCAAAGCGACGCGCACGGCGTAGTCGCTCGCCGCACCGAAGGAGCTGACGCCGACGACCTTACCTTTGAGGTCTTGAATGGATTGAACGCTGGAGTGCGAGACCATTACGTAGGAGGTTTTTTTTATCATGACACCGACGATCCTGATCGGCAGCCCGGCCACCGCAGCGGTCGCCAGCGAAGGAAGCGAAGTGGAGTAATCCAACTGGCCGGAGAGCATCGCTTTGATGATGATGTCCGCGCTGCGGATCGTGATCATCTCCGGATCGAGCCCCTCCTCTTTGAAAAATCCGCGCTTGGCCGCGATCTCGCTCGGCAGCGTCGTGATGCTCGGCGTCGTCGAGCCGATGCGGATACGCTTGAGCGGTTGCGCGTGCAGGCCCGATACGAACATGAACAGAAACGCTATCGCCGGCACAAAAGCCGAAAGGGTCTTCCTGCTTCTGCCTTCTGCCTCCTGCCTTCTGCCTCCTAAGTCTTTCATTCCGCCGCTTCTCCCTGCTGCGTCACCGCGTAGCCGAGATTCTCCATCGCGATCCGGTCGGTGTGGACGAGAAACCGCGCGGGCTGATCGCCGGTGTTGAAGTGCTGGTGCCAGGCGAAGATCGGGATCGACAACGCGTCGCCCGCCTTCCAGTCGTAGCGGCGGTCCTCGATGATGCTGTATCCGCTGCCGGCGAGAACGTAGTTGATCTCCTCATAGACGTGGCGGTGCGCGCCCGATTTCCGCCCCGGCAAAATTTCCGCCATGAGGCTGGAGATCGTCTTCACGTAACAGCCGCGCTTGGGGTCTATCGCAAGTGCGACGTTGCCCATCGGCGTCTGCTCGAAAACCATTTCATTGCCCTTGATGAGAACCTTTCCGTTGCGCCGCCGCTCCTCTTCCCCCTCGGCGAACTGAACCTGATCGACGTAAATCTCCCACGCGGATCTCTCCCCGTTGCCCGCCTGCGCCGATTTGCGAACCTCCTGCCCGTGCTTCTCTCGTCCGGGAATCAGCGAGCGGCGCGCCTCGTCGCTCTGCTGCGCGTACACCCAGTATTCGGGATAGCGCTCGTCCTCGTAGATCGCGATGCCCATTCCCATCGACATCGGGCCGCTGGTGCAGGCGGAATAGACGACGTCCGTCGTGCCGCTGTTGATGTGGCGGTGCCAGGCGAAGATCGGCACGCAGATAAAATCCCCCGCTTCCCAGTCGTGGCGCACGTTGTCGATGATGCTGTGGCCCTTGCCTTCGAGAATATAGATGACGGCCTCGACCGTGTGGCGGTGGCCGAGCGTTTTCCACCCGCCCCCCTCCTCGTCGCCGGGAGGCAGCGAGCGAATCCAGAAGCGGATGGCGTGATTGTTCCAGCCGATCCTCGGATCGACGATAAAAGTCGTCCGATAAGGCTCGCGCCCCTCGACCCAGATCTCTTCGGATCGAATATGGACCGGCGCCTTCTTTCTTCGCTCCAGCTCTTGCTTTGCGAAGAGCACGTGCTCCATGCTGAGGCGCTTGTGATCGTCCTTGGTGATTTTAGCCATGGTCCTATTTCATTCCAAGTTCCCGCTGTGCCTGTCGCAGCAGCGTAAAGTCTCTCACCTCGTCCACCGGGCGGGGCTTCTCCATCAGCCGCTCCCATTCCTGATCGGTGATCTCGCCGTCCCGGCTTAGAGAAATCAGCGCGATGTCGTAGGATCGCTCCGCCACTTCAAGGGGCTGCTCGAGCCAGCGCATCATGATCTCGACCGTCTCGCGGCGGTTCTCGAAGATAAAGCGGTGTGCTTTCAGCAAAGCGCGAAGCGACTGTTTGACGAGCCGCGGATCTTGTTCGAGCATCCGGCCGGTCACCGCGACCCCGGAAGTCGGCAAGGCGAATTTGACGTCCTCCGGCCCGGCGAGAACGTTAAACCCCTGGCTTTTGAGGATCCGATCGTGCGGCGGCGAAATCGACACCGCTTCCACGAGGCCCGAGCGCAGCGCCTGCACCCTCACCGGCGAATCGCCGAGCGCGATCATCTTGAGCAGCGAAGGATTGAATCCTTTTCCCCGCAACATCTCTTCCGCCGCCCGCTGGTCCGTGCCTAACAGCGTAGAGACGCCGAGCCGTTTCTCTTTGAGCGCCTGAACGTCCTTGATCTCCGGCCGGACGAGAACAAAATGGTCCGATTTCTTGGCCGATACCGCGACGAACTTGAGCGGCAGCCCCTGGACGATGCCGCGCAGCGTGCTGCCGAACGTCGTGGTGAGATCGACGTCGCCGTTCATAACGGCCAACGCGCCGAGCCGCGGATTCATCTGGATCATTTCCACCTCCAGCCCCTCTTCGCGGAAAAATCCCTTCACCACCGCGACCCGGAACGGCGTCACCGAATTGCTCCGGCTGGAAAATGAGATCCTCACCTTCCGCGCCTCGGCGGCGAACGCGGCGTCTCCCATGTCGAGACCCAGCGTCCAGCAGGACAGAACCAGACACGCGACCCGGATGATTTTTTGCCGCTTCATCGCAAACCCTTTTTAGGCTTAACTCCACGATCGTGTCAACGGCAGTTGCCGAACGCCCAAGAGTGGAAACCGCTCAACCCCTATGTTATAGAAACTTCGAGACGAGTTAGTTTCTCCCCAATTCCGAAAACTTCCTTGAATATTTTATGAGACGACCCGAACCGTTAGAAATTTTTCAGCCGACTTCCATTCGAGAAGCCGGCGCACTGCTGAAAGAGAAAGGGCCCGGCGGTCGTTTTCTCGCGGGCGGCACCGACCTGGTGATCGCCGTCAAGGAAAAAGGCCTGTCGCCGAAGTACGTGGTGGATCTGAAAAGAATCCCCGGCCTTTCGGGCATTCGTGAGGAAACAGACGGCGGCCTTAAAATCGGCGCGCTGACGACGCTGCGCGAGGTCGAGACATCGCCGATTGTCCTGAAACGGTTCCCTTTTCTTGCCCAGAGCGCGGCGGAGGTCGGCTCGGTGCAGATCCGCCACCGCGCCACCATCGGCGGCAACATGGCGAACGCAACTCCCTCGGCCGACGTCGCGCCCGCTCTCCTCGCCCTGGAAGCGAAAGTCAAAATCGTCGGCTTGAACGGCGAGAGAGTCGTCGAGCTCGAGCAATTCTTCCGCGGCCCGGGTCAGACCGTGATGGCGCCCGAAGAGATTCTGACGGAGATCGTTATTCCTCCGGCGAGCCCGGCCCTGGTCGGCGAATATATCAAGTTCTCCCCGCGCGAGATGATGGACCTGGCCTACATCGGCGTCGCCGTCGCCTTCGTTTTCAACGCAAGCCAAAAACGGTGCGAGAAAGTCCGCATCGCGCTGGGCGCGGTTTCCCCGACGCCCATGAGAGCGCGCGGCGCGGAGAGTCTGCTCGAAGGGCAGATTCTCACCGAAGAGCTGGCCGAGAGAGCCGGCGCGGAGGCGGCGCGGGAGTCGAAGCCGATCAGCGACGTGCGCTCGTCGGCGGAATATCGCAGAGATATGGTTCGCGTAAACACCAAGCGGGCGCTGCTGAACGCCGCCGCGCAGCGGCCGGGAAAGTGGACGGAGCGGAGAGATAGACGATATTGAGGTTGCGATGAATAAAAAGATTCGCGTCACATTGAATGGTAAGAGAACAGACCTTGACGTTCCCGCGCACCGGCTTCTTTTGGATTTGCTCCGCGACGAGATCGGGCTTACGGGGACGAAGGAGGGCTGCGGCACGGGCGACTGCGGCGCCTGTACCGTGCTGCTCAATGGCAAGCCGGTCAATTCCTGCCTGATCTTCTCCGGCGAGCTTGACGGCGCCGACATCGTAACCATCGAAGGACTCAAGATCGGGCCGGAGCTTCACCCGGTTCAGAAGGCATTCATCCGGGACGGGGGCGCGCAGTGCGGCTACTGCACCCCCGGCATGCTGATGATGGCCAAGTCGCTGCTCGACGAGAATCCCGATCCGAGCGACGAGGAGATTCGCTTCGCTCTCGCCGGCAATCTCTGCCGCTGCACCGGCTACGCCAAGATCGTCCAGGCGGTGCAGGACGCCGCCGCGGAGCTGCGCGCGAGACGCGCTTAGTCGGTAGCCGTGGTTAAAGGTGTTGTGTTTTTCCGTCATTCCCGTGAAAACGGGAATCCAAAACCCCCACTAAATCTCCTCCTTGCTAAGGGGGAGACAAAGAGGGGGTATGGATTCCGGCTCGTCCCCCGCTTCCGCGGGAGTGACAGAAAAGAATATTAGGAGTTCTTGAGATGGAAGAGTTAACCGTCGTTGGCAAATCGGTCACGCGCGTCGACGTCCAGGAGAAAGTTACCGGCGCGGCCGTCTACGGCTACGACCTCGTCCTCCCCGACATGGTTTACGGCAAAGTTCTTTTCAGCCCGAAGGCGCACGCCAAGATCAAGCGCATCGATACTGAAAAGGCCAAGAGTTATCCCGGCGTGGTCGCCGTCGTCACCGGCAAGGACGCGCCCTGGATTCACGGTGAGGCGATCAGGGACAAGCCGTTTTTAGCGCAAGGCAAAGTCCGCTACGTCGGCGAGCCGGTCGCGGCAGTCGCGGCGGTCGATGAAGACACGGCGCAGGCCGCAGTCCGGCTGATCGAAGTCGAGTACGAGGATCTTCCCGCCTATCTATCGCCGGAAGACGCCTGCAAGCCCGGCGCGATCTCCATCCACGAGGATTTTGCGAGCTACCGCAAGATGAACTTCATTTTGCCCGGCGCCATGCCCAACGTCTGCGAGCATTTCAAGCTTCGAACCGGCGACGTCGAGCGGGGCTTTCGCGAGTCCGACATCGTGCTCGAAGAGCGCTATTTCGTCCCGACCATCCAGCACGCGGCGATGGAGCCGCACTCGGCCCACGCGCAGGTCGATCCGGCGACCGGTAAAGTGACGATCTGGGTGGCCAACGACGCGCCGTTCCGCGCGCTGCACGAGATTTCCGAGGCGCTCGGCCTCCCGCAGGAAAACATCCGCTTCATCAATCCGCTCCAGGGCGGCGGCTTCGGCTCCAAAGGCGGTCTCAAGGTCGAGCCCATCGCCGTCGCGCTGGCCTATCACACGGGCGGCCGCCCTGTGCGGGTGAAATTCAACCGCGAGGAGACCTTCATTTCCACGCTGGTGCGCAACGAAGCGGTGCTCTACATCAAGAGCGGCGTGAAAAAAGACGGCACGATCCGCGCGAGAGAGATGACGATCTATTGGGGCGGCGGCGCCTACGCCGAGAAAAGCCCGACGGTCTGCATCCGCGGCAGCCTGCCCGGCCCCGGCCCCTACCGCATCCCGCATGTGAAGGTCGACGGCTACGCGGTTTACACCAACAAACCGGTTGCCGGCTCTTTCCGGGGCTACGGCATTCCCAAAGTCGCCTGGGCCTGCGAGCAACACACCGACGAATTGGCGAAACGACTCAGAATAGACCCGCTCGAATTCCGCATGAAAAACGTCTTTGTCGACGGCGACGTGTCGTACTGGGGAGAGCGGCTTCACAGTGTCGGCTTGAAGGAGACGCTAACGAAAGCGGCAGAAGCGATTGAATGGGGAAAAACAAGTCCTAGCGTCCGCGGGTTGAAGATCGGCAAAGGGCTGGCCTGCATTCAAAAACCCACGCGCAGCCCGACCTTGTCGAAGGCCGGCGTGATCGTCGACGCCAAAGGCGAAGCGACCGTCCTTGCGGGGACGGTCGAGATCGGCCAGGGCTGTAGCACGATTCTCTCTCAAGTCGCCGCCGAAGAGCTGAAGATGCCGATCGAGAAAGTCCGCATGGCGCCTCTCGACACCGACGTGATCCCCTACGACGCCTCGACGACTTCCAGCCGGAGCACTTATCATATGGGCAACGCGGTGCGCCGCGCCGCGATCGACGCGCGCGAAAAGCTCACCGAGATGGCAAGCCCGATGCTCGAAGGCAAGAAGGGGGACCTCGCCTTTGCCGACGGAAAAGTTTTTCTCAAGGACCATCCGGGGATGGCCCTGCCCCTGGGCGAAGTCGTCCGCCGGAAGCTCGGCGCGGACGGCACGGTGCGGGGCGACGCCTCCTATACTTACGAGCTGGCGAAGGACCTCGACCTCGAAACCGGCCATAGCGACAACGCCTCCGCCTTTTACATGTACGCGACGCAGGCCGCGGAAGTCGCCGTCGACGAAGAGACCGGCAGAGTGCGCGTGCTCAGAATGTCGGCGGCGCACGACGTCGGCAAGGCGATCAACCCGCTCAACTGCGCGGCGCAGATCGAGGGCGGGCTGGCGATGGGCATCGGCTCCGCGCTCCACGAGCATATGATCGTCGACGACCAGGGCAAGGTTCGGAATCCTTCGTTCCTGGACTATCATCTGGTCACGGCGCTCGATCTGCCGGAGATGATTCCGATCGTCGTCGAGTGTCCGGAACCTGAAGGACCGTACGGCGCGAAGGGACTCGGAGAGCCCGGACTCGCGCCGACGCCGGCGGCGATCGGCAACGCAGTCGCCGACGCGATCGGAATAAGGATATACGATCTTCCGCTCAGCCCGGAGCGGGTTTACCGGGCCATCCAGCAAAACAAAAAGAAAGTGGCATAGGTTAAACCGCCAAAACATCTTTAAAACGTCATTCCCGTGAAAACGGGAATCCGGTAAGAGGGCGGGATGAATCCCGCCCCTACACAAATTCCGGGACTTCCGAGCCTGCCTTCGACTGTGCCGCGATGAGACCCACGGAGGACGAATGAAAATTTTACTGCCAAGGCTTTTTACCCTCTTCTTATTTGCCCTACTTCTCGCACCATCCCCTCTTCCGGCGCAAACCCAGACGCCGGTGGTCGTGGGAGTCGCTGGAATGGCGGTGACCCTGATCCATCCATTCATCGCCAGAGACGCCGGTCTTTTTCAGAAGTACGGGATCGATCCGAGATTGGTGCTCTTCGAAGGAGGAACGCTGCTGGCCCAGGCCGCGCTCGCGGGAGAGGTGAAGTTCTCCGTTACCTCGGGGCCGGTGACGATCGCCTCCCGTTCCGCTGGAGCGGACACGATCGTCGTGGCCGGCTATATCAACACGCTTCCCTACAACCTGGTCGCGGCCAAGAGCATTACCAGCCTGGAACAGCTCAAAGGAAAGCGGATCGCCATCAGCCGCTTCGGCTCCACCACCGACACGGCGATCCGGCTGTTGCTGGAAAAAGTCGGCATCAATCCCAAGGATGTCACGATCCTCCAGGTGGGCGCCCAGCCGACCCGCTATGCCGCCCTCGTCGCCGGCGCGCTCGACGCCACGATCATCACGCCGCCGTTCGACCTGACGGCCAAAAAGCAGGGCTACAATGTGCTTGTCAACTTGGCGGAGCTTGGGATCCCCTACCCGCAGCAGGTCATCGAAACCACCGACCGATTCATCCGCGAGAATCCGCAAGCGGTGAAGAATTTTCTCAAAGGCTTCATCGCCGGCATCCATTACGGGCTGACCAACAAAGAAGGCGCCAAGAAAATCATGGTGAAGTACCTGAAGATCACCGACCCGGAGATCCTGGAAGCGACCTACGCGAGCTACGCCCAGATCACGGAGCGCCGGGCGTTTCCGAATATCGAAGGGTTTCGCTACGGCCTCGAAGAAGTCGCCAAGCGCCTGCCCACGGCCAAGGACAAAAAGCCGGAAGATTTCATCAACATGAGGTTCTTGAACGAGCTGGAGAAGGAAGGGTTCTTTAAAGAGCTGTACAAATAGATGGAGTCCCGGTTCACCGTCCTCTGCCTAGACAATCAGAAATAGCGCTCAGGTGCAGCGTCTTGTTATTTTTCACTTTTGTATTCCCTGAAGCCGTCTATCAACTGCCGGAACGTCTTTGGCTTGTATTTCTCGAAGCTCTCTTCGTCCACGTAAACGAAGTCGTATTCCACGTCTGCCTGCACTCGGTTGATGTCTTCGCACCATTGGCGCAGCCGTCGCATCTTCAGCGGCGCGTCCAAGTCTTCCTGCCCTTTGGTTTCGGCAATGACAATTCGCTTGTCGGATAGCTTGATCAGAAAATCCGGCAAGTAGTTGGAAATATCGCCGTCCGCTTTCACGTAGTCCAGCTTGAAATGCACCGCCAGATAATTTTTGGCGTAGGAAACCACATCGTCGCAGTCTTCCAGGAAGCGGGCGAACCGCAATTCAAGAGGGCTGTCTCCAATGATGCGGTTAAAGACGCTCTTTTTCGGGATGAGGTAGCCCTGATCCTTTGCCACGAAGGGGCGCGTCTGTCGCAGCTTGATGGTGTCGCGAATTTCGGCG
>JBGPGE010000049.1:0-31623 GCA_041483675.1 Binatia bacterium
CGCTGGTCCGCTGGCAGTATCGCGGCGGCCTGCCGGAGAAGGACTGGCGCGGCTTTTTATTCGAGAACGTCACCGGCGCCAAGGGACGGCGCTACGACATTCCCGTCGGCGTCGGCGTCATGGCTGGATCGAAGTACATCTGCGCCGTGGGCCTGAACTGCAAACCGGACGATATCCCCGACAAGTGGCAACATGCCTTCAGCAATCCCATCGAGCCGATCCTCGTGAAGAGCGGCCCGGTGCAGGAGATCGTACAAGCGAAGGATGAGTTGAAGCGCGCCGGCGGGCTCGATCAATTCCCGGTTCCGATCTCGACTCCGGGATTCGACGGCGCGCCGTTCATCACCGCCGGCCACTGGATCACCAAAGATCCGGAGACCGGCGTCCGCAACGTCGGGAACTACCGCGGCCATCTGAAAGCGCAGGACCGGCTGGGGATCTTTCCCGGTCCGGGACAGCACGTCCTGGCCCACTGGAACAAACACCGGGAGCGGAAGATCCCGATGCAGGCCGCGGTCGTCGTCGGCCCGCCGCCGGTGGTCTCTTACGCGGCCGTGCAGAAAGTTCCGTATGGCGTGGACGAGATCGCCGTAGCCGGCGGGCTGGCCGGCGAGCCGATCCGGCTGGTGAAGTGCCAAACGGTGGATCTGGAAGTGCCGGCGGATGCCGAGATCGTCATCGAGGGGATTCTCGCCACCGACCTATTGGAGCCCGAAGGGCCGTTCGGCGAATCGCACGGCTACATGCACCCGCGCATGATGAACCCATTCATGGAAATCACCTGCATCACCCGCAAAAAGAATCCCATCCTCGTCTCCTGGACCAGCCAGGTCACGCCGAGCGAGTCGAGCATTATCAAGCGAGTCGGCTACGAGCCGCTGTTTCTCAAATTTCTCAAGGGGGAGCTGGGGATCAAGAGCGTGGTGCGGGTCGCGATGCACGAGCCGCTCACCAATCTCCGCAAGGTGATCGTGGTGCAGATGAAAAAACCGACCGAGGCGGAGGTCTGGCGCGCGCTCACCGGCGCGGCGACGTTTCATCCCGCCGTCGGAAAATTTTTAGTCGCGGTGGACGAAGATATCGACCCGTGGGACATGGACATGGTGATGTGGGCGATCAGCTACCGCTCGCAGCCGCACCGCGACACGCAGATCCTGCGCGGCCGCGAGGCCGGCCACGGCCCGCCGTTCGGCCGCGACGACCAGCCGGTCGAGACGCGCACCGCCGACGAATCGGCGCTGCTCATCAACGCCATCCTGCGTGAAAAATTTCCGCCGGTCTCTCTCCCCAAGAAGGAGTACATGGAGAACGCCAAAAAGATTTGGGAAGAGCTCGGCCTGCCGCGCCTCGCGCCGAAAAATCCCTGGCACGGCTATGAGCTGGGAGACTGGGACGACGAGCTCGACGAAGAGGCAAGGCTCGCCGTGGAGGGCGAGTATCTTAAGACCGGCGAAAAGTTGAAGGGCCTGCGGAAAAAAGTCTAGAGCAAGGACACCATACTTATCGGTCCGGCGTCGCCACCTTTGCCGCAAGCCATCGCGCGGTGCGGAGTAGTTTGGCGTCTCCATCGCGCGGGCCGACGAGTTGCACGCCGACCGGCAAACCATTCGAACTCTCAAGCAGCGGCAGGTTTATTGCCGGCATACCGCACAAAGTCCAGAGCGTGCAGAACGAGGGATCGCCCGTCGAGCCAAGACCCTGCGGCGCGGCGCCGGGCGCGGCGGGCGTCAGGATCGCGTCGTAGCGCTGCTCGAACAGTTCCACGAAGCTCCCATGGATCGGCTGGATGCGTGCGATCGCGCGCTGGTAGTCAATTGCTCGGACCTCCCGCCCCCTTTCCAGCTGCGCGCGCAGCGGCGCCGAGAGACGATCGCGGCCTTTTTCGTACTCACGCGTGAGGTTCGCCGCCATTTCGGCTTCCATAATGATGCGATGCCACTCCCAAGCGTCAACAGCCGATGGGAACAGCTCGACCTCTTCGACGCGACCTCCCAGCTGCTCGATAATCTCCGCAAACCCTTCTTTCGTCTCCTCGTCCACCCGCTCCCAGTAGGGCGTCTTCACGAACGCGAACATCGGCTCAAGCGGCGGTTCCTCGGCGGCCACCTGGACGAACGGCATGCGCGCGCGCGGCCGCGTGTCGGGATCGCGTTCGTCGTGGCCCGCCAGTTGCTCGGCCAGTAGCGCGATATCGTCGATTGTCCGCGCAAACAATCCAACGTGATCGAGCGTGCGCGAGAGCGCGAGCACTCCATGACGTGAAATCAATCCGTGCGTCGGCTTGAAGCCGACCACGCCGCAAAAGGCCGCTGGACGGATCGTCGAGCCGTTGGTCTGGCTGCCGAGCGCGAGCGGTGCCATGCCCGCGGCGACCGCAGCAGCCGAGCCGCTGGAGGAGCCGCCCGGCGTGTGCTCCGGATTATGCGGGTTGCGCGTCTTGCCGGGCGCGAGAAAGGCGAACTCAGTCGTAACGGTTTTGCCCATAATCACCGCGCCCGCCGCGCGTAGCCTCGCCACCACGGTCGCGTCGCGTGACGGTGTGTTACCCACATAAAGCGGCGAGCCATACTCCGTCGGCATGTCGGCGGTGTCGAAGATGTCTTTGATGCCCACCGGCACGCCGTGGAGCGGCCCTATCGGTTTTCCGGAGAGACGTAATTCATCCGCGGCGCGCGCCTGGGCGAGCGCGTAGTCGGGATCGAGAAACGCCCACGCCTGAACTTGTTCATCCACTTCGCGCACCCGCGTGAGGCAGGCTTCAACCAGTTGCTCCGAGCTGATCACGCCGTCGCGGGTCAACCGCGCGGCTTCGGAGGCGGAGAGTAAGTGGAGATTGGTTAAGTCCATCACACCCGATAAATGAAAAGATAAATCGTCACTCCCGCGCAAGCGGGAGTCCAGGTATCAGAAAGAGTCTGGATTCCCGTTTTCACGGGAATGACATTCAAAATACAACGCCGCCTTTGACGTTTTATGTGTGGCGTGGCGAGAAGCGAGCAGTCCAAGGCCCGAGGGAGGAGGACACCGGAAGCGTACACGGCTAGTACGCTGAGGATGTTCGACGACCGAGAACGCAGGAATGCGACGCTTATCGCCACGCCACTAATTGCCGTAGAGAAATTCCGGGAGCCAAAGCGTCATCCCCGGCCAGATGTACATAAAGACCAGGCAGATGCAGACGATGATCATGTAGGGCATCATGCCGGCGAAAATCTGATTGAGCGTGACGTGCTTCGGCGCCACGGCCTTGAGATAGAACGCGGACATTGCCACGGGCGGCGACAGAAACGCCGCCTGGAGATTGACCGCCACCATGGTGCCGAAGAGAATCGGGTCGATCTGGAAGTGGCTCAGCAGCGGGATAAAGATCGGGCAGAAGATCACGATGATCTCGGTCCATTCGAGCGGCCAGCCGAGGAAGAAGATGATCATCTGCGCCGTGAACTGGAAGCCCATCGGCGAGAGGTTCATGCTCAGCACCCAGCGCTCGATCAGCCCCTGGCCGCCGTGCAGCGCGAACACAGCGGAGAACAGCCCCGAGCCGACGAACAGCCAGCAGACCATGGCGGTCGTCTTCGCCGTAAGGAAGGTCGCTTGCTTGATGTTCTGCCGAAGCTCAGGTGAGCTCCTGAGATTCAGGAGCACGGGCACGACGGTCCCGGCGAACGTGGCGCCGAGCGATCCCGACACGATCAGTGTCATGACGTCGCCACGGCGCAGACCGAGCGCCACACCGCCGATCGCGCCGGCGAGGCTCCACCAATACGTCTGGCGCGGGTACTTCACCAAGACCGCCAGGTACAGCGCGCCGAGCGCGCCGATCGCCGCGGACTCGGTCGCTGTGCAGATGCCCAACAGAATCACCACGAGGACCACGACCGTGAGCACTCCCAGCGGCACCACCGAGGCGGTCAGCTCTTTGAGGATCTCCAACTGCTCGCCGTCCATGCGCCAGAAGTAGACGGCAAGCAGGAGCGCGGTGGCGGCGGCCAACCCCCAGAACCACTTGTAGAAGTGTTCGGGCACCTTGCTTGCCTTCGACTTGGAGGTCGGCTCGGCGAAAGAGGTCATTTCCTCGGGCGGCGCATCCGCAGGCCGCTCAGGTTCGCGGCTCAACACCTCGGTCTCCGCGGTGCCAAGCTCCTGCGGCTTTTCCTCCTGAGGCGCGGTCGCGCCGGCCGGCGGCGCTAGAGCGGACTTGCTCGGCGCCGTCAGTGCGGCCAGAGGCGCGGGGACGGTGACCGTCTGCGCCGCCGGCGCGTTGTAGATGACCACGTACCACCAGGCAGACCAGAAGCTGGCCGTTGTGAGCACGACCTGCAAGGCGAGCACGAGGACATTCTTGACGATGAGGCCGTAGCCTGCCGGACGGCCGTCCAGCGTCGTCGCCCCGCGCAGCATACTGGGGCGGAACAGGGCGGCGACGAGGCCGCCGACTACCCGTTTGGACCGGCCGCGCTCAAGCCGCTGGAGGTAGTCCGGCACGGCGATGCGGTACTGATCGGGCCGCAGCTTGGGCGCGATCTTTGGATTGATGATCGCCCAGCCGAGGATGTAGACGAGATAGAGGAACGTCAGGAAGAAACCGGGGATCATCGCCGCCGCGTAGAGCTTGACGATCGACTGCCCGGCCACCGCCGCGTAGACGATCAGCATGACCGACGGCGGGATCAGGATGCCGAGCGTCCCGCCCGCCGTGATCGCGCCGGAGGCGAGCCGCACGTCGTAGCCGGCATTCAGCATCGGCCGCATCGCGATCACGCCCACGAGGATCACCACGGCGCCCACGATGCCGGAGGCGATGCCCCAGAAGGCGCAAACCAAGAGGGTCGTCACCGCCAGCGACGCGGGCACGCGCCGGAACGCGAGCTGGACGCTGTGGAACATCTGGTAGATCAACGCCGCCCGCTCCATGATGTAGCCCATGAAGACGAACAGCGGGATCGACAACAGGGTGTCGTTGGTCATCACCCCGTAGGTCCGCTGCACGATCAGGTCGAAAATATGGTTCTGCCACCAGTGGTGGGAGGGATCCCAGAAGGCGACGTAGCCGAAGATCATCCCGAGGCCCATGAGAGTGAACGCAGTCGGGAAGCCCATCATGATCGCGACCACGATGAGCCCCAGCATCGTCAGGCCGAGTACCGGATCGCTCATGGCTTTTTCTGCTCGTCCTTTTTGATCGCTCTCTCGTGCACCACGCCCTCTTCCATCACGCTGCGATGGCGGGCGGCTTCATCGATCGCGTGCGCCGACTCGATCGCGGCGCGGCGCGACTCTTCGTCCACATACTCGCTGTGCGAGAGCTGTGTTTCGATGACGTCGATCTCCTCGACATCTTCGAGCCGCACAGGCCAGGCGCCGGTGCGCAGGCATTCGACGCAGCGGGCGATCTCGGCGAAACCTTGGAGCATCACCAGCGCGCCCGCGATCGGGATCACCGACTTGAAATGGTAGAGCGGTGGTCCCTCTGCAGTGACGGCCGAGTGCTCCGCGATGCGCCATGAGTCCGCAGCGTAGCCGTACCCCGCGTAGATCAGCCCCAGAATGCCCGGAATGAAAAACAGCAAGTAGAGCGCCAGGTCGAGCGCCGCCTGGCCGCGCGGTTTCATGTAGATATAGACGAAGTCGGCGCGCACGTGGCCGGCCAGCGCCAGCGTGTAGGCGCCGCACATCATGAACAGCGTGCCGTAGAGCATGTTGTTCAAGTCGAATATCCATGCGGTCGGCGCGTTCAGGATGTAGCGCTTGAAGACTTCGACGGAGACCACGAAAGTCAGGCCCACGATCAGCCAGGCGAAGGCCTTGCCCGACCAGTAGCTGACCTCGTCGATCGTTTTGTAGAGGCTCCTGATGCTCATAGAGTTATCGGAAACGCCGGCCACCAGCCTGGGGCTGATGGCCGGCCGGAGCGAGAAGAGTAACGAAGGGTTAGCCTTTCTTTTCAGCCGGGGCCGCGGGCTTAACCGCCGGCGCTGCCGGCTTGGCGGCCGGCTTGGCGAAATAGTGGTTGTAAGCCATGCGGCGGCTGACGTTGGTGTCGAGGTCCCACTTCACCGCTCGCTCGGCGAAGACGCGCTGCGATTCGACGATTTCTTTGAAGAGCGGATTCTCAGCCGACTTCTTCGCCTCGACCTGGTCGAAGACGTCAAGCTGCTTCTGCAGCACCGAGTCCGGCGTCTTATAGAACCTCACTTTGTCCTTGGTCTGCAACTCGATGTAGTCCTTCGAGTAACGGTCGATCGCCTTCCAAGACATGTCGGCGGAGGCGGCCTCCACCGCGAGCGCGATGATCGCCTTTATCTTGTCCGGCAGCGTGTCGTACTTGGTCTTGTTGAACATGATCTCGAACTGCTCGCCATTCTGGTGGTAGCTCTGCAGCATGCAGACCTTGGAGACGTCGGCGAAGCCGAGGGCGCGGTCGGAGGAGGCGTTGTTGAACTCGGCGGCATCAAGCAGCCCGCGGTCCATCGCCGGCACGATCTCGGCGCCGGGCAGCGCGTTCACCGCTGCGCCCATGCCCTGAAAGAGATCGATCGAGATGCCCACGGTGCGGAACTTCATGCCCTTGAAGTCGTCCGGCTTGGTGATCGGCTTTTTGTACCAGCCGAGCGGCTGCGTCGGCATCGGGCCATAGGGAAAGGAGACGACATTGGCGCCGACCGCGGTGTAGAGCTTGTTCAGCAGCTCTTTGCCGCCGCCATACTTGTGCCATGCCAGTATCATGTTGGCGTCCATGCCATAAGCGGGACTCGACCCCCACAGCGCGAGCGCCGTGTTCTTGCCGTAGTGGTAGACGAGCACGCCGTGGCCGCCGTCGAGCGTCCCCTTCGACACGGCGTCGAGCAGGCCGAAGGCCGGCACCACCGCGCCGGCGGGCAGCACCTCGATCTTCAAGTCGCCGCCGGTCATGTCGTTGACCTTTTTGGCATAGTCGAGCGCGAACTCGTGGAAGATATCTTTCGACGGCCAGGTGCTCTGCCAGCGCATCGTGATCGGCCCCACCTGCCCCTTGGCGATCATCGGGAAGCCGAGCGCCGCCGCGCCCCCGGCGGCAACCGCCGCCTTGAGGATGTTGCGGCGCGATACTTTCTTATCGGCCGCCGAGGCGAGCTTTAAGGTCGAACCTTCCTCCGCAGAGTGCTTTCGATCGGTCATGGTCGTCTCCTCCTTCCGTCATTGGGATAGCACATTACGCAAGCCGCTTATATACAACTTTGGAGCCGCGCGTCAATCCCTATTCGATACCCTGTCGGGGCGTCGGATCGGCTCTCGGCAGGCCGGTCCAACAGGCCGATTCCATTCCGCCCACGCGGGCATCTCATTAATCCTTCGGTATGGACCACTTATCTCGCAGCGCCTTCAGACGGTCGGTAGCCCATGCCCGGATCGTAGGGCGACGTTTTTCCAGCCATGCCGCGACCTGCGGGTCCGCGACTACGGCCCGCACGGCGTCCCGCCCTTGCGATTCCTCGCCCAGCAATGCATAGAGCGCGTAAAGCCCAAGCGCTGCTCCTTGGGCATACGGTCGCTGCCAGCTCGCTCGCGTCTTGAGGAAATCGGCGTAGCCGGGAATTTGTTCGCGGATGAATGCGGGAAATTCCCGCGTGCAGTCCTCAAACCGGCCGGCGCGAAAACAGGCCGCCAGCGGCAGCTCGTTGGGAGAACATGCGTGGCACAGCCCGTCGAAACCATCGAAGCGGTCGTCGGCCAAGAGCAGCTCCGGGCGGCCGTTGCCATCGAGATCCCGCACTTCAAAACCGAGCGCCCCGCTTTCGTAGCGCAGCAGCGGGCGCAGGCGCGGCGCTAACTCGAATATCTGCAGGACCATGCAGCAGTGAACGCCGCCCGTATAGCTCTCGACCAGAAGTTCCGTGACGCCGTCGCCGGTCACATCCTGACAGGTGAAGGAGGCGGCGACGCCGGATTTGATCGCCCTCACGGTTTGACCCGCGCGCAAAATGCGCGCCTCCACCGATTTGCCCCCGGGCATAGGCAGGCTCACGGCTTCGTACTCGCCGCACCGCACGCGCTCAGCGGCGGCTGCGGCAGCCTCAACCGCCGGCGACGCGGTCGCTACCGAAAACATGAGAGAGATCAACGAAACCCAACGAGGCGGTGAAGGCGGGATGCGCGGCATGCCGAGCATGAAGATTCTCCAAGCTTGCGCCGGCAAGGGAGCGCGTGTGGATCGATTCACTGGGGCTTGATCCTGGAAAGTATCTCGTTAAACGCCTGGCTCTCCTGCTCCCGCAGTTGGCGCAGATGGGTGGATTTTTCTAGCACGCTCTTGTTTCTGTATCCTGCCGCCACGGCCTTGTCCAACCAGGAGAGCGATTCCTTGAGCCGGGGCTCGTCCTGAAAAAGCGCCATAAGAGCATTGCGCTCGGGCGCCTGGCTCGAGAGCGCCGCCGCCAGGTAAACCATAGCCGTCGCGTCCTTGGGCTCTACGCCGAGACGCCGCCTGTTCTCCCTTTCGGCGCTGACGAAATCGAGCGCTTGGAGCGCGGTAAAGGCGAGCTTATGCGAAGCCGCGTCCCAGGCGGGGTTGGCTTCCACCGCCTTTTTGTAAGCCGCCATAGCATCTTTCCATTGATCGCGCGATTGATGAATCAAGCCGATCCCATAGTGGCCGCCGGCGTAAGAAGGGTCCGTTGCCAGAGCCTGGTTGAATGCTTTGAGAGCGGACCCCGATTGGTTGTCGTTGTAGTGAAGTATCCCCACGCTGTAGTAGGCCGTGGCCTTCGTCCGGATGGGATAGGCGGCGTTGGTGGCTGCGGTGTAGTAAAGCAGCGCCTTGTCTCGATCCTTTTTATCGTTCAGAATGTTGGCCATTCTCAGGTACGGCACGGCATCCTGCGGATCGATCTGCGATGCCTTCTCATACTCCGTGAAAGCGGCGTCGTTTTTTTTCTCGTCCTCGGCCGTTCGCCCGCGCGCGACAAACAGGCCCGCCAGGAAGCGCGGGCTCAAGTAACTGACGGCAGCCGCCGGCGCGGCCGGGTCGCGGGTGGCGAAGATCACCCCGTAGGCTTTGGGGAGGAAAAATTCCTCGCGGCCGCCGTCATTCCGGTCCCGGCTCAACACGCGAGTGCCGAACTGCTTGCGCAGCAAGTCCGCTGGAAGCGGCGTTTTGAGGTAAACATTCACGCGTTGGACCGTACGTGTGTCGTCAAAATAACTGAGCACGACGCGGCTGGAATCGGCGTCCGCGCGCGCCGGCGCGTAGGTGTAGATGTCGTTGTCCGGACCGCTCTTGGCCGTCGGCTCGCCGAGAATCAACTCGACCTGGGCGCGCGTCGTCCTGCCCGGAGTGATGCCGAAGTATTGAGCGACCTCAGCCGCCTGGGCGCCGGCGAAGCCGGCAGCCATCGCGTAGAGACAACCCGCCAGGGCCAAGGCGAGCCGGTTGCCCGGCCGCAACCGCCGACTGCCCGCAATCGTTTTCCCGCAGATCATCACTTCACTTTTTGCCCACGCCGAGCGGGGCTCGTTGGCCCGGCTGTCCCCTTGTACAGTGGAGCGACGAGGACGCGCTGTCGCCCGACTCCTCGACCCGCGCCGCGCCGCTGAGAGCGCCGTTAGTCAGCGTGAGATCTATTTTTATGCTGACGTAGCCGCTGAAAACCTGCAGGTTGTCTCTTGCGCCACCGAAATCCTGTGCCACCGCGAAGCCGATCCGGTTTCCCGTCGCATAACTGCTCGGGAGCTGAATCTGCTCCGATTTGAGCAAGAAGTTATTGCCGCCCGTTCTGGTGATCTGAACCGCGCCGCTCCACGGCTGCGCTCGGATGCTGGCGGCGCGACGGTTGTCCGTCGGCCGGGATGCGCAGTTCCAATATCCGGTGAAGTCCGCCACTGTCTCTCTGTCGCCGCGCGGCGCCGGCTCAACCTTGCTGGGCGCGGCGGGCGCGGGCAACGCCGCCCGCGCGCCGGTGGAACCGGAGCCTCCTGCGGCGCTTGAGGCGGCAGGCGGCTTCGCCGCCACGCTCGCCACCGGTTTAGCGCAGCCTTCCAACCCGCGACCGCCGACACGGCGATCGACGAATTCGCCAAGCGTGCAGGCGTTGAGCGAGTCGAGTTTCGTTCTTATGGACCACACGGTCTGGTGCCGCGTCCAGCCGGCCGGATGATCCGGCGGCCCGGCAGTCCGCGCGCCAGGCGCGAGCACGACGCCCCAGTCGGAAAACCGCCACGACTCACCCGGCTTCGCGCTCGTCGGCACGGCGGTCCGGAGCCATTCGTCGATGTGTGCCTGGATCAGCGGGTTGGTCCAGGGGTCGGGCGCGGCCAGTGGAGAGGCGACCGGAGGCTTGGCGCTCGACGCAGTTTCACCGGCGAGAAAGCCGGGCAGTTTCGGCGGTGTGTTCGCCGTGCCGGTCGGCGAGCCGCCTGATGCGGATGGTGATGCAGCAGTGCTCGGCCTTGCGCTCGGTTGAAGGAATCCGGGAAGCTGCGGCGGCGCAGTCGTCCCCGTGGCGCGCGTCGGGTCGACGGTCAGCCGAGCCGTAGTGCCGGTCCGCTGGCGGATCTGCCAATCCTGATTGCCGCCGCTCACCGCCCCCGAGATCGCAATCGCGCCGCTGTTGATAGTCTTGTCGAGAGGGGTTTGGCCCGGCGGACAGTCCGTGCCGCCATTGTTGGCAAAGACCTCAATCGTGTTGTCATCCGATGGCAACGTGACGGTGCGCGACTCCTTGCGATTGAGCAGCGGGTGATTCTCAAAAACGGCTACTCCATTGACCCGGACCGTGATGCGGTCGCCGTCCTCGCACGCCGTGTCCCAGACGGTGATCGTGATCTGGCGGGATCTCACCACAACATCCTGTAAAAACTTTTCGGACACCTCCGTCGGAGGTTTCTCTGCCTTGAGGGTAATGAAAGTCTGATTGACTTGCCCGTCGAGAAAAAATTTTTCGCGAACAGGAGGCTGGTTGGGGGTCGTTGCTTCGATGATCACCCAGCCGACCGGCAGATTCTCGAACATGACGGGCTGCCCGGCCCTGGTTACGGAACGAGGTTGACCGAGACGGTACTCCCTGTCCTCAGGCCTTGTCTTGGTCGTGAAGACAGCGACCTGAGCTCGAGGAACGGGGATCTCCTCTCCACTCATGAGTTCACGGCGCACTTCGACCTTGAGCGTCCCTGTCAGCACCCACTTATCCCGCTGAATTTTCTCCTTCAGGCTGCCCCACCTGTCGAAGGCATAACGCCGGGGCTCATTGGGTATCGTCTCGGAGGACGCACCGCCGTCCGCCGACATGCGCAAGCGCGCCATCGTTTGATTGACGGGTTGGATGGCCGTCTGCAGATTGGGGCCGTCGAGATGCTTTCGGATGTCCTGCGTCTCCGTTACGCTCAAGTCGGCTTTGTTGGCGAGAAAGCCGATGATATCGGTGGAGGCTCCATACAGTGAGCTGCCGGCCTTCAAATCCGTGAATACCTCGAGCGACTTGCCGGCGAGCGGACGGGGCGCGACGTTCGCCGCCCGCAGAGCCCTCAACAGATTCATGACGCTGTTCGGATCAAACGAACGCGCCTGCTGGCTTGGCGACACCCGTTTCAAGAAAGAGGCCAGGACGTTGAAAGTGTTTCGCGCCAGGGCCAGGTTCGACTCTTCCGCGCGAAAATCGAGCCAATCCGTCGATCCGCCCAACGCAAGTCTGTGACGCTGGGCCGTTTCAATGTCCTTTTCGTACACCACGCCCCAATGCCCCCATTGACTCCCATAGCGGCTGTGAGGAACTTCGTCTTGATAGAAGTGTAGAAAGACACCCGGGTTTCTGGCGTCGATCGCTTGGGTCCAGAGCTCAACGCGGCGCTGTCGGATCACGTCGTCAGCAGCGGCTCCGTCCTTGCCGTCTCCGACCGCGTTTTTAAACCGATTCTCGTCGCGAAAGGCGTGGAACCTTAACCGCGGCTCCTGAGTGCCCGGCATGCCGACGATAGACTGTATTCCGGCCTGCACCGGTTCCGTGGGATAGGAATAATCCACCGATACATTGGCGCTGGCGATGCGGTAGGCCTGTTCCGGCGTGTAGCCGACCTGGCGCGCGACGTAATAGGTCAAAGCGTAGTGAACGTCGTCGTAGTAGGCGTGCGCCGGCGGGACGCTCGCCGCGAGCAGGCCCAGGAGAGAAAGCAGGAGCAGCGTGAGTGAATGCCACCCTCCCGTTCGGAAGAGGCGACCACCAGTGGCGGGTAGGACCACGAGGCCGCTCCAACTGGTAGCCACATGCTGAAAGCCGGGCTGGCTGCGGATCGCCATCTGAGACGGCAGAATATCTAATATCGAAATACGGTGTCAACCTGAAAGAGATTTTTTGGCCGATCCCTGTTTGACACCCTGTCGGAACCTCGGATAGGGTCCTATCAAATGAACCGCGACGATCTCATCAATCAACTGCGCGCCATCGTCGGCGAAAAGTATCTCCTGACCGAGAAGGAAGATGTCATCGTCTATGAGCAGGACGGCTCGATCCTCCAGGCGATGCCGGAGATTGTCGTCCTGCCGGGCGATGCCGGCGAGGTGGCGGAGGTGGTGAAAGCGGCTAAGCGCGCCGGCGTTCCTATTGTCCCGCGCGGTTCCGGCACCGGCCTGGCGGGCGGCGCGGTGCCGGCGGAAGGCGGGATCGTCCTCTCCCTCGCCCGCCTTAACCGTATCCTTCAGATCGATCTCAAAAACCGGATGGCGCTCGTCGAGCCAGGCGTGATTAATCTGGATATCACGAAAGCCGTGGCGAAGGATGGTCTCTTCTTTGCGCCCGATCCAACCAGCCAGCCCGCCTGCTCCATCGGCGGCAATGTCGCGAACAACTCCGGCGGTCCCCACACGCTCGCTTACGGCGTGACGACCAACCACGTGCTCGGCGTCGAGGTTGTGCTGGACGACGGCCAGGTAGTCTGGCTTGGCGGTCGCGTGGCCGACTCGCCGGGCTACGACCTCTGCGGCGTGTTTGTCGGCTCCGAAGGAACGATGGGGATCGTGACTAAAGCGGCGGTGCGATTCATGCGAACGCGCGAGTCGGTGCGCACATTGCTCGCCGTCTTCGATCGCACGGAGGCGGCCACCAAAACCGTGGTCGATGTCACCGCAGCCGGCATCATTCCGGCGGCGCTGGAGATGATGGACCGGCTCACGATCTCCGCCGTCGGCAAGGCCGTCCCCGGTGTCTACCCGCCCGACGCGGAGGCGGTCCTCTTGGTGGAAGTCGAGGGGTTGAGCGAAACCACGGAGCGGGCGATCCTCCTCGTCCGGACGATCTGCGAGCGCAGCGGCGCGCGCGAGGTCCGGATCGCTGCGAACGAGGCTGAACGCCAGCTGCTCTGGAAAGGACGCAAAGAGGCCTTCGGCGCGATGGGCCTCCTTGCGCCCAACTACTACGTGCAGGACGGCGTCGTGCCGCGCAGCCGGCTGCCTGAGATTATGAAACAGGTGGCGGAGATCAGCGCTCGCTATCGTCTTAAAATTGCCAACGTCTTTCACGCCGGCGACGGCAACCTGCACCCCAATATTCTGTTCGATATGCGCGCGCCGGGCGAGTTGGACCGCGTGATCGAGGCGGGCGCGGCGATCCTCAAGGCTTGCGTGGACGCCGGCGGCAGCATCACCGGCGAGCATGGCATCGGCCTGGAGAAAAAGGCCTACATCGGCCTGCTGTTTAACGAAGCCGACCTCGACGCGATGGCGCGGGTCAGGCGCGTGTTCGATCCCGACGGGCGCTTCAATCCGGCAAAATTGTTCCCGACGCCGGTAAGCTGCGGCGAGGTGCGCCGCCAGCCGCAGACTATCCCGGCGGGACTGTGGATATGACCCAATGCAAAATGAAAATTGCAAAATGCAAAAGTCAAAATTCCAGACTTCGGCTTTCGGACGGCATCTCTTCCACTTTGCATTTTTCAATTTGCACTTTGCGTTTTGCATTGACCGTCTTAGTCGTCTAAGGAGCACGCGTTGACACAAACTGACAGTTCCGTCGAGGCCAACGGGCCCCGGCTTCCCGCGCTTGACATTCCCGAGCTCTACCAGTGCGTCCACTGCGGCCTCTGCCTGGACCAGTGCCCGACCTATCGCGTGCTGCACATCGAGTCGGAGTCGCCGCGCGGCCGCATCCACCTCGTGCGCGCCGCCGCCGAGGGGCGCATCGAGCCGAATCAGCGCTTCGGCGACCATATCTATCTCTGCCTGATGTGCCGCGCCTGCGAGAGCGCCTGTCCTTCGGGAGTCCAATACGGCCGCATCGCCGAGGCGGCGCGCGAGATTCTTGGGCCGCCGGGATCTCCGCTCGCCCGCGCCGTTCAGAGCGCAGCCTTTAAATATCTGCTCCCCTCTCCCCTGCGCTTGAGAATAGCCGCGCGCCTCCTCGGACTCTACCAGCGGAGCGGCCTTGGGCGCTTGGTCGAGATGGTCCTTCCCGAACGATTGCGGGAGATGCAGTCGATGATGCCGGCCGTGCCGCGCCGCTTTTTCAACCCCCGGGCGGAGGTGATGCCGGCGATCGCCAAAAGTCGGGCGCGCGTCGGCCTGCTGAGCGGCTGCGTGATGAGCGTCCTTTTCCCCGAAGTGAACGAGGCGACGCTCCGGGTGCTACGGCTGAACGGCTGCGATGTGGTCATTCCAAAGAAACAGCTCTGCTGCGGCGCGCTCAACATCCACAACGGCGAGACGGTCACGGCCAAGGCGATGGCCCGGCAAAACATCGACGCCTTTCTCGAATCGGAGCTGGATGCCGTCGTGGTGAACTCCGCCGGCTGCGGCGCGGCGATGAAGGAATACGGCCACCTGCTACGCGACGACCCGGCCTACGCGGAAAAGGCCACGCGCTTTAGCCGGCTGGTGAAAGATGCCGGCGAATATCTGTTCGAGCTCGGGCCGCGCGCGCTGCAACACCCGATCGAGCGGGTCGTCACCTATCAGGACCCCTGCCATCTGGCCCACGGCCAGAAAATCAGAAGCCAGCCGCGGGAGCTGCTCAAGGCCATTCCCGGAATCGAGCTGAGAGAGATGAACGGCGCCGACCGCTGCTGCGGCAGCGCCGGCTTCTACAATCTCACCCATCCCGAGATGTCGCAGGAGCTGCTGAAAGAAAAAATGGCGTCGATCGCGGAGACTTCCGCCGAAATCGTGGTCGCGCCCAATCCCGGCTGCATGCTGCAATTGCGCTACGGCGCGAAGCGCTACGGCCCGCCGGTCGAAGTCCTCCACCTCATGGATCTCCTGGATCGGGCCTACGACGCTAATCAGGGTTTTTCGTTCAGATGAAGCTCTCCGCCGAAGCGCTACGCGCCCGATTGGAACAGGAGCTGGGCGCCGAGTCCGTGGAATCCCGCCCGCTCTTTTTGGAGGCCTACGCCGTCGACGGCAAGTCGCCGGGCCTGCTCTGCCTGCCCGCCGGGCCGGAGGAGGTGGCGGCGGTCCTGCGCCTCTGCGCCGAAAATCAAGCGTCCGTCATACCGTGGGGCGGCGGAACATCTATGAGTTTAGGCAATATCCCGCGCGGCGCGGATGTCGTGGTTGGAATTGAAAAGTTGGCGAAGTTAATCGAGCACGACGACGCCAACCTCACAGCTACGGCCCAGGCCGGGATGCAGGTCGCCGCGTTTCAGGAGCTGCTGGGACAGCGCCGCCAATTTTTTCCGGTCGATCCGCCTCTTCCGACGCTGGCCACCCTCGGCGGGATCGTCGCGGCAAATACGAATGGCCCGCGCCGGATGCAATACGGCGGCGTGCGCGACCTGACGATCGGCATGAAAGTGGCGCTCGCCACCGGCGAACAGATCAAGTCGGGCGGCAAGGTGGTCAAAAACGTCGCCGGCTACGATCTGTGCAAGCTCTTTGTCGGCTCGCTGGGCACGCTCGGCATCATTACCGAAGTGACGCTCAGGATGGCGCCGCTCCCCGAGAGCGCGGCCTCGGTCGTGGCCGCAGGTCCGTTGGATCGATGCGCTCGTTTTGTGGAGCAACTCTCCGACGGGCCACTGCTACCCGCTGCCGTGACCATCTTGAGCGCCGCGCCCGGCGGCAATGCGCGAACCCCGGCAGTCGCAACCTGGGTCGAGGGCTTTGAGGCGGCGGTCACCCGGCAGCTCCGCGATCTGGCGGCACTGGCGGACGAGGCCGGGTTGGTCTCTGAAGCGCTCCGCCAGGAGCCGCACCGGCGTCTATGGGAAGAGGTTGAAGATTTCGGCGCGAACGGCGAGGGCGTGCTTTACCGAGTCACCGTTCCCGTCGGTTCAGTGGCAGACATATTGACAACCATCGATCGCTGGAGCGGCGAAGCGGCGACGCCGGCGCGCTACATGACTCACGCCGGAACTGGAACGATCTGGCTGCTCGCCGGCAACGATCAAGCGAGCCTGGGATGGTTTCCGAGACTGATCGCGCTGGTTGAGAGTCACAAGGGCCACGCGGTCATCGCGGCGGCGCCCCCGGAATTAAAAGCCGGTATCGACGTGTGGGGACCGCCCCCGCCAAGCCTGGGACTGATGCGCGAGCTCAAGCGCCGGTTCGATCCTCAGGAAATATTGAACCCCGGCCGCTTCGTCGGCGGTCTGTAACGTCTGAAACTTCGTGTGCTTCGTGCTCTTCGTGGTGAGAAAATTTTAACCACGAAGGACACGAAGGTCTCGAAGGGAGGAAGGAGACCTCGCGAAAGGAAAGGAGTCCGGCTTATGAAAAACACAAACCTGGCGGCGCTCAAAAAAGATTTTGTGACCGCCATGCGGATCATCAGCCGCGAGGGGTTGAGCGACGCCTTCGCGCACTTAAGCGCGCGCGGCGGCGGCGATAAGATGCTCTTCATGCCGCGCCAAAGCCCGGCGCTGGTGAAACCGAAAGATCTTTTCCTCGTCGATTTCACCAAACAGGTGCCGCAATCGTCCGTGCACCAGGCGTTTTACAAAGCGCGCCCCGACATCGGCGCGGTGATCCATTTTCATTCGCCGCGCGTGATCCTGCTGACCGTGGTGGGTGAAACCGTCCGGCCGATGCACAACTACAGCGCGATTTTCTACGAAGGCGTGCCGCTGTTCGAAGGGACGGGGCAGGTGGAGACGCCGGAGCGAGCGGCGGAAATCGCCGGGCTTCTGGGACCCGCGAAAGCGATCCTCCTTCGGGGACACGGCGCCGTCGTGGCGGGACAGAGCATCCGCGAGGTCTGCCTGTTAGCGCTTTATCTCGAAGAGTCGGCGCGTTTGCAGACCGAAGCGATGAAATTGGGAGAGCCGCGCTTTCTCAGCCGCGAGGAAGCGGAGCGCGTCGCGCGCCGGACGTTCAAGCCGGCGTCCAATCAGCGCGCGTGGGAGCATTTCAAAGCGAAAGTTGCCGGCCGGTGAAAAAGGTTTTCAGGCGCTTGACAGCCGATGCGCATTGTAGGAGTATCCGATTGTTTCTCTGGCGACCCACGTCATTCTATCATGAGGAGAAGATATGGCTTCGACGAATCGCGACATGTTCATGACCACCAAAGAGGTCGCCCGCTATCTGCGAGTCGATCAGTACACGATCTACCGCCTGGTCACGCAGAAAAAAATCCCCGCCTTCAAGATCGGCAACCAGTGGCGCTTTAAACGGAGCGTCCTCGAGCGCTGGCTCACAAGTAAGATGAACGTCCCTGCCAGCCACTAACCTCAGCTCTCGACGAACTATCTTCCGAACCAATTCCATCCGACCACCGGCGTGCCGGTTGCTCCGGCCGACCGCCTTTCCTTAAAAAATTGGTATTGTGACACGGCCCCTGCTTGTCGTACAATCCGGCGTGGAGGGCCTGATAGTATGAAGGCACCGTATAAGCTCCCGATAGCCCTCGCGGCTGTGGTTATTTTGGGGGCCGGCTGGTGGCTCTGGAGCCGGTATGCCGCGATAGGGGCCGCCGCGTTGGAAAAGACCAAGGCGGCCTCGGCTCTATATGTTCAAGAGCGCGCCCGGTCCCTGATCAAGCCGGAAGATTTCAGCGACAGCGATACCGCCCGTCAACGCAAGGTCTTCGAGACATTCTTCGAGGCCGTTCAATCGCCCAACTTAGTCCGCATGAAGGTGTGGGACCGGAACTTTACCGTCATCTGGTCCAACCTGAGCGACTTGATCGGCCAACGCTTCCCGGACAATCACGAAGTGGAAGAGGCCTTGGAAGGTAAAATCGAATTTGAAATAGAAAAGCTCAAGACCGAGCACCTGACCGAGCGCCAATTCCAAGAGTTGGGCGAGCTCTACGTCCCCATTTCGGGCGGGAGAGGCGATATCGCGGGCGTTCTGGAAGTTTACCAGCCCACCCACGCGCTGCGCCAGGAGGTGAAAGCGGAATTCCTGAGGTCCGCGGCGCTCGCCGCCGTCGTCTCGGCAGCGTTATACGTCGTTGCGCTCCTGGCGCTTCGCGCTCTGAAAAAGAAACCGGCCTGACGTAAAATCGTGAGCCTGGTTTACAAAATAACCGTTCCGGTTTTCCTGGTTCTGGTTTCGATCATCTTCCTCGTCGCCATTCAGATGCGGCGCTCTCTGGAAGAGCCGCTGTTGCGCGAGGAATTCGCGAGAAGGCACGAAGCCGTTCTAAGACAGGCACGACGGCAGCTCGACAGCGAGGCCTTTTCGAAGCCCTTGGCCGCCTTGTCTCAGCAGCGGTTTGCCGACCTACTGGAACAGATCCAAAGCCCCTCCACAGCCCGCCTCACCCTATGGAGCAAGGATCGAATCATTCTGTTCTCCGATCTCAAATCGGTGATCGGCGCCCGCTCCCCGGACCACCCGGACCTCAAACGGCTCTTTGGCGAAGAGAAAGCTTTCTATATCCGGAAGCAACAGGACGCCAACGTGCCGCTGCAGTCGGACGTCGGAGAGTTTTTGGATATCTACATTCCGCTTCGTGTTTCAGGAACGCTGCTGGGGGCAGTCGAGATTCATTCGGTGGTCTCCGCTCTGCTGGCGCCGATAGAAAAACAGGTCCGTTACACCACCACCATCCTGGCCGTCACGGCCTTACTGATCCTGGGAGTGGTTTATTACCTCGCAAAAAACCTGAAAGACGAGCGCGACCGGCAAGCCGCGTTGGCTGTCCGCAACGCGCGGCTCTATGAGCAGTCGAAGACCCAAGCGGAGGAGCTGAAGCGAGCCAACCAGGCGAAGTCGGAGTTTTTGAGCGTCATGTCCCACGAGCTGAGAACGCCGCTCAACGTGGTGATGGGGTACGCCGGGATGATCAAGGATAGGATGCTCGGAGAGGTCAACAGCGACCAACACCGGGCGCTGGAAAAAGTCATCAGCCGGGCCGGCGAGCAACTCAGCATGATCAACGGCATCCTCATGGCGACGCAGATGGAGTCGGGAGACGTCCGAGTAGCGAAGATGGCGCTCCCCTTGCCGATTTTTCTCGACGATTTGCGCTCAGGTTACTTCATGCCTTTAAAGAACGGCGTCGAGCTTGCCTGGAAATATCCGCCCGATCTCCCGGCGATTCAGACCGACAAAGAGAAACTGAAACAGATCCTCCAGAATCTCATCAACAACGCCATCAAGTTCACGGAAAACGGCCGGGTGACGGTCACCGTTGTCGTTCGTGACTCGTCGTTCGTCGCTCGTCGTTCGTCGGACGAAATACCAGATCCGAGATACGATATACGAAATACGAACGACGAGATACGAGCTGCGAGACACGTGGAGTTCCGGGTTGCCGACACCGGAATCGGAATCGCCAAAGAGCTACAACCGCTCATCTTCGACATGTTCCGCCAGGTGGACAGCTCCGAGACGAGGGCCTACGGGGGCGTCGGGCTGGGGCTCTACATCGTTAAGAAATTGACCGAGGCGCTCGGCGGGCGGGTCGAGCTTGAGAGTGAGCCGGGCAAAGGTTCGGTCTTTACGGTAAAACTCCCGTGTGAAATCTGAGCGGCACGGTTTGGCCGCCGCGCTCAACGCAACAATCCCACGTAGATGCCGGCGATGATCGCCGTGGTAATAACGCCCGCGACGTTGGGCCCCATCGCAAACGGCAGGATAATGGCCTGCTTGTTCGCCGCCAAAGCGCACTTCTGGGCCACCTTCGCCGTCGTCGGCACGCACGAGACGCCGGCAATGCCGATCAGCGGATTGATTTTTCCATGAGACAGCTTGTAAGCGATCAGCCCGGCGACGATTCCGCCCACCCCCGACAGCACGATCGCAATCAGGCCCAAGACCATGATGAGAAGGACGCGTGGATCCGTGACGATGTAAAAACTGAACAGCGCGCCGAGCACAAAACCCAGGAAGAAGCTCGACCCGGTGAGCATGACTTCGTCGAGGAACTTCTGATAGCGCGGGAGATCGGCTTCTTTCACCATCACGCCGATAAAGAAGGAAGCGAACAGCGGCGACGCGACGGGAAAGAGGATGGATAGGGCCGCGGCCGCCAGGACGGCGAACATCAGCTTCTGTCGCGACGAGACTTTCGGAATCGAGCGTAGGTCCATCTTGATGCCGTGCAGCCGCTTGGGTATCAGCAACTTGATCATATACGGATAGATCGCGTAGGTGACGCTCAAATAGACGTAGGCGACTACGGAGATCGGAACGAAGAGATTTTTGGCCAACTCCAACGATGTAAACAGCACCATGGGACCGTCCGCCCCTCCCACGATCGCGATCGCAGCGGCCTCCCGGTAATTAAATCCGAAGGCCACGGCGATGGGAAAGGTCAGGATCGAACCCAGCTCGGAGCCGATCGCGATCAGCAGACTGGTCAAGGGACGGGCGATCAAGTAGTCCAGAGGCGTAACGACCCCAATGCCCATGAACACGAAACAGGCGATCAGGCCGTTGGAAAACATTAAGTTGTAGATCGGCTGCAGGAAGAGGATCTGCATGCTGTTCACGATCTGGTCCGGTTCGACCAACATGGGATCGACAAAGAGGTTGGCGAGCTTTCCTTCGATGGTAAGCGTGGCGCCGTTCACCAGGATCATCGCCAGCCCCATCGGCATCAGAACCATCGGGTCGAGGATGTTCTTGGCGCTGAGGTAGATGAGAAGGAAGCCCGCGGCCATCAGCCCGAGACGAACCAGCACGGTTTGCACGTCCATCTGGCCGAAGCTGGAGAGCCCTTCAAAGATGCGCGCGGCTTGATCGATCAAGTTATTTCCTCCCCCTTCCGCTTGCGGACCGCTACTTTATCGCCGGCGGTCGGGAATCGATCGGCTCGGCGGAAAGCCGGCGGATGCCGACAATCACCAGCCAGACAAACAGAGTCACCAGCAAGCTGAGTCCGTAGATTCCCAGCGCATAGATCAACGCGTGAAGAGATTCCATTTTTTCCCTCGTCAAGCCGTTCTCCCTCAATCGGCCGCCAGAATTTGTTTCTTCCCGAGCTGGAGTCAGGAACCGTGGCTTGAGTCGCGGCGGCGCGGCCTCAAGGGCCGGCGGGAGATTGCGGTTCGGGCCTGTTGAGGCGACCGTTATCGTTCGATCTGCTTTTATTACTGGTCTAATTCTCGCCCAAAGTCAAAGCCGGATGGCAAATTCCAGCTCACGGAGGTTTCTGCGGAGGCCGTTGGTACAGTCAGTGGCCGACGAAGTTACGGGCGGGCCAAAATCAGGTGGACATTTTTTTCTGGGTGGAGTAAGAGGGCGTTGAACCCGCAACGTGCGCCGCTATGAACTTCTCCAAGGCTTCGCTGACCGTCGTACTCCTTCTGCTTGGTTTGTCTTTCTTCGCCGCTTATCCGATGCCGGTTGTCAGGGCCGCGGACAGATTGGTGGGAATCCACTCGGCGCGGGTGTTGGCACAGGCGATGCCCTGGATCGCTCAGGAGGCGGGTCTCTTTCAGAAATACAACCTCGATTTTCGGTTGGTCTTCATCGCCTCTTCCCCCTCCGTGACGGCCGCGATGCTCGGCGGGGATGCCGAGATCGCCTTAACCGGCGGCGAAGGAAACCTGCGAGCCTACGTGCAGGGGGCGGCGGATTTTGTTTTTATCGGCGCGGTCAAGAATATTCTGACTCACAGCATCTTAGCCGGTCCCGAGGTCAAAAAGCCCGAAGACTTGAGAGGTAAAAAAATCGGCATCAACCGCATCGGCAGCAACCCCCATTTCTTCGCCGTTCAGGCGATCCGGCAGGCAGGGCTCGATCCGGCGAAAGATGTCCAGTTGATCCAGTCGGGCGGCTCGCCGGAGACTCTCGCGGCGCTCATTTCCGGCGCCCTGGATGCCGCATCGTTGAACCCGCCCGCCGACACTCAGGCGATCGCCCGCGGCTTTCACTACGCGATCTACGGTCCCGACCAGCGCATCCCCTATCCGGCAACGGTGTTCGTGACGCTGCGGCCGGTCCTGGCCAAACGGGGCGAGGTTGTGGGAAGATTTATGCGCGCCATGGCGGAATCCGCCGTCATCCTCCATACCGACCGCGAGTTTACCTATAAGGTGCTCGGAAAGTATCTGCGATTGAGCGACCGAAAGATTCTCGACTCTTCTTACAACGGCGAGATCAAGAGCCTCGAGCCGAGATTGGATATTAAAACCGAAGCGCTCCAATCCGTTCTGGAAGAGATCGCCAAGGTCGATCCGCGCGCCAAGAAAGTCAAGGCCGAGGAACTGGTCGATCGCCGATATCTGGTGGAAATGGAGAAGAGCGGCTTTTTAGACAGCCTTTGGAAGGGGAAAAAATAGTTACGCGCTCGATGAACAACGATAAGCCCGTAGCCCTGGTCACGGGCGCGGCCACGGGAATCGGGCGGGCGGCCGCGCTCGCGCTGGCGAGAAACGGCTACGATGTCGTGGTCAATTTCAGCCGGAGCGAGGACGCCGCCGAGGCTACCGCCCGGGATGCCGAAGCGGCCGGCGCGCGGACGCTGATGTATCGCTGCGACGTGAGCGATGACGCTCAGGTGCGGGCCATGCTCGCGGCGACGGAACAGAAATTCGGCCGGCTCGATGTCCTGATCAACAATGCCGGAACCACGATCGAGGTCGAGCCAAAAAAGCTGGACGCCGTAAAGATCGAAGAGTGGAACCGCGTCTTCGCGGTCAACGTGCTCGGGTTATTCCTCGTCACTCGCGCCGCCGTGGCGCTGCTCAGAAAGTCCCCGAACGGCTCGGTCGTCAATACGTGCAGCATCGCCGGCTTGCGCCCGAGCGCGCAGCCGCTCCCCTACGCCGCCAGCAAAGCCGCCGTCGCGAATCTTACCAAGACCCTGGCCAACGCCCTGGGGCCCGAGATCCGGGTCAACGCCGTCGCCCCCGGCTGGATGGAGGGCGACTGGATGAAGCGGACGCTCGCGGACAATTACGACGGGCTGATGGCCCGCCGCGCCAAGTACACGCCGCTCAAGCGCTGCTGCACGGCCGACGACGTGGCTGAAACGATGATGAGCTTAATTCTTAGCAACCACTTCGTCACCGGCGAGATCGTCACCATCGACGGCGGATTCTCCAGCACAACATAATTCAGTGCTGAGTAACGAGTGCTGAGGACTGAGGAAAATGCGACCTAACTCTTCAGACTCAGAACTCAATCCTCAACGCTCAGCATTGGGAGTTTTGTAATGCTTGACGGCGTCGTTCGGTTTCCTCCTGAATTCGCGGCCCGGTACCGCGCGAGGGGATACTGGGAGGACCGGTCTCTCGCGGACACTTTTTCCGGAGCGTTCGCCCAATACGCCGATCGCGTGGCGATCATCGACCGCGATCAGCATGTTACCTATTCCCAACTCGACGAACGCGCGACCCGGCTCGCGCTGAACCTGCTCGACGAAGGGCTCAAGCCGCTCGACCGCGTCGTCATGCAGCTTCCGAACATCGTCGAGTTCGCCTACCTCTACTTCGCGCTCCAGAAAATCGGCTGCATTCCGATCATGACGCTCCCTATCCACCGCTTTCGCGAGGTGAGCCAGTTCGTCCAGCTGTCGGGGGCCGTCGCCTGCGCCGCGTCTGACCGCGCCAAAGAGTTCGACTATCGTGAGATGATCCGGAGAATCCGCGACACAAGCAAAACGCTGCGCTTGGGCTTGATCCTCGGCGACGCGCCCCCAGGCTTTCTTTCGTTGACCGATTTGATCGAGCGGCCAAGCAAGCGCTCGCCGGAAGAGCTGAAACAAATCGTGATCGATCCCGAAGATCCCGCGCTGTTTCAACTTTCGGGCGGGACGACCGGTATCCCCAAGCTCATACCGCGCACACACAACGACTACGTCTATAATTCCAAGTTGGCCGCCTCCGTCACGGCCGTTGGGCCGGACAAAATCCTATTGGATGTGCTTCCCCTCGCTCACAACCTGCCGCTCGCCTGCCCCGGCCTGCAGGGCTTCCTGCTCCACGGGGGCAAAGTCGTGCTCGCGACCACGACGCGCGGCGAGGATATTTTCCAGTTGATCGAGCGCCACCGCGTCACGCATATTCACGTGGTTCCTGCGCTTCTGATCCGCTGGCTCAACGACCCGCTGATCAAGAAATTCGACCTATCCTCATTGCAGGTCATCCAGAGCGGCGGCCAGCGGCTGCAGCCCGAAGTCCGCCGCCGCGCCAAGGAGTTGATTCCAAGCGTCACGGTCCAGGAAAATTTCGGCATGGCCGAAGGGATGCTGATGTTCGTCCGGCTCGACGACCCCGAAGAGGTGCGGATGGAGACGGTGGGAAGACCGATCAGCCCAGACGATGAAGTCCGACTTGTGGACGAGAATGACAACGAAGTTGCGCCCGGAGAGGTTGGCGAATTTTTGGCCCGCGGCCCCTACACGCTCCGCGGCTATTACGGCGTGCCGGAATATAATGCCAAAGCGTTTACCAGCGACGGCTTTTACCGCTCGGGCGATCTGATGCAGCGCCACCCCTCGGGAAATTATCTGGTCGCGGGGCGCAAGAAGGACCTGATCAACCGCGGCGGCGAGAAGATCAGCGCCGAGGAGATCGAAAATCTTATCTTAACCCATCCCGCCGTCCAGAACGTCGCCTGCGTGCCGATGCCGGACCCGCTGCTCGGCGAGCGCATGTGCGCCTGCGTCATCCTGCGCCGCGGCAACGCGTTGACTCTGGAAGAGCTGACGGCCTTCCTTGCCGACGAAGAGATCGCCAGGCACAAGCTGCCCGAGCGGCTGGAGATCATAGAGGACTTTCCGCTCTCGCCGTTCGGCAAGGTGTCGAAAAAAGAGCTGACGGAAAAGATCGCGCTGAAGCTACGGCAAGAGGGCAAGAGGGCCGATTGACAAGCCGTTCTCCGCCGGACTATCGTCTCCTTGGCGAATGAAAGTTCTTCGAACGGCAGGCGCAGGATAGAACAACATATGCGGTCTCGTAGAGTCATCCCGGCTTTCACGACGCTCGTCGCTGTGTTGGCTCTGTCCTCTTCTCTCGCCGCTCAAGAACTGAAAAGAATCCGAATCGCCTACCCGAGCAACTCCATATGTTGCCTTCCTCTGTTCGCCGCGCTTCAGTGGAAAATGTTCGAGCAAAATGCTCTACAAGTAGAAATCGTTCAAGTCCGATCCCAAATCGGCAATGTGGCTCTGGCCGGCGGTGATATTCAATATTTCGCCGGTGTCGGACCCGCCTCGCTGAGCGCCACGCTGAGAGGCATGGCTTCGAGAGCCGTCTGGTTCGCCTCCGATCAGCTCATTTACTCTCTTATCGCGCGGCCCGAGTTCCGGAATTTGACAGATTTGCGAAACAGAAAAATCGGCCTTACGGGACTAGGGGGAACTATGCACGTCGCGTTGCAAATCGCTCTGGAGTCCGCCGGCGAGAGCCCGAAGAATTTCGTCTACTTGAGCCTCAGCGCCGCGCAATTGTTGCCGGCGGTCGAGGCGGGGGCCATCGACGCGGCCGTCTTTAGCCCGCCCTTCGTCTCATTCGCGCAGAAAAAAGGGCTGAAGGAAGTCCTCGACGTCGGCTCGCGCGTCAAGATGCCGCTGGGCGGTCTCACGACGCTGGCGACGACGCTACAGAATCGGCCGGACGAGGTCAGAAAAGTCATTCGCTCTTTGCAGACGGCAAGACAAGAAATTCTCAAGTCGAAGGAAAAGAGCGCGGCCATGATCGCCGATTTTCTCAAGGTCGACCGACAAGCGGCGGAAGACACTTACCTCGATGTCAAAAGAACGGCCGGAGGTAGCGGCGTGCCGACGCGCGAGGGGATCGATCAGATCGTCAAATCCCTCCAGGCGGCGGGCCAGTTCACGGATCGAAAAGTGGCCTTTGAAGAGGTGGCTGACGATAAAATCGCCAAAGAGGTTGCAAGGGAGCTCGGTTACAAGATCGACTGAGGAGTGAAGGTGAAGCATGCAAGGCGATCGGACTGAAAACCAATACGTGCGCCACTATGTGGCGATCGTCACGCCGTTCAAGGAAAACTTCGAGGTCGATGAGCAGGCGCTGCGCAGGCACCTGCGCTACTTTATGCAGCCGAGCTTTGCCGGCGCCGGCGGCGCGGTGATCATCAACCCGGAAGCGGGCGAGCTTTTTTACCTTAGCCGTGAAGAGAAGCGGAGAAATATCGAGATCGCCATGGAGGAATGCGGCGGAAAAGTCCCCGTCATCGCGGGCGTGGTGGATCTGAGAACGGAGGACGCCGTCAAGGTCGCCGTCGATGCCAAGGAGTGCGGAGTGGACGGCCTCTTTCTTATACCGCCGATCGGGATGATGGACATCACGACCTCCTGGGATCCGGAGAAATATCCCGAGGTCTGGATCGACATGGCAAAGGCCGAACTGGCGGCCGCCGATCTACCCGCCATCGTCCATCCGGTGGCCGGCCGAACGCCGACTTTCGGCATCGGTCTGCCGCTCGCGCCAACGCTTCTCATGTGCCGGGAAATCCCGAACATCGTCGGCTGGAAGATGACCTACAGCTACGAGGGGACGAAAATCATCGCTAAGGGATTGAAGACGCTGGACCGGCACGTCGCCGTGCTGATCGCGACCGCCCGGTATTTTCACGAGCATCTCTCAACCGGCATCCTGGAAGGCACGCTGTCCGGTTCGTACAACTACGCGATGGAGCCGATGACGGCTCACCTGGCGGCCTGGAAGAAGCGGGACATCGCCGAAGCGTGCCGGATCTGGAATTCCGGCATGGCCGAGCTGCACGGTTATGTTTACTCGGACTATTCCCGTTTGCACGTCCGGTACAAAGCGGCCACGTGGCTGAGGGGGCTCATCCCGTCACCTTTTATGCGGCCGCCTCAGCCGCAACCGAGAAAAGAAGAAGTGCGCAGTCTCCACGAGCTGCTCAAAAAATCGGGCTTGAGCGTGATTGAAGACGCCGCGATCGATTACGTGGCGAATCGGTTGAAGCTCTGAGGAAAGCCGTTCACAGCGGCGGATGCTCACCTATACTTTTTCTCCAGCTCGGTGAACACTCCCTCCGCTTCCAGTTCCTGGAGAAAGCTCAGATCCACGAACTGCTCCGGCTTGGCGGTTTTGGCCTGCGCAAATTGCGGCGCCGCCATGTCGAGCATGAACTGAATGCCTTTCATGGTCGGGTAGGGCTTTTTCGGCGTTCTCTTGAGATAGTGCTGGTATGAGTAGTCGAGCACGTCCGGGTCGCTCGTGCGCATGTATTTGGCGAGACTCTTCTGCGTCGCCTGCTTGTTGGCAAAAATAAAATAGATGCCTTCAACGTAGGATTTGACGGCGGATTTGACCACGTCGCGACGGGCCTTGATGAAACTGCGCGACGTGGCAAGACCGCTTCCCTGAACTTCCACTCCGAGGTCCGCCATCTGGATGATTTCAACGAAGCCGGCCTTCGCGGCCAACGGCGCTTCGGACGGATTGAAAAAGGTGGCGTCGACTTTTCCCGTGGTCATCGCGACCAACCGGTCGGGCGCGGAGCCGGTGGCGATGAGCGCCACGTCCTTGTTCGGCTCCAGGTTGAATTTTTTGAACAGGATCAAGGCGGCATTGTGGGTCGCCGTGCCGAAACCGCTGATGCCGAATCGCTTGCCTTTGAGTTGCTCCATTCGAGTCGCCGTCCCGGGCCGAACGAAGACAATCTGATCGTACGAGTTCTCGACCGAGGCGACGAGGACATTGTCGTAGCCTTGCAGATTGGCGATAATGACGTTGCCAACGGTGACGATCGGCGGGTCGCCGGAGGCGAGAGCTTGAACGGCTATCTGCCCGCCCCGGAGAAATATCAGTTCGACCTCCAGCCCGTATTTTCGAAACAGCCCCTCGTCTTTAGCGACCCAAAGCTGGGCCTGCCGCGAGCTGATCGATGGATAGCCGATCCTGATTTTAGTCAGCGGCTGCGCTTGCGTTGCTTTACACAGGGAAAATTGAACAACCGCGCCGAGCAAGACGGCCCAAAGTATCTTCATAAAGTCTGAGCTGCTCTTATGTCACCCGATATGTTTCCGTCAAGGGGTCATCGGTAAACAACTGGATTCCCGTTGTCACGGGAATGACGCGTAAGGAACTGTCATTGACAGTCGCGATTTGTCTGTGTTAGTGCCGCTTTGAGAAGTCGATATGCGGCCCTTCTATTTCCCTGTCCTCGTTCTTCTCGTCTTGACCGTCGGTGCATCGCCGCTATTCGCGCAAGCGAAAAAAGTGCGATTCTCCGCAAGCTCGATCTCCATCGCCGAGATTCCCTTCAAGATCGCCCAGGTCAAAGGATTCTACCGCGAGGAGGGCTTGAACGTCGAAGCGATCCTCATCCGCGGCGCCATTGGTTTTCAGGCGCTAGTCGGCGGATCGGTCGATTATACTTCGGCCTCCGGCTCGACGATCGCGGCTGCCGTGCGGGGCTTGCCGGTCAAGCTTGCGTTCATCGTGGCCGCAAAGCCTCAGTTCGATTTGATCGCGCAGCCGCAGATTCGCTCCGTGCAAGATCTCAAGGGGAAACTCGTCGGCATCTCTTCCCGCGGAGGCTCGATCGACCTTCTCACGCAGATCATATTGCAAAAAAACGGCCTGACACCGAACAAGGATGCCGTCAGCATCGTAGTCGGAGGTCAGGAGGAGACGGTGCTGGCGCTGCGCGCGGGACGAATCGCGGCCGCGCTTTTGACTCCGCCGCGGCCGTTGATTCTGCAACGCGAAGGATTCAACCGGATCGCGTACTCCGGCGACTATATGTCCACCTATCCAACGGGTGGGATCGGCGTGACCGACGATAAAATAAAATCGGATCCTGCCGAGGTTTTCGCCTTTGTCCGGGGCAGTCTCAAAGGGCTTCAATTCGCCAGGCAGAACCGTGCCGAGGCGATAAAAATCATCGCTGATTATTTGGGCGTCAAAGATGCCGCTTTGACCGAACAGATTTTTGAGCTTTATTTAAATCGGCTGTCGGCTGACGGATCGGCGGACGAGGTCTGGATGAGAGGCGCGATCGAATTTACGCAGAAGAGCCTGGGCGGCGTGGACAAACAAGTTTCTCCCGGCCAGGTTTTCGACTTCAGCTTTGTCCAAAAGGCCGCTCGCTAAGAAGCGACAGGGATTATCAATGAGCGAAGCGAGCGCTAAGGCGGAAAACCCAAGGCGCGTTCCCGTCCTCATCGCTGGGGGCGGCCCGACCGGCTTGTCGCTCGCCATCGAATTGGGCTGGCGCGGCATCTCCTGCCTCGTCGTCGAACAGAGCGACGGCGGCGTTGATTTTCCGACGACCAATCTCGTCAATACGCGGACCTGCGAGCACCTGCGCCGCTGGGGTCTGGCCGATCGGGTGCGATACGATGCCGGCTTCCCGACCGACTATCCGCGCAATTACGTCTTTGTCACGCGGATGAACGGCTATGAGCTCGCGCGCTTCGATCATCCGGCCAACGGCGATTCCAGCTCCCGCTCTCCTTACAGCCCGGAGGGGAGAATCTGGGTCTCGAAGCCGTTCTTCGATCCGGTGCTCCACAAACATGTGAAAACCCTCCCGACCGTCGAGATTCGTTACCAGACCGCTCTGGAATCGTTTCGCCAGGAGGGCCAAACGGTCGTCGCCGATGTCGTCGACACGCAAAGCGGCCGGCGCGCGGTCATCGAGGCGGACTATCTGGTGGGCTGCGACGGCGGGAAGAGCGCCGTCAGACGCCAGTTGGAAATTCCGCTGCAAGGAGCTTTTTCCCAGGGGGTGAATGTGGCGGTGTTGTTTCGCTCGCCCTTGCTCTCTGTAAGCCGCCACGGCGCGGCGGTGCAATATCAGATCGTCAACGCGCAAATCCAGGGCGCGATCGCCGCGGTCGATGGGCGCGAGCTGTGGCGCTTGAATATTCGCAGCGTCAAGCCCGAGCAGTTGGACTCGCTCGATGCGCCGGGAAAATTGCGCCACGCCCTCGGCGAGAACGTCCCTTTCGAACTTTTGGCCGTGCGGCCGTGGACCGGCCACTGCGTCGTAGTAGAGCGCTACCGGCAAGGGCGTGTCTTCCTCGCCGGCGACGCCGCTCATCTTCTCTGGCCCGCCGGCGGCTTCGGCATGAACACCGGCGTCGGGGACGCGGTGGATCTCGGCTGGAAACTTGCGGCGACCCTCCAAGGTTGGGGCGGCCCGCGGCTGCTCGACAGCTACGAGCCCGAACGCCGCCCTATCGGCATGCGAAATGTTACTGAGGCGGGCGAGATGCGCGCCGGCTTCGACAGCCAGATCCCATTTTCACCTCTGCTCGATGAAGAGAGCGAAGAAGGGAGGCGGATACGGGAGCAGGCGCGCGAGGCGATTCTGCGAACCCGGGCCAAAGAATTCCAGCACGACTCTCCGGGCATCGAGCTGGGCTATCGCTATGACGATTCGCCGGTCTGTGTTGCCGATGGAACCCCGCCACCGCCCAGCGAACACGCTACGTACCTGCCGACGACATGCCCCGGCGCTCGCGCGCCGCACGTTTGGCTGCAAGACGGCCGCTCGACGCTCGATCTTTTTGGCCGCGGCTTTGTCTTGCTGGCGCTTGCTTCCAAGATCGGCGACGTCTCGGTGTTGACTACAGCCGCCAAAAAAGCAGGTGTGCCGCTTAAAGTGGTTAGTCTGGATGAACCCGGAGTGCGTGTCGCCTACGAGCGCCCGTTGGTTCTCGTCCGCCCCGACGGCCACGTGGCCTGGCGCGGCAACTCAACGCCGGCCGATGCTGGAGAGATTGTCGATCGAGTCCGCGGCGCGCATTAGACATTAGATCGAGGAATCTATGTCAAAACTCTTTCGCAGACTGTTCGGTTCGGCGATCCTTGTGCTGGGCGGCGTCTGGCTCTCCGGCGCGGAGCAAACGTATGCGGCCGACAAGCTCGTCGGAATTCACTCGGCGCAAGTCCTGTCGCAATCGATGCCATGGATCGCCCAGGAAGCCGGGCTGTTCAAAAAACACGACCTCGAGTTCCGTCTCGTTTTCATCGCGTCGTCGCCGGTCGTAACCGCCGCTATGCTGGGCGGCGACGCGGAAATCGCGCTCACGGGCGCGATCGGCAATGTTCGCGCTTACGTTCAGGGCAACACCGACCTGGTATTCATCGGCGGGGTAAAAAATTTCATGACGCACAACATTATGGGAAAGCCGGAGATTAAACGGCCCGAGGATCTCAAAGGAAGAAGGGTCGGGGTAGGGCGGTTCGGCAGCAACACGCATTATTTTGTCATCCAGGCGCTGAGGAGATTCGGGATGGATGCCGCCAAGGATATTCAGGCCATACCGACGGGCGGCGGACCGGAGACGCTCGCGGCGCTCGTCGGCGGCCGCGTCGACG
>JBGPGE010000050.1:0-31408 GCA_041483675.1 Binatia bacterium
AATCCTCATAAACAGTGCCGATCCTCAGTGAAGTCGTCGACGTTTCAAGATTGCCGTTGTGCGTAACAGATGCGCTCTCCGACCCGTTTACATATAGTTTATAGGTGCTGCCGTTCCTTGTAACTGCCACGTGCGCCCAGTCTCCGAGAGCCACTGCGCCATCGGCTGTAGTGAATCCCCATATCCCGACGCCGGTAAAGGCAAGCGCACCGCTTGGTTGTACTAATATGCTCCAGCCCGTGTATGGACTGTTAAACGGACCGCCCGGGCCGTGAGTTGCCTTTCCTGCGATACCTGCAGCCTGGGACGGATAGGCGCTAAGTTTGATCCATGCATCGATACTGAAATCCCCTGTCCCGTTGCTGAAATTAAAGACATCATCTGTTCCGGCATCCACATAATCATCTGTCCCGTCAAAACTGAACGCCTGGCCGACCATGCCTGCGGCATAGGTCGCGCCGTTCACCAGCGTGCCGTGGTTTGTGCCAACGATGTCATCGGGGTTCCCGTCACCCGCCCACCAGGAGATGAGGTCCGAAGGGGGCGCGACGCACGACCTGCACTTCCCGGCGCTGTCTGCGTTGTAAATCGCGGCGATTTCCGCGGCGCTCAGGGCGCGGTTGAAGAATTCAACTTCATCTGCCTTGCCGTTCAGGCGATCGTTCCCCGCGTTATAAAAATCGGTCCAATACATCGCACCGATTCTTACGTTTAAGGAATTAGCTGTTGCTCCGCTAGTATTCACAGAGGCAACAACAGCGCCATTTAAATAAAGCTTTGCATTTGGTGTTGCCGATGGGTCGAAAACTGCGGCTATGTGATACCAATCGGCCGTGAGAATCGCATTTTGCAACTCTAAAACAGTACCCAGGACAAACTTTAGACTTTTTGAAGAGCCGACGCCGGATCTGTCATCAAAATAAAGGGCCCATCCGTCACCAGTACTGCCTTCGGTTTTAGCAACTAAGGTAGCTATTTCGCCTGCATTGCTTGATGCAGACGGGTCAATATAGAACCATCCATCCACGCTGAATGCCCCGCTCGGATTCAAGCTGGAGCTGTTGGGTATTTCGACATAATCATTCACGCCGTTAAAGCTGAACGCCTGACCGACCTTGCCGGGAGCGAACGTGGCACCGTTCACCATCGTGCCGTGATTTGTGCCGACGATGTCGTTGGGATTTCCGTCGCCACCCCACCAGGAGACAAGACCCGAAGGGGGCTCGACGCAGGATTCCCCCTGGGCAACGGCGGCTGTTGGATCGAACCCCGCAACAAGAAGCCCCGCAAGCAGACCGAGCACCAGGTTGAAGAAACGGTTTACCCTTTCCGTAGTCATGGCGGTCCCTCCTGTTGAATAGAAAGGAATTTGCTTCACTCTTTGCGCGCTGGAGCGGGGAGTCAATCATGCGCCTATGCATCTGCGTTGCTTTTGTGATGCAACTGCATCAGGCCGCCGGGCGAATCGGCGCGGAGAGAGGGAAAGCGGCGCGGAGATTGTGCCGGGCGAAGAGAATCTCCGGCTGGGAACGCGCTAGACTAAGTATGCTTGTAGTGGAAGGCGAGGGCGAGCGCCTCCAGCTTGGTGTGGACCCCGAGCTTGTCCAGGATTTTCTGCGTGTGGTTGCGCGCGGTGGCGTGGCTGATGCCGAGCTTCTCGGCAATCCCATGCGCGCTCTCGCCTCGGGCGATCAGGCGCAGGACCTCCATCTCCCGCGCCGTCAGCGCGCTCAAGGGGGACGGATTGTCCGCTGAAACGGCGCTCCCGCCGCCTGGAGGCGATCCTTCGCCGTTCAACAGCGACTGGACCTTTGTGAGGAGCATCTCCATTTCCAGCTGGCGCGTGACATCGCGGAAGACGTGGACCATGGTGAAGAGGCCGGGCGTACCGGCCGGGACGGTGATGGCGGTGATATGAATCCATATCGGCTGGCCGCTCTTCGTAGAGATCATGACCTCGCGGCCCTGGACCGGCTCCCCTTTCCTGGCCGACGCGATCAGCGAACAAGCCGGGCCGCACACCGGACGCCCGCTCCGGTCGCGCCCCGCAAAGATCTCGGAACAGGGCCGTCCCACGACCTCAGTCGCCTTGTACCCCACGAGGCGCTCGGCCGCCTCATTCCAAAGCGCGACCTTGTGGTCTTGATCGACACCGAGAACTCCGTCCGTTGTTTTTGAGAAAATTTCCGCGAGCGGTGCGAGCGCCGGATGGGCGCGAACCGATTTCTTCATCTTAGGGTGCTTTGCTCTCATGCGACCCGGTGATCATTTCCCCTGCATCAGGCGCCGATCGATTCGGTCGAGGATCGTGGAAGCTTCTCCTGCTCCCCTGCTTGGTTTGTCCGCGGCCCGTTACCGGTTTTCCGGTTTGAGAATTCCCGGAAAATATTTGGAAGGCGCCCAACACTGGGCGGTGAAATTGGTGCAGCCGAGGATGCGCAGCTCGCGCATGATGCGGATGTAGTCCGCTGAATCGATATAATCCCGCCAGGCGTCAAGGGACTCGAAGTCGACGGTGATGGCAACCTGCGGCGTCACTTCGAGGGGGTTGCGGTAGTTGCGAATCTCGACCACTCCCCGGTGCGAAAGCGTGGCCGGCAGCCAATCGTTCTTGGCCTTGTTGGCGTAGATGGTCAGGTTCGCCTTCTGGTCAGGCAGATCCCACTGGATGACGAAATGAACCATTATTGAATCCCCCTCACCAAGCCGCCGTCGATCTGAATGGTGGCGCCGGTGATATAACTCGCTCGCTCCGAACCGAGAAAGACGATCAGGTCTCCGGTCTCATCGGCTCTGCCATAGCGGCCCAAGGGAATCTCCCCGGCCATCTCCTTGTCGATCTCTTCCACCGTCCGCTTCATGCGCTCGGCGCGCGCCTGGTTCAACTTGCGCGCGCGGTCGGTGGCGATCCTGCCTGGGCAGACGTTGTTCACGAGGATGTTGTCCTTGGCCAATTCGCGCGACAGCGTCTTCGCCAGGCCGATCGCCCCGCTCCGAATGCCGTTGGAGAGCACCAGCCCGGCGATCGGCTCCTTGACCGCATAGGACGAGATATTGATGACGCGGCCGCCGCCGACCTTGCGCATGTGCGGCACCGCTTCGCGCGTGAGTCGCACGGTGCTCAAGAAATTAAGCCGGAAGGCATTCTCCCAATCGGCATCCGTAAACTTCATAAACTCGCCCGGAGGCGGCCCGCCAGCATTGGTCACCACGATGTCGAGGCGACCGAACTTTTCCACGGTCTTGGCGACAAATCGCTGGATATCTTCCGCTTTTGTCATGTCGGCCACGACCGGCAATACATCGCCGCCGGTCTCGCGCCGGATCGTCTCCGCCGTCTCGTTCAACTGCGCCTCGCTCCTCGCGCAGATACTCACTTTGGCTCCCTCGCGGGCAAAGCCCATCGCGGCCGCCCTCCCGATTCCCTGACTGGCGCCCGCCACCAACGCAACTTTCCCTTTTAGCCCTAGATCCATCCGTTCCCCTTTTCGATTTTGGATTTTAGATTCTTCAATCGGAAATCGGGAATCTAAAATGCTATCACTTCTGGGTCCAGTAAATATTGCTCCGAAACTCGGGATTCAATCGCATAACGTAGAGCGCGAGCATACCGTGAGCGCCGAGCTGCCTGAGCCGCCTCGGATCACCGTCTTTGAGCGCCTGCTTCTCTTCGGCGCTAAGCTCGTAATTGTTGAGCGCCTCGTTAAGATTCGCCAGCGCCTGCTTATAGCTCTGCTCGTTCAGCTTGAGATCGAACAGAAAACGGTTGAGATGATAGCTGCTCATATGCGCCTCACACCGTGCTCGTTGCTCGTGCTCGTGTCCGGACGAACACGAAACACGAACACGAATCACGTTTTTAGAGTTTCCAACTCACAAAACCCCACCCCGTCGCAACCGAGTCGGGCATGTAGAACGTCGCCGACGCCTTGGCGTCGCCCACCGTGCCCAGAGCGACCATCCAGTTGAGAAACTCCGAATCCCCCGCCTGGCAGATTTTCTCCACGGAATAGTCCGCGAGCGACCTCCCCTTTCCTTCGCGCATGATCTGCAACAGTTGATGATCGAACTCTGTGTCGATCTGGCCGATGCGCGGCGAGCCGGGAAAGTGCGACAGGCCGCCGGTGGCGAGGATCCCCACGCGCTCTTTCCAGCCGTCGGCCACTTTGCGGATCAGCTCTCCGATCTGGTAGCAGCGGCGCGGCGTGGGTATGGGGTCGGCCCAGGTGTTCACGTAGATGGGCAAAATGGGAATCTTCGCCTCGGGCAAAAGAAAGTATAATGGGACAACCTGCGTGTGCTGCAATTCAATATGCTCGCCGAACGAAAAGTCGATTCCCGATTCAAGCCCGGCGCGCAAGATCGCCCGGCCCAATTCCTTGTGATTGCGGTAGTGAAACTTGTGGCGGGTGAACTGCCCTTTGACCTCGTCGGCCAGCGTGACAAAGAACGTCGGGATGTTGTTGTGGAAAAAATTGACGAACTGGTCGTTCGCCACGACGATCAGGACATCCGGCTTGGCCGCTTCCAGATCGGCGCGTAGAACCGAGAACGCCTTCTCTGCATCGCGCCTGAGCTTCTGCTGCGCCTCGAGGGAAGGCTTGGAGGCCGCCGCTTGCGGCGCCATCCGATAGTGGAGCGCCATGAACTCGTCCCACTCCACCCCCGGCTCCAGCAGGATATTCGGCGCGTGGCTCGCAGCGACGGCAGCGACAAACGGCATTTTTCGCCCGCCTCTCTTTCCGTGGCAAATCCTATAACCCGATAGCCGGAAAATCAACCGGCGTCGCACGTTTGTCAGAGCGTATTTCCGGAGGAAAAGCGGATGCCAGGTTGGGATGGTGGCCAGGGACGGAATTGAACCGCCGACACGAGGCCCAAAGCGCAAGAACGCTAAGTGATATGGGGTGACCGACCTTTAGGCAAATCGCGGTGTTCTGAAAAGCGGAAAATACTTTTTCCAGAGTCTTCATGACAGCCGAGTGTTTACCGGCAAGGCCTTTTTGTCCGAAATAATTCTTCGGAATGCGAAAGAGAAGCGCATTAATCTGTCAGAGATGCGGAAAAACCCGCCGATACGAGACTTAATCGTGTTGTTTCTAAGGTGCGCTGACAGGCATGCTTCTTGCCTAAATTTATAATGATAAGAATCAGAGAAGAAAGGTAAAAGTGGAATAAAAATTCCGACCGGCCGCGCAAAGTGCCGGGTTATTTCCGGCGTCCCGATTGCCGGCCGCCTGTGCGTAAAGGAGAGAAGCCATGTATCGAATACTCAAGAAATCGAAAGGGAAGACTGTGCGCCTCTACACCATCTCCGGCGTGGAGTCCTACTTCGGGATTATCCAGGACGTCAACGAAGACTATTTGACCCTTAAAGACGCGATGCACGGAGAAGTGGTTTACATCGCGATCCAACACATCGAATCGTTTCATGAGGCTCGATTGGGCAAGAGATAGGAGAATTAATACGTCCGGCCATGGGGACGATCCGAAGAGGAGGTGAGTCATGCCGATACTTAGACGGCTCAAGGAGCTTTTGGATCAAGCCAAGATCTCGTACGAGGTCTTCGATCATCCCGTGGCGTTTACGGCGCAGGGAATCGCGGTAAGCCAGCATATCCCCGGCCAGGAGATGGCCAAGGTGGTGATTTTAAGAGCCGATGGCTCTCCTGTAATGGCGGTAGTACCGGCGAACCGAATGATCAGCCTCGCGAAGATGAAAGTTGCGCTGCGCGCTAAACAGGTCACGTTGGCTGAAGAAGACGAGTTCGCCTCTCTCTTCCCCGAATGCGAGATCGGCGGCATGCCTCCGTTCGGCAATCTTTTCGGCCTGCCGGTGTATGTGGACACCTCATTGGAAAAAGATGAGGCGATCTTCTTCAACGCGGGCAACCACCGACAGACGGTAAAAGTGAGATACGGCGACTTCAAAGAACTGGTCAAACCGGTGGTTATTTCCTTGACGCACGAACGGAAAATGAGAGCCGCCTAGTTGGGATCGTAGCACTAGAACGCGGCCGCTCGCGAGATCAGAATGGGGCGGGTGTCGCGCATATCTTGCAGCACTTTCAGTTCCGGCGGCGGAGCGGCGAACCGAGAACCAAACCCGCCGCGGCTGCAATCCCCAATGTCGTCCAGGGTTTCTTACGCAGGCACGCTTCGGCGGAGGCCTTCGCCTCTTGAGCCTTCGCGCGCATGGCCTGCTGCTGCTCGCTCAAGGCTTTTCTGCTCTCCTCGATCTTCATCCCGAGGCGGTGGCGCAAGCCGGCGATTTTCTCGCCCGTCTGGCCGGCCGTCGTCTTGAGCAGTTCCTCGACGTCGCCGATCAACACCTTGAAATCGGAAGATAATTTTTCTCTCGTGACCTCGTTCATAACAGACCTCCATGGCAGACATTTGCCGGCCGACATCGGCTCAATCAAGTTATATCGAACACGGGGTTTGAATCCCCGTGTTCGACCAAAGGGGGGAGCTCCCGCTTCTCCCCTTTGGAAACCCCATTGGCTTTGTGCCCGCCTCAAGAGGCGGGGTTTACATTGAATCACTTGAGGCAACTTTGCGTGCAGCCTTTTCGTTTGGGCCACAAGCTGTAGTTTCGAACTGCCGAACGCTTTCCCTTGGAAGAACTCGCCGGAGAAGCGTTTATCAGGATCTCGGCAGGTCCGGCGATCTCCGGACATTTGACGATCTTTCGGTAGCGGTACCGGCTTGCCATCGGACGAAAAACCATCATCGCCCAGTTCTCCTCTCGCAAAGGCTCAAGCAAAGAGTAGGACACGCTCGGAAAACCGGGATCCATCTAGTGCGACCAGTATCTTCTCGTATAGGCACACTACACTTCGCTCTTCTTGGAAAAAGGCGCCAACAGGTCGATCGGCACCGGGAAAACGATAGTGGAGTTCTTCTCCGCGGATACTTCGACCAGACTCTGCAGAAATCTAAGATGCAAGGCTATGGGTTGTTTGCTGATGATCTCGGCCGCATCCGCCAGCTTCTGCGACGCCTGAAACTCACCCTCCGCGTGTATGATCTTCGCGCGCCGCTCCCTCTCCGCCTCCGCTTGCTTGGCCATCGCCCGTTGCATCTCTTGAGGCAGATCGATGTGCTTGACGGCGACTTGGATAACCTTGATGCCCCACGGATCCGTGTGCTGGTCGATGATGGTTTGTAGGTGAGCGTTGATCTTGTCTCTCTCGGCGAGCAGCTCATCGAGCTGGCATTCTCCACAGACGCTGCGCAGCGTAGTCTGCGCGAGCTGCGAAGTGGCAAAAAGATAGTTCGCGACCTCGCGAATCGCTCGGTTGGGCTCCACGACTCGGAAGTAAAGAACCGCGTTGACTTTGACCGACACGTTGTCGCGCGTGATCACATCCTGCGGAGGAATATCCATTGTGATCGTTCGAAGGTCCACTCGGATCATCCTCTCGACGAAAGGAATCACATAAATAATCCCTGGACCGCGCGGCTCGACCATCCGCCCAAGCCTGAAGATTACCGCCCGCTGATATTCCCTTAAAATCTTAATCCCGCTGATAAGCAGAATCCCAAGGATGAGCACAACGGTTGCACTAGGCCCGATATTCAACATGCCGCTCCTTCTTTCCGCTGTAAGTGAGTCTCCTCTGAAACTTAAAAATCTGATCGGACTCACTAAAGGACAAAGCAAAATCTACACCAGAATCCGGCGTCAAAACCGTCAGGGAGCAGCGTACAATCGGCCGGACTTTTCGCATTGTCAAGAAATTGATCGCCTGCTCCTTTGCAACATTGGAAATTCCGGGAGGGTCGCCGAGGCTTAAATTCTGCTCAGCGATGGAAGCCGATCCCTTGAACGGTCACTTGCTTTCCTTGGAGCGCGACTTTTGCGCCGAACCGCTCCGCGAGCCAGAGATTGCTTTCGAGATGGGCCGTGACGCGTGGCGCCAGGTAGCTCGAAACGCCGCCGGCGAGCGCGGCGAAAAGAACCAATTGGTCCGCGGCATGGCGGTCGAGCGTCGCTCCGGTCGCCAAGTCCTCCATGAAAGTTTCCGCCACGTAGCGCCCGATCGCTTCCGAGCTTCGCCTGAGCGCTCCGGCACGGTCCGCGCCGAAAATGCAGCCGGTCGAGCTTTCCGACCAGACGGCCAGGCAGGCGCCGGCATGCAGCGCCGCTCGGTCGTACACTCGGTCGATCTCCGTCACAAGGCCGTAATCCGACAGGCGCCGCTCGCACACCTCGGCCATTCTGTCGCTGACGCGGCGCTTTTCGAGGTGGCTCGAAAACGCCACCCCGGAAACTTTGGCGACCGAGCCTTGCTCCATCAACGACAAGGCTCGCAGCCGATCGTTGACCGGCGTCACGCTTAGCTCGATGAGACCGGCGCCTCTCGGCACATAGCCGGCGCGTACGACCTCCAGTTTCATCGACAAGCCCATCCGGCGCAGGAGACCGCCCAGGACGTGCTGCATATGATGCGGCGAAGGCGCAAAGTCTTGAAACACGCCGCCGCCGATGCGGATGACAACCGGTCCATCGGCGAAACAGGCCAGAGGCAAGATACCGTAGGCCATCATCGTCGTCGAGCCGGCCGTGCCGATGTCCCAGGAAAAAGTTCCGCCGCTGATGCGGTCGCCCGGCGTGAACGTGAATTCGCGGGAGCCGACGTACAAACCGTCCGTTTTCCCGCCGCACATCTCGGCGCATGCGTTCACCGAGGCCATATGCTGCGCTCTCAAGCCCGGCTTTTCGCGCTTTGCCCTGGCATTGAAGACGCGGAGCCGCTCTCTCGACAAAGCGGCGAGAGCCACCGCGTAACGGACGATGGTGCCGCCGCCGGATTTCCGGCTTCCGTCGATTTCTATCATTCCGGCTTACTCAACGCGGATCTCAAGAGCATAATACGTGCCCGAACAGCAGTTCGGAACAGAGCATCCATTATCACAGTTGACGCGGTATGTGCCCGATTTTTGCAACTTCGAGAAATATCCATGTGAAAGATTCGAAAAGATCTTCAATCTCAATGGCTCGCTGTTTGCTCTTGCCATTACTCAGAAATTTCACTTTTCGTGGCGGATACGAACGAGATGACGAAAGTCCGTAATGTAGAGGAATTCCTCGCCAAGGCGAAAAAGCCCGGCGAAGACGCGCTGAGGCTCCATCCTCTTTATCGCGGCAAGTTGGCGGTCTCGCCGAAATGTCCGATCCGAGACTTCGATGATTTTGCCGTCTGGTATTCGCCGGGAGTGGCTGCGCCATGCCGCGATATCGCCCAGCATCCCGAAAGAGTGTTTGAGCACACCAACAAGGGAAATTTTGTAGCCATCGTCTCCGACGGCACGCGAGTCCTCGGTCTCGGCGACATCGGACCGCACGCGGCCCTGCCGGTGATGGAAGGAAAAGCGATTCTGTTCAAGTATCTCGGCGGCGTCGACGCGTTTCCCATCTGCGTCGCGACGAAAAACCCGGAGGAGATCATCCAGCTCTGCAAGTGGATCGAGCCGACCTTCGGGGGGATCAACCTGGAGGACATCGCCAAGCCGAAGTGTTTCTACATTCTCGAACGGCTTCGCGCCGAAATGAAAATCCCCGTGTGGCATGACGATCAGCAGGGCACTGCGGCGGTGACTCTGGCGGGGCTCATCAACGCGCTCAAGGTCGTCGGCAAGAACAAGGCGCAGGCGAAAATCGCCTTGGTCGGCGCAGGCGCCGCGAATATCGCGGTGGTCAGAGTGCTGATCGCGGCGGGTTTTCCCGCGGGCAATCTTATCATGGTGGACACGAAAGGAACGCTGCACAAGGGGAGAGAGGATCTAAGAACTCCCAACAATGAAATCAAATGGCGCCTGTGCGAGATAACCAACAATGAGATGAGGACCGGAGGCATAGCCGAGGCTATGAAAGGCGCGGATGTCTGCATTTCGCTTTCCGCTCCCGGGCCCGGAGTCGTAAAGCCGGAATGGGTGTCGGCGATGGCCGAAGACGCGATCGTTTTCGCCTGCGCGAATCCCACGCCGGAGATTTGGCCATGGGAAGCGCAAGAGGCCGGCGCTCGAATCGTCGCGACGGGCCGCTCGGACTTTCCCAACCAGGTGAACAACTCGCTCGGCTTTCCCGGAATTTTCCGCGGCGTGCTCGACGTCGGGGCCAAAACGATCACCGACGAGATGTGCATCACCGCGGCGGAGGAGATCGCGAGGTGCGCCGAAGAGAAGGGGCTCGCAGAGGATTACATTCTTCCCCGGATGGACGACCGCGAGCTGTTTGCGCGCGAGGCGGCGGCCGTCGGGATGAAAGCGATCGAGCAAGGCGTGGCGGGCAGAAAAGCATCGAGGGAGGAACTCTTCGAGAGCGCAGCGAGGACCATTAAGAAAGCGCAGGACGAAACCAAAGCGCTCATGGAGAAGGGGCTGATCCCGGACCAGAAACTCGCGCTATTACATCAAACGAACGAGCAGGAAAAGAGTTTTAGCAAAGTTCTGGCAAAATAAAGACAAAACATGGAGCTTTGTCGAAAGCGCAGAGAACGTAAGTTACTGAAGATTCAAAGTGTTGGATGGTGGCCAGGGACGGAATTGAACCGCCGACACGAGGATTTTCAGTCCTCTGCTCTACCGACTGAGCTACCTGGCCGGAGCTTTGAAATATTGCGTAAAAGCGGGCCGGAGTCAAGAATAGCTAGGCCGGGCGGCGTTCTCCGGCTTTCCGCTCGATGAAGTCGACGATCTGCCGCTCGAGCTGGACTTTGTCGAGGGCGTTGATCTCCTGGACGCCGGTCGGGCTGGTGACGTTGACCTCGGTGAGATAATCGCCGATGACATCCAGGCCGACGAAGTACAGCCCCAGTCGAGCGAGACCGGGCGCGAGCGCGGCGCAGATCTCGCGGTCCCTGGCGGAGATACCCGCTTTGACAGCTTTTCCCCCGACGTGGAGATTGCTTCGAGTTTCATCCTCGCGCGGGACGCGCAGCACCGCGCCGAGCGGCGCGCCGTCGAGCACGATGATCCGCTTATCGCCCTGGCGCACTTCCGGGAGATAACGCTGGGCCATGACGGGATTTCTGCCGTTCGCCGTCGCCGTCTCCAGCAGTGAGTTGACGTTTCGGTCTTGACGATGCAGATAGAAAACCCCGCTGCCGCCGCAGCCGTCGAGCGGCTTGACGATCATCTCCCCGCCGATCTCGTCCATGAAGCGGCGCAGCCGATCCATATCGGCGCTCACGAGCGTCTCCGGAATGAGCGAGGGAAAATTCAGCGCGTAGAGCTTCTCGTTCGCTTCGCGCAGCCCCAGCGGGCGGTTCACCACCAGGCATTTTTTTTCATCGATCAAGCTCAACAGATGCGTAGCGAAAAAAAAGTTCATGTCGAAAGGCGGATCTTTGCGCATCAGAATCACGTCGAAATCGGCGAGCGGCGCCATTCCACTCTCGCCGAAGCGGTAGTGCGGCGCGGCCTGCGCGACATTCACGCGGCGATAGCGCCCCTCCGGCGTCGCGCCGCGGATGAAGAGGTCGCCCAGCTCCATGTAGTAGAGCTCGTGCTTTCTGCGTTCCGCCTCGAGCATCAGGACGAACGTGGTGTCCTTGTCGATGTCGATCTTTTCGATGGGGTCCATGACGACCCCGATCTTTAGGACTCTCATAGTGGTCACTCTCTTACGACCCAGGTTCCGGCGAGCGCGTCGTGCCAGCCCCTTTTCTCGCGATTCCAAAGAATGCGGATGAAGCCCAGCAACAACGGCGCCGTGGCAAGGGCGGCGATCCAGCGAACCAGCGCCCGGCCATACGTAATGGGCTCCTGTCTCGCCCCTACCACCCGCAAACCGAAAAACCATTGCCCGACGGTTTTCCCAGCCGCGCCGTGGAGTACAACGAAGTACGCCGAGACAAAAAACAGCCACGCGACCAGGAAAACACGGAACAGGCCGGGCAGCGCGCCCCACGACAGCGAATGCTGGTAAGCCGCCAGCCCGACGCGATAAGCGACCGAGATCAGGCGATAGAGCAGCAGAGAGAACAGGGACAGGACCGCAATGTCGATCGACAACGCGCAGCAACGGCGGAACAATCCGCCCCAACGGACCGTTTCCATGGGACGAAGTTTACGACCCCGGCCGGTAAACCGCAAACACCCTCAGCCCCTACCCCATATCGCCCCAAAGAAACTGCGCCAGCGATAGAGCCGCGAGCGCCGCAGTCTCCGTGCGCAAAATCCTTTTGCCAAGGCCGACGGATTTAAACCCGTTACGGGTCGCCTCGGCGACTTCATCCGGGCTAAGCCCGCCTTCGGGACCGATCACGAGCAGCAGCGATTCCACGCCGGGAGTTTCGCGGTGCAGCTGGGTTAAGTTGAGCTGCGACTCGCCTTCCCAGCAGAGAAGCTTGAGCGCGCAAGGCCATGCATGGCGCACGAGAGTTGAGAAGTCGGCGAGCTCGATAATCTCAGGAACCTTGGTCCGGCCGGATTGTTTCGCGGCGCTGAGCGCGATTTTTTGCCAGCGCGCCCGCCGCTTCTCGGAACCGGCCTCATCCAGCCGCGGCACCGTGCGCGAGGAAACGAACGGCGCGATTTGAGCGACGCCCAACTCGGTCGCTTTCTCGACGACCCAGTCCATCTTGTCCCCTTTGCCCAGGGCTTGGGCAAGAGTCACGCGCAAGGGGGATTCCCGCTCAGGCTGAAATGATTTCAGGATCGCGATCTCGCCGGAGCGGGCCGCGTAGGAACGGATCACGCCTTCATGTTCCCACCCTGAGTCATCTAATAAAGTGACCGCGTCGCCGGGCGCCAGCCGCAGGACTTTTCGCATGTGATCGAGCTCCGGCCCCGTCACCATCGCGGTTTCGCCCCGGAGATTGTCTCTCAAGACAAAGAAGCGCGCCAACCTCAGCCTTTCTTTTTGAGGAGCAGCGTAATCCACTCTTTCTGTCGCGTATGGCGTTCGAGGAGGAATTTTTCGGAGGAGAAACGGCGGAGGATCTGCCCAACCTGGGGCTTTAGAATACCGGAGAGGACGAGATATCCCCGCGCCGCAACTCTCTCTTCGAGCGCGTCGGCCAGCTCGAGGATCGTCTCGGCCGTGAGATTGGCCACCACGAGATGGAAACATTCGACAATCTTCTCCAGCCGGCAATTCGACAGCGTCACCCGCCGCGATGCGCCGTTCAGCCGGACGTTGGCGCGCGCGACTTTGAGCGCCGTTGGGTCGTTATCCAACGCCACGACGCTGCTCGCGCCGAGCTTGACCAGCGCGATAGCGAGGATGCCCGACCCGGTGCCGACGTCGAGCGCGGTCAGCTCCTCCCCGTCGGACCGCAACGCCAAATCTTCCAGAAACTCCAGGCAGCCGCGGGTGGTCGCGTGCGATCCCGTGCCGAAGGCCATGCCCGGCTCGATGGTGATGATTTGACGGCGGCGCGTCTTGGGCGGCTCGACCCACGGAGGCGTGATCCAGAAAGCCTTGCCGACTTTGTGCGGCGAAAAGAAACGCCGCCAGGAGTGGCTCCAGTTGTTTTCCTTTAACGCCGTCCAGCGAATCGGTTGCTCCCCGAAGCCCGGATAGATCCGGCGGATGTCTCTGAGAAAGCGCTGGATCTCGCGCCTGAGCGTCGCGATTCTCGGCGAGTCGGCGAAAAAAGCCCGCACCTCGTTTTTTTTGAGCACCGCGCCCGGCGAGCCGCGCTCGATCAGAAAATTCGCCACCGCATCGAGCGCCGGCGGAGGAGCTTTAAGGGAGAGCTGTAACCACGAGACAGACACTGAGTTTTTATGTCACACGGGAGCGGCTATATCAATGTCGCGCTTTTGGAAGTTGTGGACGGTTGGCAAAAATTTCGCCGCCGGATATAAAGCGACTACGACGACCCGCTTGCTTGATTCCGGCGGGGCCGCCCCTTATAGTTAATGGTCGACGCGGGTTTCCGACTGCGTTTTTGCATCATGGCACACATAGTTCCCTTTCGCGGGATCCTCTACAATCCGAAAAAAGTTTCCGATCCTTCCAAGGTGATCGCGCCGCCCTACGACGTGATCTCGCCGGAGGAGCAAGAGCGGTTTTACAAACGCTCGCCGTATAACGTCGTGCGCCTGATCCTCAACCAGGAACCCGACCCCTACGAAAGCGTCGCGCGCATCTTTGAAGGCTGGCAACAAGAAAAAATTTTAGTCCGCGACGGGGTCCCGGCGCTCTATTTTCTGAGCCACCGCTTCGCCCAGAAAGGGAGAGGAGAAGTCGAGCGCAAGGGCTTCATGGCGCTGGCCCGGCTCGAAGACTTCTCCAGCGGCGCCATCCGGCCGCATGAGGCGACGCTCGACGGGCCGAAAGCGGACCGCTTGCGGCTCATGTTCTCCTGCCATGCCAACCTAAGCCCGATCTTCGCACTCTACTCCGAGCCGAAGCAGCTCATCAATCGACTGATGGCGGAGCATGTTCAGGGAATGGCGCCGCACGTCGAAGTCAAGGAAGACAGGGGCGGCACCTGCCGACTCTGGCGCGTGACGGACCCTGAGTTGATCCGCATGGTCGAGCGCGAGATGGAGGCGCAACCGCTGCTGATCGCCGACGGCCACCACCGCTATGAAGCGGCGCTCAATTATCGCAACCACATGCGGGCGCAAAGGCCGAACGCCACCGGGCGGGAGGCGTTCAACTATGTAATGATGTTCTTCGCCAATATGCAGGACGAAGGTCTCGTCATCCTGCCGACGCACCGCCTGGTCCGCGCCTTTCAGCCGATCCCGTTCCAGCAGCTCGAAGAGTCGCTGCTGCGCTATTTCTACATCGAGCCTTACGCCAAGACCTCCGAGGGGCAGCGCTCGTTTTTAGCCGCGCTCAAGCGCGGCGGGAAGAAGCACCATCTGATCGGCGCGTCGTTCAAGCGCGACCCGCGTTATCTCATTCTCAGACTCAAGAACAAGAGATTCATGCAGCGGCTGGCCGGCGACCTGAGTGCCCCGATGCAGGAGCTGGACGTCAGCATCCTCCATCGCCTTATCCTCGCTCATGTCCTGGGTATTAAGCTGGAAGAGCAGGTCAAACCCGACGTGATTAGCTATTCACAGGACGAAGAGAAGGTGCTCCAGGCGGTCGACAAGGAAGACTACCAGGCGGCTTTCATTCTAAACCCGACACTGCCGGAACAGATCATGGAAATCAGTCTAAGAGGCGAAAAGATGCCGCAAAAGACGACCTACTTTTACCCCAAGCTGATCTCCGGGCTGGTGATCAACAAGATCGACCCGGAAGAGGAAATTGAGGAGAGATCCGGAGTGGGTCGGTGATTCCGAAAAAAGAGCGCATGGCTGATGAACATCGCACACATACAGGATAAGGTGCGCAAGAGGCAATATTTTTGGCGGCAGCATGCGATCGAGCGAAGCATTGAAAGAGAAATCACCGAAGACGAGGTTACGGAAGTAATTCTTAACGGAGAGATTATTGAAGAATATCCGGAAGATAAATATGGGCCGAGCTGCTTGATTTTCGGTCGGACACGGCAGGGAAGGCCCATTCATGTCCAATGCTCTTTACCGCCGACGGTCTGGATTATTACTCTTTACGAACCAGACCCAAATGAGTGGCTGGATTTTCGCAATCGGAAGAGCTAGAGTTGTCGATATGAAGTGCCTGGTCTGCGGGTCGGAGATGGTCAAGAAGAAAATCCCGGTCGATCTACGGATCGGTGACAAGCTGCTGGTCGTTGAACAAGTGCCCGCAACAGTCTGTGATCACTGTGGAGAGAAAGTCTTTGCTCCAACGATTGCTAGAAAACTCCAGGCTCTCGGCAAGCAGCGCAGCAAGGCGCAGCGAACCTTGAGAGTGCCGGTCTTTTCTATGGACAAGGTCTCTCCCTCAAGAGCGTCTTGATTCGTTTCATTGACCCACGGGCGGCACAAACTCCCCGTCGCCCGGCTTACCGATCACCTTGCCGTTCTCGTAAACCACTTTTCCACGAACGATCGTATAAACCGGCGCGCCTTTGATCTTGCGTCCGTGATAGGGCGTCCAGCCGACCTTCGTGTAGGTCGTCTCGTTGGTGATCGTCTCCTCCTTGTTCATATCGACGATCGTAAGATCGGCGTCCGAGCCCACCTGGATCACGCCCTTGCGCGGATAGACGCCGAATATCCTCGCGGGATTGTAGGAGGTGATGCGGACCAGCCGGTCGAGCGTCAGTTTCCCCTCGTTCACGGCGGTTAAAAAGAGCCTCAAATAGTCCTGAATCTGCGGCTCCCCGCCCGGAGATTTCCACATATCTTTCCACCCGACATCCTTTTCTTCTTTGGTGTGGGGCGCGTGGTCGGTGCCGATCAGATCGACGGTGCCGTCGTTGATGCCCTGCCAGAGCGCGTCGACGTGCGCCGGCGGCACCCAAAATCCGAGGCAATAGGGACCCAGCTTTTCAACATTTTCCCAAGAACCCAAAAACAGCGCCCACGGATTGACCTCGCAACTGCACGGCCGCCCTTCATCCTTGGCGCGCCGGAGCATATCCAGGCCGCCCGGAGTGCTCATGTGGAGAATATGCAGCTTGGTCCCCGCCGCTTTCTGGAAACGAAACAGCGTCGCGATGGCGGTGTCCCAGATGATGCCGTCGAACTCCCGGTAGGCTTTGGCGTAGGCCTGCGGGCTTCTGTCGCCGCGCTTCCAGTATCGCTGCTCGATCTCGTCCATCAGATCTTGATCGTGCGGGTGGACCATCAAAGGCAGGCCGGTCTTGGCCACTTCCTCGAACGCGCGAAAAAGCTGGCCGTGATTATGGAGTCCGATCCCCGGCATGTGCGGGTAGTCTCGCCCGGTGTCCTTGACCATGAAAATTTTAAAGGCGAGACAGCCGGCTTTGGCGAGCCCCGGAATCTGTTCCGGCACGGTGCCGGATGGATTGTGGTTAAAATCCACGACCGCCTTCTTTTTCTGGTCTTCGATCAGCGTATGGTAGCGCTCGACCGTCGTGGTCGGTGGATCGACGTTCGGCATGCCGACCGACAACGTCACGCCTCCGGCAGCGGCCGCCTGCGTCGCGGTGGTGAGATCCTCCTTATGAGTGAAGCCGGGATCCCGGTGGTGGGTGTGCGTGTCGATGAGTCCGGGAATTATTTGCTTCCCCTTGGCGTCGATCGTCTTATCGGCTTGAGCAAATGAGCCTGGCTTGCCTAGTCCCGCGACTTTGCCACCCTGGACCGCAATATCGGCGGTTATAGATCCGCCCGGCGTCCAGACCTCTCCGTTTTTGACCACTAAGTCCACTTTGTCCATGATTTTTCTATCTCCGTTTCGATGGAGTTCAAAAAATCCTTATATGATCCGCAGCGATCCGTGTCAAACGGCCGGCGGCCGGTGGATCGCCTCCGGAGCCGCCGGCGCTTGACTCCCGCCTATGAATTTGATTTTATCCTCCCTGCCGTCGTCTAAGAGGTCAGGGGATGGAGGATCGAACCATGAAACGAACTTTCAGTTCAATTATTGGATTGCTGGTGGTCGCTGTATTCGCGGCGGGCACGGCTTTCGGGCAGACCCAGGCGCTGGTTGAAGCGGCCAAGAAGGAGGGGGCGAAGGTTGTGCTATACGGCTCGCTCGAGCAGGATGGCTTTGACCCAGTCGCCACGGCATTTACCAAAAAGACCGGTATCGAAGTGGAATACTGGAGGGCCTCGGCAAACAAGGTTATGGATAAGGCCATGACGGAGTACCGCGCCGGCAAACCGCTCTTCGATATCATCCTGACCAACGACAACCCGATGCAACTGATGCAGCAGCAGGGGATCTTCGCCAAATACGACTCCCCCTCCGCCAAGGGATTTCCCAAGGACGCCATCGACCCGAACTTGGGCGCGCGCTACCGCAACGTGATCATCGGCATCGTTTACAACAAAGGCATCATCAAGCCCGCCGATGCGCCGAAGTCGCTTGAGGACCTGCTTAAGCCGCAATACCGCGGAAAGATCGTCATGCCCGACCCGACCCAGCACACGACCACGACCCAATGGGTTTCCAGCCTCCATAAACTCATGGGCCAGGAGAAGGCGGAGAAGTTCATCCGCGACCTGGCCGCGACGAAGCCGATCCTGGTCGAGTCGTTGCTTCCCGCCGCCGAGCGCGTCTCGACCGGCGAGACGCCGATCGCCATCACCTATGTCAAGTACGCCTTTATCTTCGGGCAGAAAGGCGCGCCGTTGGATTACGTGAGGCTCGGCCGGATGATGGGCGACGGCCACTACCTCACGCTCAGCAACAAGGCGCCGCACACCAATGCCGGCAAAGCATTTATCGACTTCTTCCTCGACGACGAGGCGATGAACATCTTGGCCAAGATGGGCGAGTTCGTGAATCGCAAAGGCGTCTTTCCGCCGCTACCCGACGCCGATAAGATCCAGTTCGTCGAAATGCTGGACCTGGACATTAAGACCTTTGCGGAGAAGAAAAAGGAATATACCAAGATTTTTCTCGGATCCTAAAACTTGGCGAACCACAAGACCGCTGTACTAGGGCGAGCGCTCCCCGTCTGGACCCTGAGCCGCGTCGGCTCCTTCTTCAGCCAACCCATAAACTGGATTTTCGCTGGAGTGGCGGTGAGCCTCGCCTTTCTGGCGCTTTACCCGAGCGCTTTCCTGCTCTACGGCAGTTTTACCGACGCGCCGCTCGGCGTGCCCGGCCACTTCACGATTCAGAACTACGTCCAGGCCTACTCCGAACCGCAAGCCTACCGGCTGATCGGCACCTCGTTTATTTTCGGCATCGGCGCTTCGGGTCTTTCGGTCATTCTCGCATCAATTCTAGCCTGGATCACGATCCGCACCAACGCGCCCTTCAGAAAGCTCTTCGAGCTGACGGCGATCATCCCGAACATCCTGCCGCCGCTGTTGATCTCCATCTCCTGGGTGCTGCTGCTCAATCCGAGCAACGGGCTGATCAACGCGGCGTGGATGCGCCTGTTGGGGCTGGAGCAGGCGCTGTTCAATATCTATAGCCTCCCCGGCCTGATCTTCGTCGAGGGATTGGTTCTCACGCCGCTCGCCTTTCTGATCATTTCGGCGGCCCTCAAAGGCATGGACCCTTCGTTGGAAGAGTCCGCCAAGACGCTCGGCTCGACCGAGCTCGGCGTGGCCGCGCGGATCACCTTTCCTCTGATGCGGCCGGCGGTGCTGGCCGCGGCGACGTTGAACTTCGTCCGCGCGGTGGAGAGTTTCGATACGCCGGCGATCGTCGCGCTGCCCGCGCGCATCGAGGTCTTCACGACCAAGATCTGGCGCGAGGCGCTGGGATCGTTCCCGACCAACCACAACCTCGCCGCGAGCTACGGCGTCGGCATCCTCGTGATCGCGCTGATCTTCGTCTACTTCTACCGGCGCTTCACTTCGCGGGTCGAAAGTTTCTCCACGGTGACGGGCAAGGCTTTTCAACCGCACCAGATCGATCTCGGCGGCTGGAAATATCTCGCGTCGTTTGCGGCTTTCCTGCTGTTGATCATGTTGGTGGTGCTGCCGTTCTTGATGCTTGTCCTGGTTTCACTGCTCCCTTATTACCATGTGCCGACCTGGGACACGTGGCAAAATCTGACGCTCAGCAACTATCGCTATCTGATCGACACACCGCGGGTTCATCGCGCCTTCGTCAACAGCCTTTTTCTCGCGCTCGTCGGGGCGTCGATCTGCATGTTTCTTGCGGCGCTCACCTCGTACCTGACGGTCAGGACCAAGCTGGCGGGCCGCGGCTTGTTGGAAGGGCTGGTCTTTATTCCCTGGGCGTTCCCCGGCACCGCGCTTGCCCTCGGCTTGCTCTGGGCTTACGTGGACTTTCCGCTGCCGATCTATGCCACGATCTGGATCATCCTGATCGCTTATGTCACGCGCTTTTTGCCGTATGGTTTAAGAGCAGTGACCAGCACGATCATTCAAATTCACAAGGAGCTGGAAGAGGCCTCCATCGCCTGCGGCGCCGGCTTTTTCGCCACCTTCCGGCGGATTTTGATTCCCCTGATGCGCCCGGGAATCATGGCCGGCTGGATCATCCTCGCCACCATCTTTATTCGCGAGTTCAGCGCCTCGATCTTCCTCTACAGTCCAGGCTCCGAGCCGCTCGGTCCGCTGATGTACTTTCTTTACCTCGACGGCATGCGCGGCCGCGTCGGGGCGCTGGGAGTCGTCATCTCTCTCCTCTGCGTGATATTGATCGCCATCGCCCAGCGGCTCTCGCGCTGGGACAAGCGTTAGAAAAACCGTGCTCGTGATCGTGCTTCGTGTTCGCATAGCGGAAATCTAAAAACCAAGACCATTCTTTCATCTTTTCTTTTCACACGAGCACGAGTCACGAACACGAACCACGATTGGAGGGGCAGTGGAAAAGTTACATCTGACGATTGCCTGCGGCGACTACGACCGCACCAAGGCGCTGCAGGACGGAACCGTCGAACCCGAGGGCGTGCGGCTCAATTACATTCCGCTCCAGGCCGAAGAGATTTTCTGGCGCATGAGCCGCCACCAGGAATTCGACGCGTCGGAGTGGTCGCTGTCGAATCACCTGACTATGACGAGCCGGGGAACTTCGCCCTTTGTCGCGGTGCCGGTTTTTCCTTCGCGCTTTTTCCGGCACTCCTGCATCTTCATCAACACCGACTCCAAAATTCAGGGGCCGGCCGATCTCAAAGGGAAGCGAGTCGGCGCGCCGGAATACTCGATCACCGCGGCGGTCTGGATCCGCGGTTTTCTCCGGGACGAGCACGGCGTCAGCCCGCGCGACATCGAGTGGCATATCGGCGGCCAGGAGGAGCCGGGAAGAAAAGAGCGGCTGGAGCTGAAGCTCCCGCCGGAGATCCGCGTCGGCGCGATCGCGCCCGACAAAACGCTCAACGCCATGCTCGAAAGCGGAGAGATCGACTGCCTGATCTCGGCGCGCGCGCCCTCCTGCTTTGTCAAAGGCTCGCCTAAGATCCGGCGACTTTTTCCTAACTACAAAGAGGTCGAAATCGACTACTACAAGCGGACCAAAATTTTTCCCATCATGCACGTCCTGGTGATCCGCAAAGAACTCTACGAGCGCCACCCCTGGGTCGCGCCGAGCCTCTACAAGGCGTTTTGCCAGGCCAAGGATCGCGCGATCCAGAACATGCACATCTCGAATACCCTCGCCTGCACGCTCCCCTGGCAGTTCGCCGAAATGGATCTGCTGAAAGCGACGTTCGGTCCCGACTGGTGGCCCTACGGCATCGAACCGAACCGCCATGTCCTGGAGACCCTGATCCGCTACATGGGCGAGCAGGAACTGATCGCGAAACCGCTCAAAGTCGAAGAGGTGTTTGCGCCGAATGTGGCGGGAGAATTTAAAATCTGAGAGGAAAAAGGCAATAGGCATGAGGCAACAGGCAACCGTAGGGGCGACCGGCCGGTCGCCCTTATACAGTCACGCCTTACGTTTCCTCCGTGCCGCGCGCGTGGCTCATCTCGCCACCGCCGATCAAAACGGCCGGCCGCACGTCATACCGATTTGCTACGTCTTCGACGGCAACGAGATATATTCTCCGATCGATGAGAAGCCGAAACAAAGCTCTCCGCTTCTGCTAAAACGAATTCGTAACATCCAGGCGAATTCGAATGTCGCCGTCGTCGTCGACAGATACGACGAGGACTGGCGGCGCCTGGCTTATGTGTTGATGACAGGAAAGGCAATGGTGTTATTGCGGGGGGCGAAGTACCAAAGGGCATTGCGCCTTCTGCGAAAAAAATACCCGCAATATCGAAGGATGCGTCTCGAAGAGCGACCTATGATCCGCATCGCTCCCGTTCGCTGGAAGAGTTGGGGACGGCTGTAGCCGGACGGCCTTGAGCTTTATTGAATCGTGAAGTCGGCGTCGCTGGTGTCGCAGAGAGACGGAGAGCTGACGCTACAGATCCGGATTCGGCCGCGCGTCGTGGCCGGCTTGCTCACCTTCCATGATTGGCTCCCGTCGTTGGCCGTCCCAGTCGTCAGGCTCTTCCAGGTGACGCCGCCGTCACGCGAGAGCAGAATTTTGATTTTGCCCGCGACGCTGGCGGAGGTCCACTGGATCGTCCGGCTGCTGCCGACGACCCAACTCTCGCCTCCGTTCGGCGCGATCAGGTTAAGCCGCTTGGTGAAGCTCGCCGTTACGGCTGAATCCGCGTTCACCGTCACCATGCAGGCGCCTGTGCCGCTGCATGCGCCGCTCCAGCCGGCGAAAACGGAATCGGCTGCGGGTGTGGCGGTCAGGCTCACCACTGTGCCGGCAGTATAGTCTTCCGAGCAATCGGAACCGCAACTAACTCCTGCCGGGTTGCTGCTCACGGTGCCGCTCCCGCTGCCCGCCTTGGTCAGCGTCAAGGCGAACCGCGTCGCGCCGACGCCGGTCACCGTCTTCGAGGCGTCGCCGCCGCCCGTAAAAGCGACATTACCCACAAACGTCCCCAGCGAGTCCGGGGTGAAGCGCACGGTCACCGCCTGGCTCTGGCTCGGGCCTAGACTGTAGGAGCCGCCGGCTACGACACTGAACGGCGCGGAAGTCGACGCGCTGCCGCTCAGCGTCCCTACTCCGACGTTTTGCACGGTGAAGGTTCGATCGACCGCGCCCCCCACAACGACGGCTCCGAAGTCTTGCGAGTTCGGGGTGACGCCGATCAGCGGCCCCTGGACATTCACGGTTACCACGTCGCCGCCGGGGAAGGTGAGAGTAAACGTCCCCGCGGCGGACGGCGTGAATCGGCCGGAATAAATTCCATCGCCGGCGGCCTGGTCGGGTGCGGCGCCGTCGTCCAACAGCGTCGTCGGCTGGCCGCCCGGACTTACCGAGACCGCGACATCTCCGTTCGGATCGGCGCAGAGAATATTCAGCGCCGCAAGATCGATCGGCGTCCCGACGGCGCCGCTGACGACGTTGGCGACCGGTTTGAGGCGCGAGAAAACGGCTGCGTTGGAGCAGGCGAGCGATCCTTGCGCGTTGAGTCTCTTTTGCGCGATCGTGTTGGCGAGCGCGGAATTGTCATCTCCGCCGGCCAGGATCAGATTTTTGATCGCTCTCCAATCTCTGCTCGGATCTTGCGCCTTTAGCAGCGCCGCCAAACCCGTCACATGGGGCGTGGCCATCGAGGTGCCGCTAAAGCTCGAATAGGTGTTGCCGATGGTCGTGCTCACGATCTCCTGCCCGGGAGCGCCGAGATGGACCGTCCGCCGGCCGTAGTTGGAAAAATAGGCCAGCCCGTCGAATCGGTTGGTCGCCGCCACCGAGATCACATTCGGCAGATAGTAGCCGGCGGGGTAAAAGGGAATCGAATCGTTGTTGGAAGCCGCATTGCCCGCCGCCGCAATAAACAGAATTCCTCGCTGGCGGTGGGCGTCGATCGCATCGTAGAACGCCTGGGAAAAGCCGCCGCCGCCCCAGCTGTTGTTGGTGGCGACGATATTGACGCCGCGATCCTTCATCATGGCGATGTAATTGAGGCAATCCAGTGCGTCGGAAATAAAACCGGAACCTCCGGCGCTGAGAAATTTGCAGGCCATGATGGAGACGTCCCAGTTCACGCCGACGACGCCGACGCCGTCATCGCCGACCGCCCCGATCGTTCCGGCCACGTGCGTTCCGTGGTTGTTGTCATCCAGGGGGTTGGAGTCGTTGTTGGCCGTGTCGATGCCGTAGCAATCATTCACAAAACCATTGCCGTCGTCATCGACGCCGTCGGCGTTACAGTCGACGGAATTTTGGAACATGTTGGCGGAGAGGGCCGGGTGATTGTAATCGATCCCGGTATCGATCACCGCGACGACCACGGCGCTGCTGCCGGTGGCGATGTCCCAGGCGCCCGGGGCATCGATATCGGCGTCCACCGTTCCGCCGGACTGGCCGGTATTCTGCAGGCCCCATAGCTGACCGAATAAGGGATCGTTCGGCGTCGCCAGGGATTGGACGGCATAGTTGGGCTCGGCGTAGAGAACGTCGGGATTGGACCGGTACAAGTTGAGGGCGTTCTCGACCGAGACCCCGCGCGGCAGCTTGACCAGCTCGAGCTGCCTGACCACGTTGAATCTCTTCTTTGCGGCGGCGCTCGCCGCGCTATGGGCCGACGCTTTTCCGACAGCAGATGTCCGGTCCTTGAACCGCACGAGGATCTCGTCCTCTGCATGGTCCCAATCCCCCGAGAACTGCCCTTGGGACTGCGGCGGGCGCGCTCCCTGCCTGATCTCCGGCGAAGAATCGGGCAACGCGGGCGCCTCTTGCGCGAACATCTCCGCGCTGAAGAGCGCAAGCGAAGCTAAAACACCGAATACAATTTGTTTTGCCGCAGACATTTTCTTCCTTTTGATACAGTCCGTCGAAATCATGCCGCAAATTCCATCATGGCCGACTCAGCGCAACCGCGACTCCTCCACCGGCGCAAATGCCACAGGGAGATTCTGCCTCTTGAGCTTAACGATATGGTAGGGCCGGGTTAACGCTTCCGTGACGATCGATCCCGGCGCCGGGGAAGTCTCGGCCCACCGGACCAGGACCTGCTTGCCGGCCTCCAGCGCAACCCCTGTGATCTCTATGCCATAACCCCCGGTCCTCTTCTCGCCCGCGAAGACGCCGAGCACCATCTCCTCCTGGAAATCGACCTGCGGCGTTTGCGGCGCGGAGGAGCCGCCCGATTTGTGGGCGAGCCACAAATCCTTCCATTCTTTTGCCGTTACGACGGCGATGAATTTCCGCTCGCTGAGCCCGCTCCGAACCCCTTTGTCCACCGTCACGAACGACAGCCCGGCGCCTTGCGCCGGCGCTTGGGCTGAAGAGGAACGCGCCACCCCGGCGCTGCACGAAAGAACCACCGCGATGAAGCAGGCGAGAACTGTTTTAGTGAAGAGGGAGAACATAGAATGCCGGAAAACTTGATCGAGAGATCTCCGAGTGATCATCGGCACTTTCATCTGCTTTTTTAATCACTACGGGTTTAATTCCCCGCAGCTTGCTGCGTAATGGCGATTCTAAGTCTTCTCAAGGTCCGTCATTCCCGCATGCTTTTAGCGGGAATCCAGGCGGAAGTCGGACTGGACCCCCGATAAAAACATTCGGGGGTGACAACTTTGGGGAAAATTATCATCAAGTTTTGCGATACCCCGCAGCTTGCTGCGGGGTAGTTCATTTGGAATAGATCAAATGAGGCGTTTAATCTTGCCCCTGTGATCCGCACCCTCGCCCTTGACCGACAAGACGAGCAACAGCCGTGCCAATGGCTGAGAATCAGGGTGCGCCTTGGCAATCCGTTGAATTAGCGGGAAATTTCTTGAAGCGGGCGCGAAGCGGAGGCGTGAGAAGCAGCGAGGGATGCCGTTTTTTGCTACCCTTCCTGACCGAGTAGTTACTCTTTCCGTCCGTTATTAGGCGAAAGCCCTATTTGATTCCCAGTGATTTTGCCAGCTTGAGAAAATATTTTTCATGGAGACCCAGGGCCTTGGCGGCGGTGCGGTTGCCTTCCGATTGTTGGAGCGCTCTGAGAACCAGCACCCGGCGGCGGGCGTTTACCGCCTCACGGTACGAGAGAGCTTCTCCGCGCGGCTTGATTTCAGCCGTGGTGATTCTAGCCGGAAGGTCGCCGGTAGTGATCCGGGGCGCCTGGCCCAGGACGATGGCTCGCTCGATGACGTTGGCCAGCTCGCGCACGTTGCCCGGCCAAGCGTAAGCTACCAGGCTTTCCTGCGCCTGCGGATCGATAGCCGTGAATTGTTTTTTCGTTTCTTTGGAAAACCGCTGAAGAAGAAACTGGGCCAGCACCGGGATGTCTTCCCTTCGCTCCCGCAACGGCGGAAGTGATATCGGGATGCAACCTATCAACGTGCTGAATTGGCGGAAGTATTTCTGTTGGGCGTTCCGAGCAGGAGCTTCGAAGAGAACGCGAGAGTAACCTTTGTATCACCCTGCCGGAACTAAAAAGTTACCGGCTAGGGGCGCAAGAAATATGTCTTGACGGGCGCGACCACCTGGGACAGAATGGCGTTGTGAATAGAGTCGTGCGACAGGTGCTGGCTTTTATCCTGGCTGCATCCCTCGTCTTCCCCGTTACCTTGGCAACAGCTCAGACTAAGGCAAAACAACCTGCTGCTGAGCAGGCAGATACGCCGAAAACCGAAGAGCTGGCCTATAGCGTCGGCTCGGTTGCCGCGAGTATTGTCTACACCCCGTTGAAGCTTGGTTACGCCGGGCTCGGACTTTTGGCGGGCGGATTGAGTTATGTTCTAACGGGCGGAAGAAAAGATGTAGCCGACAGCATCATCTACCCCGCAACCGGAGGCGATTACGTCATCAAGCCGGACCATCTCAAAGGGAAAGAGCCTTGGGTTTTTGTCGGGCCGCCCCCGCCCGATCGGCCGATTGCGGAGACGCCGCTTCCTCCCGCGCCTCAGCCCTGATCCCCAACGCAAACGCCGCGCTTGGCGGATTTAATAAATTGCAGCAGCGCGGCCACTTCCGGAGAGCGGTTCCCCTTCGTTTCGATCTCTTTGATTGCGAGAGAAAGATTGCGGCCCTTGCGGAACAGAACACGGAACGCCTCTTTGAGTTGCCGGATTTTCTCCCCGTCGAAGCCGGCGCGCTTGAGCCCGACGACGTTCACTCCCCGCACCGTGTGCTGCCAGTCGACGATCGCGTAGGGCGGCACGTCGCGGCTCGCGCCGCTGAGTCCGCGCATCAGCGACAGCTCGCCGACGCGGACAAACTGGTGGACCACGCAGTGGCCGGAGATAAAGGCGCGATCGCCGACCTCGACATGGCCGCCGAGCAGCGCGCCGTTGGCCAAAACAATGCCGTCGCCCAGCTTGCAGTTGTGCCCCACGTGCGAGCCGGCCATCAGATAGTTATCGTTGCCGATGACGGTGGACGAACCGGGGACCGTCCCGCGGTGCGCCTGAACGAATTCCCGAAAAATGTTGCGCGCTCCGATCTTTAAATAGCTTTCCTCGCCGCGATACGCCTTGTCCTGCGGCGCGTCGCCCAGCACGACGCCGGGATGGATCTCGTTTTCCTCCCCGATCTCGGTCCAACCCAGGATTACGGCGTGGGCCATGACCTTGGTGGCGCGACCGATCTTTACCGGACCCTCGACGACGACGTAGGGCCCGATGTCGCAATCGGAATGGAGTTCGGCTTTGGGATCGATAATCGCGGTCGGATGAATGCTCATATCGATAATAACGAAATGCTTGATCCGGCTTTCAGGCCGGTCAAAAAGGCCGGACCTGAGCTAAGTCGAAGGTTCTCAGATGCAAGGCGCGCGATAAATCGACGAGCGCAGGCGTACTCGTTTTGTACGTCGAGCGAGGCGATTGAGCGCAACCATCGCAACGCCCGCCAATGGCGGGCTATGGCAGATGAGCCTTTTTCACCGGTCTGAGTCGTCATCGTCGTTGTCCGGTATATCCTCAGGCTCGACTTTTTTTCCCGGAACCCGATAGCGCCCTTCGATCCAGCCGCCGAGATCGAGCAGGCGGCAGCGCTCGGAACAAAACGGCCGGTGGGGATTCTCCTCCCAGGAAACTTCCGATCGACAGATAGGACAGCGAACGACGCGCATAAAAAATATACCCGGCCCTAAGCGCACGGCGCGGAGTGACGCGACACCCTAGTGTAGTGTCTCACGCTGTTGGTACCTTATCCTAAATTCGGCATTTGAAACGGAGTATCTCACCACGAAGGACACGAAGAGCACGAAGGAAGAGAAAATCATATGGAAATCCGGTCGCTTTTGTAGTCCGGTTATCCGTTCTTCGTGTCCTTCGTGCGCTTCGTGGTGAATAGAAAACCCTGGTTGAGCACGAATGATATCCATCATGACGAATGTTGCGTCGAAGAATAAGTGTCTTCATTTAAGAGACACTACATTAGGTATCGAGCGTCGGAGGAGCAAACAGCTCCTCGATCGCCACCTTTTTTTCCATCAGCCCCTGATCCAGCGAATATCCCATAAAGCGTTCGAGATTGGCGCGGTTTTTCTGCACGCCGTAGGGCCAGGGATCGTCTCCGAGGAGGCTTCTTTCTTCCTCGAACAAATGACGCCCCCAGACGAGACGCGACCAATTCGGATCGTCGTAGTAATGCTTGCAGACCTCTTTCGCCTGCTCGAACGCGCGCATCACGTCCCGCGCCAGCGCCGGATTTGTTTTCAACACTTCGTCCTTGAAGGCCACCACGTGCATGATGGGGAAGAAACCATGCTTGCGAAAGTAGCGGCTCTCTTCCTGCCTGGCGTCAGAAAAGAGACGGCGAATCTTACCGCCGCCGCTGAGCGCCTCCTTCGGCGGATGGGGCATGAACAGCGCGTCGATCTCCCCGGCTTCGAGCATCGCGCCGATCTTCTTGCCGCGCGGGACCAAGCGAATGCTGACGCCTTCCAGCGGCTTAAACGCCACGGTCTCTTCCTTGGCGACGATCCATTCGATGCGCCGCCAATCGACGCCGTAATCCGATTGGAGATCTCCCTTCGCCAGCACGGAAAGGGTCGTCTGGAAAGTGCTGAGGCCTACTCTGCGGCCGATGAGATCTTTAGGCGACGCAATCCCGGCGCGCGCGTTCACCCACATCTGCGACAGGCTGAAGAGACGGCGGGGAAATACCGGGATCGCCGTAAACGGCATGCGGCGGCTTTTCGCCATGAGGTAAGACGACAGCGAAAGCTCGCAGATATCGAACTCGCCTTTCTGCAGCATCCGCTCGTGCCGGTCCACGCCGTGCTTCAAGGGCTCCGACTGCCCCACCAGCATTACGTTCAGATCGACATTTTCCAACGAAACCGAACCGTCGAAGAACGGAAAATGGCGGTCGTAATGGGAAAGGGCCAGGGTGAGCTTCAACTTTGCCATCCGCAAATCCCCTTCATCCCTTCTTCAACGGCTGATACTCCAGAAAGCCGTGCACCGAGAGGTCGATCAAATTGCCCTCCGGGTCCGACACCCGCATCTCCGCGAACGGCGTCCCGTCGGGCCGCTTGCGAACGGGCCGCTCCGGGTCCCGTCGCCGGACGCGATCGAGCGTCTCGTCCAGGTTATCGATCTGGATGCCGAAGTGATAAAGCCCGTTCGGGCTCTGTTGCGCGCCGTTGTCCAGGATCGCAAGCTCAAAATAGCCGTCGGTGAGGTGAACCGTTTTCCCCGCGGGGTGGCCGGGATGAGACCCGCGATGGACCTCTTTGAGATCGAAAACCTCTTTGTAGAAGGCCGCTAATCTCTCGGGATCTTCGGTGCGAATCGCCAGATGACGAATTTTTGCCATGTCGATCTCCCCGTTCTTCGAGACATTATGAAAACCGGCGCTTGGTCTTGCTTACAATATTTCCACCGTCTCTGTCTACTCCTACTTGCCTCTGCTATCTGCAATTGACACCCCATCCTTGCATCGGCTACTCTCAGCGGAGACTACCTGGACGTTCAGTTTTATGCCTCGACTGTTTCGCCTTGCCGGTTGGATCGCCGTAGCAGCCCTCTGCTTCGTCCTTGCGTTGAGCGGCGAGAACGCCGGCTGGTTGACTTTCGCCGCAACCGCCAGGCGACGGCCGCCACCGCCACCGACGCCCAAGACAAATGCGCTGCAAAATATTCCGTATACGAAGGCGGTCAATCCCAAGACCGCGCGGCGCCAGACTCTCGATCTTTACCTGCCGCCCAAGGGCGCCTCCCAGCCGCCGCTGGTTATTTTCATCCACGGCGGCTTCTGGACGCTCACCGACGACGATTACCGCCTCGGACCAACGTTCGCCGAAGCGCTGGTTCCCCAGGGCGTTGCGGTCGCCCTGGTGCGCTACCGGCTCGCGCCGACGAATCCGCACCCCGCGCAGGCTCAGGACGTCGCCGCCGCGGTCGCATATCTCCTGCGAATGGCCGACAAGCACGGCTACGACAAGAAACGCATTTTCCTTGCCGGCCACTCCGCCGGCGCGCATCTCGCCGCGCTGATCGCCCTGGACTCCAGTTATCTGGCGGCGCAGCGTCTAAGTCCAGCCGTCCTGGCGGGAGTTATCTGTTTCAGCGGAATATACAATCTCAGTCTCACGCTCGCGACGCCCGAAGAGCAACGGTGGGCGGTTCAACAGGCCTTCGGCGAAAATCCGGCGACGCTGAAGAACGCTTCGCCCGTCACTCACGCGCGCGCGGCGATGCCGTTTCTCATCCTGGGCGCCGCCAGCGATTTTCCCGGTTTTTTGATCGACGCAAAGAAGTTCGCCGATGCGCTCAGCGCCGCCGGACACCGAGAGGTCTCCCAGTTTATTATCCCCGACCGCAACCATTTCTCTCTGCTCCAACTGACCGGCGCCGACAACGAGGTCCAGGACCTGCTGCTGGATTTTATCAAGGTCAAGCCGCTCTCCCCATCCCTGGCGGCATTCATCGCGACCAAGCAAAACTGGCGCGAGCCGCCCTTCGCTACCCTCCCTTTCTGGCAGCACGAAGAGCTGATCGAAGCGAGTCCCGTGGATGCGCGCTTCGTCGACGCCCTGCTGCCCGTCTACACGACGATGAGACACGAATTGCTGGAATGGCCGCTCGAAAAATATCACGCCATCGATCTTTTCGCCTATTTGGACTCCTTACCGCCGGAAAAGGCCGGTCGTGGCAATTACCTGACGATCACCAACCTGCGCAATGAGAAATTATTTTGGGACCGGCGGCAGATCGAACGATACCGGCCGGTGATCGTCATCGGGATCGACGAAGAGGACAATCTGTTTCGCTTCGGCGTCTTTTACCGTCCCCGTCGGGAATATACGTGGAAGGCAACCCCGGCGCCGCCGATGATGGTCCGGCCGCTAGGGGCCTTTATCTACTTTTTAGAAGAGCCGCCGCCGGAGCTGGCGCCCCAGCCTTCGTTTTATGCATTGACCGAGAACAGCTTCCAATTGTCGGAGCAGGACCCACTCGCTACCCTCAGAACTTTACCGAAAGCGCTCTACGAGACCCTCACTTTTCGCAACGGCTGCGTCTATTGCCATACCGTCGGCGGCGTCGGCTCACAGAGCCATCATATGACCGCGGCCGACGGCCGGCCGCACGGCGGGCTGGCGCTGCCGTTGGAGTCGTACCCGGAAGAAGTCTGGAAGGCCTTTTTGTTCAATCAGCACGAAGTGGCGGCGCAAATCGGCGCCTTCCCCAACGTGGTGGACGAAGCGTCGCGCCAGCCGTTGTATAATTTAGTGGTAGAGTTAGGGCAGAAAAGCAAGACGCCGGCCCCCTGACGGGAAGCCGGCGTCTTTGTCTAGCGTCTCCCGGAAACGGGGGCGAGCGACAATCTCCCGGGCTTCAAGCTCAGCATTCGTCTAACTTGTTTGATTGAGGCTCGACCGCGTCGGCTCCTCGACCTGCCCCGCAGCCGGCGGAATATCCTGGTTGGGCTCCAGGTACTTCCTTCGCGTCTGCTTCAGCGTCGCATTGTTCCCGCCGAAAAAGAACTCCAACCCCGACGTCGCCCGGTACGCC
>JBGPGE010000051.1:0-31181 GCA_041483675.1 Binatia bacterium
AGGCCGGCGAAGACGCCGCTCGCGCTGGTGTATCCGATTGCCAAACGGTCCTTCGCCTCGGAAAAGGTGACCTCGTAGCCCGACAGGAACAGGGCGACGACAACCGCGGCGATTTGTCTTTTCATGGTCCTATCCTCCGTCAGGTCACAATGTGATAGCCGGTTGCTACCCTTAAAAGAGGCTCCCTGTCAAACCATACATCTACCAGAAAACGCGCAGAGTTTCAGCCCCCGTAAAGACAGAAGGTAGAAGTCTCTTCAACGGAGCTCAGGGCAGGCAGGAGGAGCGGGTTGACAGCTTGATTTTATGTGTGGTACTCGCCGGAGAAAGGAGGAAGCGACATGGGACGAATCCTTATCCAGAATGGGACGGTGATCACCATGGACCGGCAGCGGCGGATTATCAAGAAGGGCGCGGTGGCGATCGAGAACGATAGGATTGTGGATGTGGGGCAGGCGGAGACGCTGAAAGACTTTCAGGCCGACACCGTATTCGACGCCAGGGATCGAATCATCATGCCCGGCCTCATCGACGCGCACTGCCACAACGTGCAGATGCTGGCGCGCGGCCTCGGCGACGACGTCGACCTCATCGCCTGGTGCTACGACCGGATATTTCCGTACGAAACACTGCTTACCGACGAAGCGACGTATCTCAGCGCGCTGCTCTGCTGCGTCGAGATGATCCGCACCGGCACCACCTGCGTCTGCGACCCCGGCGGCTACCGGATGGACAACGTGGGCCGGGCGCTGGCCGAGACCGGCATGCGCGGCATCATCGCCTGGGCCGGCATGGACCAGTGGAGCGACGATCGCGCGCTGCCCGACGGCATGCCCGGCAAGCTCAGCACCGAAGAGACGCTCAGGGTCGAGGAAAAACTGGTCAAGGACTGGAACGGCAGGGAAGGCGGGCGGATCCGGGCGTGCTATGGTCTCAGGGTGGAGCCTAACGTCAGCGACAATCTCTACCGCGGCATCAATCAGCTCGCCAAGCGCGACGGCGTCATGGTGGAGATGCACGCCGCGGTCAACAAAGACCAGGTGGAATGGGTGAAAAAGCGGACCGGGCATACGGTGATCGAGCACATGAACTCGCTCGGCATCCTCGGCGACCACTGGTATCTGATCCACATGGCGGTGCTGACGGATGAAGAGTTGCGCATGCTCAAGGACAACGACTGCCGCGTTATCCACGTGCCGGGCGCGACGCTCCACGGCGCCTACGGCTCGGCCACGGTCGGCAAATTCCCTGAGCTGATCGACATGGGAGTGACGGTGGCGCTCGGCTGCGATTCCAGCGCGGCGAACAACAGCCTCGACATGTTCCGCGCGATGTACGAAGCGGCCACCGTCCACAAGGAGGCGCGCGTCATTCCGGATTTGATCGCGCCGGAGAAGGCGCTGGAGATGGCGACGATCGACGGCGCGCGCGCCGTGCACTGGGACAACGAGATCGGCTCGCTGGAGAAGGGGAAGAAGGCCGACGTGATCATCGTGGAGACCAAGCGCTCCAACTGGGTTCCGCTGCACGACTTCTCATTGATACCGACGCTGGTCTATTCCGGCGAGGGTGCCGACGTGGAGACCGTCATCATCGACGGCCGCGTGGTGATGGAGAAGCGCAAGATCAAGACGGTGAATGTAAAGAGCGTTCTCCGCCGCGCCCAGCGCGCGACCGAGAAGCTGGTCAAGAAGCTGCCGTACATATTGCAGCCCAAGTGGCCGGTGGAGTAGGGTGGGCGGCTCCTGGTCCGGAATATTCACCGCCGAGGCGCAGAGGACGCGGAGAAAGAAAGTAACTGGCCGCCGGGGTGGCGGCTAGGCTTGAACTTCGTGAATGGATATCATTCAGGACGTGAATAGATTTCATTCATGATGTGAATGGATTCCATTCACCACGTGAATGGATTTACGAACCGCGCCGAATCGAGCATGGAGGCGACGCTCTTGTCGGGCGGAATTCCGTGGCATCTTTTGGCCGGGTAGAAGCATTCTCCGCCGCGCCCAGCGCGCGACCGAGAAGCGCGTTAGGAAACTGCCGTACAAGCTCAAGCCCAAATGGTCGGTGGAATGAAGCCTCCCCGTTGCTGGAATCCAAACCTCTCGCCTACTAGGAGTTACCGGAGACACGCCGATTGACCTGCGACGGCGAATTCCGTATGTTGGCGGCCGTGGAACAAAAAAACCAAGTCGCGGTTTTCGGCGGCGGCTGCTTCTGGTGCACCGAGGCGGTGTTCGATGAGCTGCGCGGCGTGGTGTCGGTCATGCCCGGGTATGCCGGCGGGCAGACGAAGAGTCCGACCTACGAACAAGTATGCGGAGAACGGACCGGCCACGCGGAGGTTATTAAAATCGACTTCGATCCGGGCCGGATCGCCTACAGAGATCTCCTCACGGTCTTCTTCGCCACGCACGATCCGACGACGCTCAACCGGCAGGGCAACGACGCCGGCACGCAGTATCGCTCGATCGTGCTCTATGCGAACGAACAACAAAAGCTGGAGGCGGAGCGATTCATGAAAGAGCTGGACGACTCACAGAGCCACGGCGATCCGGTCGTGACCGAAGTAAAGCCCTTGGGCGAGTTCTACGCCGCCGAAGACTACCATCGTAAATACTACGCCAACAATCCGTACCAGCCTTATTGCCAGGCGTTGATTCCTCCCAAGCTCCGAAAAGTCCACAAGCAGTTCGCCGAGCTGCTGAAATCGCACGGCAAAGAAAGATAAGAGCGGCGGCTTGTCCGAAGTGAGCGAGTAGTCAGAGACCGAGAATGATACGGACGCGCCTCTCGAGTTCTTCCATCAAGTGATCCGGCAAGACGCCGATTTCGCGGCGGAAGGACTCGTTGGCGACGGCGATGAGCTGACCTAACAGGAGATCGCTTTCCTGCGCGAGCCCGGCTTCCCCTTTTTGGATTTGGAGTCTGAGGAACCCCGGCTCGTTCACTAGCCGAGTGGTTGTGGAAATAACTATGGTGGACGGATAGCCCGCCTCGCTAACGATGTCGGATTGAAGGACTACGGCGGGACGGAGCTTGCCGGGTTTGGTCCGGACGCGCGGATTAAAGTCGATAACGTAGAGGTGCCGGCGCCTGATCTCCATTTACTCACCGGCGTGACGGGCAATCGCGGCGGAGAAGAGCTCCCGATTCTCGATTCGATCGGCTGCCGCGCAGCGGCGCACAGACTCTTGAATCTCACGCCGGAGCCTCTCCTCATGCGCCTTCCTCTCCAGGGTCTTTAAGGCGACCCGGATCAGCCCGGACTTGCTGGCTATCCCAAGCTCTTTCCGAAGCCTCTCGATCTGGTCTTCTTCCTTTTTGGAAACCGCTATAGCTCCCACAACGCCTCCTATATTTGAATCTATTAGAACTCTTATAATAGAAAACCAAATAAAATTAACTCTCAGGTGGCTCGCCCTTGCCGTTTCAATGAGGAGTGAGGCCGGAGGCGCCTGGGGAGTTCGCGCTGCCCAGCAGCAAAGCCCGCATCGACAGATAAAGAACGCCGCCCGTTAGAAGATGCCAGACGAAGTGGGTTCCGACCGGCAGGGAAGGGCAGATAGCCTGATCGATGGTGCGAAAGACCAGCGCAACCGCGAACACTCCTGTCGCCGCGAAGAGCAAAAACCGCCCCTGTTTCTTCCGCCGAAAATGATATAGCCCCAGGCTCGCCAGGAGAACGATCGCCGGCGCGTACATCAGTGAGCCGTTCAAGACGGCTCGAAACGGTTCCAGAACATACCCTGCCGTGGAAACGGTGGCAGCCGTACCGAGAGTGAGCCAACGATTGAGTCCCGCGACTTCGCGGCCGTAGATCCAGAGGAAACAGAATTGAAAGAGGAGAATGGGAAAAACGTCGAGCAGCCTCGCCCAGTCCGTAGCGAATGTGTGATAGAGAGCGCTCCCGCCGCCGATCGCGACTAGCAAGGCGACGAGCAGCCGCACGCCGGTCGATAAAACATTCAAATACCGGGCGAGTTTCCAAGCGAGCCAGGCGGCTATTAGAAAAGCGAGGTTGGTGACGGCGTTGAGCGGCTCGGCAAACAGGCCAGGACCGCCGCGCTCGCAGTAGAGGTCGATCATTGTTCGTGGCAGCCGCGGCTCACAGGCCGAGCCGGCTTTGCAGTAAGCGGTCTTCGAACTGAAGACGGCGGAGAGGGATCGCGACGACCACGCCGGTCTACCATTCGAGCTTGATGCAAATTTCCTCGCCCCGGACTTCGACGGGAAGCGTAGTAAGCGGCGGGCCGCCTTTGGGGAGCCGGCACTCGCCGTTCGTGAGATCGAAGCAGTAGCCGTGGTTGGCGCAGCGGACTTGAGATCCCTCCACGACGCCGGTTTTGAGATCGGCCGCCTCGTGCGGGCACTCGCGAGCGAACGCGGCGTAGCCGCCGTCCACCTGAGCGAGCAGGAGCTGCCTGTCGCCGACCTCGATGGGTTTCAATTCGCCCGCGGCGATTTCTCCGAGGCGGCAGACGGGGATGTAGCTGACTCCCATCGCCGATCAGGCCGCGGCGGCCTGCCGTCCGCGATAGGCGGTGCCGCGCAGGACCTCTCCCGGAAGCTCGCCGGTCAGCTTTCCATCCTCATAGATCGGCCGGCCGTTGACGATCGTGTAATGCATGCCGTCCGCCCGTTGAATGAGACGCCTCGTCTTCCCCGGATAATCGTCCGCCCATTCCGGCTCGTGCGCGCCGACGGTCTTGGGATCGAAGATCGCGACATCGGCGGCGTAACCGGACCTGAGCAGCCCGCGTCCTCCGAGACCGAAGATCGACGCGATGTGGAAAGTCAGTTTGTGAACGGCATATTCCAGGCTGAGCAACCGCCGCTCGCGCACCCAGAGTCCCAGGAGCGTCGTGCCGTAGCCGAAATCCGCGCCGAACTGGACGTGCGCGCCGGCGTCGGAGGTGCCGATCAAGACATAGGGGCTGCTTAAAATCTCGCCCATGGCGGCCGCGTCGCCGCCGTTGTTGGCGTTCCAGAAAACCGTGTCCAGATTCTCCTCCAGAGCGAGGTCCAGAAACGCGTCCAGCGGATCTTGCCCGCGCAGCGCCGCCATCTCCGCCACGCTCTTGCCGTTGTATCTTTGATTCTCCGGCTTGAGGCACTTCTCCACGCGCACGACGTCCCAGCGGCGGTGGAAGTTGGTGTGGCGCGGATCGAGCAGGTCGGCGCGCAGCTTTTTTCGCGTCGCCGGCTCCTTCAGCGCCTCTTTGCGCGCCTCCACGGGCAGGAACATGATCGCTTTCCAGGTCGGGAACTCGTCGAACACCTGGCAGTTTTTCAGAGTGAAGTGGCGCACCAGTGGTACGGTGTGCGAGAGGCCGTAGGCTTGGTAGCCGTCTGCAAAAATCGGCGCGACGGCGTCCAACTGCTCGCGCCAGAGATTGGGCTCGGCCCAGCGGTGCTGCAAGCTTTGCCAGAGGATCGGCCGCCCCGTCACGCGCGCGAGACGGTCGTAGAACTTGAAATGCTCGATCTTGTTGAGGCCCAGGATCGTCTCGATGACGCCCGAGTTGAGATCGCTCAACACCTGGCAGAGCGCGAACAGTTCCTCGTCGGTGGCGAGGCGGCTGCCGACGGGCTTGCCGTCCTCTCTCATGTGGCGCTCGTTGCGGTTGGTGGAGATGCCCAGCGCGCCGCTCTCCATCGCTTCGAGCACGAGCGCTTGCATCTGTTCGATCTCTTTCGCCGTCGCGGCGCGCTCCACCGATTCTTCGCCCATCGCGTACTGGCGCACGGCGATGTGGCCGGCCAGGCCGCCGACGTTGACGCCGATCTTTCCTTCCAGCGCGTCCAGATAGTCGCCGTAGGTGTGCCATCCCCAGGGCACGCCCTGGTCCAACACGCTGCGCGGAATCGCTTCCACCCTGACGAAGCTTTTGACGATCGCGTCGTGATCGCTGGGCTTCGCCGGCGCGAGCGCGAGACCGCAGTTGCCCATGACGATGGAGGTGACGCCGTGCTGGGGCTCGGAGGTGGCGTAAGGGTCCCAGAGAATCTGCGCGTCCATATGGGTGTGGTGGTCGATGAAGCCGGGGGAGACCGCCAGGCCGCCGGCGTCGATCGTGCGCCGGGCGCCGTTGGCGATCCGGCCGATCTCGACGATGCGCCCGCTGCGGATTCCGATGTCGCCTAAATAGGACGGCATGCCGCTGCCGTCGTAGATCCTGCCGCCTTTGATCACAAGGTCGTAAGCCATCTGGACCTCCTTAAGGCCGCTACGATTACTTCGGCCTGTCTTTGCCCCGGACTATAGGTGAAGAAGTATGCGCTGTCAAAAGCTATTTGCGATCACGCCAACGAAGCGAGCAGCCTCCCGTACCCCGCGATCTTCTCCCTGACATGCAGGCGGTGGAGGGCATACCAGATGTTGCAGAGCGTGCTGCTGAGAGCCGGCTTTCCCGTCTCTTGTTCCAGCAGCGAGATGATGCCCGCCGTGGGCCAGCGGTTGCAGGGAAGAAAAATCCCGTCCGCTTCAGGCGCGGAGAAATAGACTCTCTTGGCGATTTTGTACGCCGCCTCCTCTGGCAGGTCGCCGAGGTCGGCGTTGCGCTCGACGTTCAACCCTTCAGCCCGCAGCACTTCGAAGCCCGACGCGGCAAGAAAATCGGCGACGCGCTTTGTCAACAAATCCGGATAGGGCGTCGCGACGACGACTTTCTTGATTCCCATGTGCTTCAGCGCCTCGACTTCGCAAGTCATCCCCGCCGCGACAGGAACCCCGGCCTTCGCCTCCAGCATGGCCGCAACTTTGCGGTCGCTGCCGGGTCCGAGGCGGGTGAATATGGGGGAGCCGCCGACGATGATGAATTCCGCGCCGGTCTCGGCGAGATCGACGGTCGCCTCCTCGATTTTTTCAAGCTGCCTTTCAAGATGATCGTCCACCAGCTTGCGGATTGTGCCGGTGGTGTTGAACAATAGGAACCCCTCGCCGAGTATCCGGTAAAACTCATAGACGAAAGTGTCGCCGCGCGACGGGGCGACGTGGCCGATTTTTGCTCTCCAACCGATCATAAAATCCTCCCCAGGGCCGTTGAAAAAGCCCACCTACGGCGTTGCGCTCGGCTTGGCTATTCGAACGCCCGCCAGTGGCGGGCTACGGCGTCAACGTACTGAGAGTACGCCTCCGCTCGCCTGCCCTGAGCGTAGTCGAAGGGGCGGACCTTCGCGCGCCTTGTATCTGGGACTTTTTGAACGGCCCAGCAATGAAAACCCATCCAGAGTCGATTTCAACTATTACAGCGGAGCGAGGTTGTCTTGCAAGTCGTGGCGCTGCGGGCTTGACAGGACTCAATGAGCCTCGATATAAGCCGCCTTTAGGAAGGCTTGTCGATGCCCAACAAACCGAAGCCGGTCGAAGTCACCGTAGATGCCAAGACAACGGCGCTCCTGGTCCTGGACCTGAACGCCAGATGCGAAAATCCCGAGGAGCGCTGCCACAAGCTGGTCGAGCCGGTGGCGAAGTTCCTGCCGCGCGCGCGGCAGGCGCACATTTTCATCGTCTATACGGCGTCGGACCGCTACAAGGGGACGGCGGAGGAGAGGATGCCGCGCGCCTTCAAGCAGCAGCAGGACGAGCCGGTGCTCTTCCCGCCGGCGTTCGACAAGTTCTACAGCGGAGAGTTGCAGCCGATGTTGCAGCAGCGGGGGATCAAGACCGTAATCGTCTGCGGCGCTTCGAGCAATCAGGCGGTGCTCTACACAGCCACCGCGGCGGCGCGCCCCTTTGGCTACGAGGTGGTGATCCCCGTCGATGGCCTGATCGCGCGCGGAGACTACGAGCACGAGTTCACGCTGCACCAGTTTACGATCCTGCCCGGCGGGGCGGCGGAGAAATTTAAAATCACGGAGTTCGACAAGATTCGATTCATCTAACTCGGCGAACGGAGGCATTTATGGCATTATTGATCGTGCGTTTAGGTCTGGCGGCGGTATTCTTCGCCCATAGCTCGCAGCAACTGCTCGGCTGGTACGGCGGCAACGGACCCCAGGCGACCGTCAAGGGGTGGAGCGAAAGGTATGGGCTGCCCGTGTGGCTCTGCTGGATCGGCATCGTCACAGAATACATCGGCAGCTTCGCGATGGTGTTGGGATTGTTCACCAAAGTTTTCGCTTTTGGCCTGACGGTTTTCATGGCGGTCGCGATCTGGAAGGCTCACTGGAACAACGGCTTCTTCCTGGCGCGCAAGGCCGGCGAAGGCAACGGCATCGAATTTTGCCTCATGCTGATCCTCATGGCCCTGGCGATTCTCTTCGGCGGCCCCGGCCCGGTCTCTCTCGATTGGTTGATGGGTTGGGCTTAGCCTGCAGAGCACAGCTCGGGTTTTTGACCTTGAACGAGACCTTCTAAGGAAGTCGACGTTATGCTCGGATTCAAACAGCCCAGTCCACGATCGTACCGTGTCGTAGGTCCGCAGCGGCAGATCGACGAGCGCGAGACCCCCCATCCACGGGTCGACCGCGGAGAGCTGGGAGAAAAGCTCCGCGCCTGGCGCAAGACGCGCTTTGGCGAGGACCCTTTCAGACGCATCTTCGGCGGCGGCGGCACCGAAGGCAATCAGCACAATTCCTTTCAGTATGTCATGCGAGATGTCCCGGAAGGGCCGGTGAGCCCTGATAAGACGCCGGTCCCCGATCCTGCCCACATGGCCCGCAACATCAAGGAGATCGCCCGTTTCCTGGGCGCGACTGTGGTCGGGATCGCCCACCTGGACCAGGCTTACGTGTATTCCCACAGAGCCAGAGGCAATCCGGCGATGGGTGAGAAGGCGGGAGACCCGATCCACCTGCCTCACCGCTATGCGATCTGCATGGGGTTCTCCAGCGATTACTATAAATTTCTGAGCAACAACAGCCGCATTTCCGACGCCGACTATGGATTGGGTAACATCCACACGATTCAGCCGACCTTCATGCTCGCCGCCTACATCCGCGAAATGGGCTACCCGGCCCGTGCTCATTATTATGGAAAGGGCGAGGTCAATCCTATTCCTCTGGCGGTAAACGCCGGACTGGGGGAGCTGGGACGTCACGGGATGCTCATCCATGAGGAGTACGGCTCCCGCCTGCACCTCTCTGTGGTGACGACGGATTTGCCGCTGGCGGTCGACCAGCCGGTCGATATCGGCGTCGAAGAGGTCTGCAAGTATTGCATGAAGTGCGCTCGCACCTGCCCGTCGCACAGCATCCCTTTCGGGGGCAAGGAGGTCTACAACGGCGTCGAGAAGTACCGGGTCAACGTGGATAGCTGCTACAAGTACCGGCTGGCGTCGAGAGGGCAGTGGTCCAATTGCGTCATTTGTGTTTCCGCGTGCTGCTACAACAAGCCGAAGGCGTGGTGGCACACACTGGCCGTCAAGTCGATCAAGTGGACGCCGAGCCCGTTGCGCGTGCTTGTCATCAAGCCGCTGCTCTGGATCGACGATCTCTTTTGGGGGAAGAGGCCCTGGAAGCATATGAAATGGCTGGACTACGACAACGCGCCCGAAGCGGTGACCTGCACCATCCCCGGCTGTACCGTGAAGCACGCCAACCTACAGCACAAGCAGCTCCATACGGCCTGAGCGACGGCAGAGCGGCAAAGAGGGAAAATCGCAGCCATGACCTACGTCATCACCGAACCGTGCATCGGCGTCAAGGATAAATCCTGCATCGACGTTTGCCCGATGGATTGCATCCACGGCAAGGACGAGGACGAGATGCTCTATATCGAGCCTGAAGATTGCATTGACTGCGGCGCTTGCGTTCCCGCCTGCCCGGTGGAAGCGATCTTTGCCGAATCCGAACTGCCGGAGAAGTGGCGGCACTTTACTCGGATCAACGCCGACTACTTCAAGACGGCGGGCTAAATTTCCTCGGCAAAGATTCCAAGCGCTCGGCCCGCGGATCGAACCATCGCCTACGGCGTGATTTGAGCGATCGAGGCGCCGACCCCGTCTAACGACGTCTTACCGTCGGCGGCGAGATTGTCCCGCCTGGGCGTGTCGAAGTTGCTCACGTAGGCCGTGCTTCCGACGAAGACGACGGAGGTCGGAAATTCCAGCGGGCCGCGGCTGTCGTTCTTCGCGACGTCTCGCACCTTTCCCTCCGGTGTAACCTCGACGACGGCGTTGCGCTCATTGGCGGCGACCCAAAGATTGCCTTTGGGATCGAACGCCGGCCCATCCGCGCCTTCCAACAGCGGGCTCTGCGCCATCGACGTCGGTCTCCCGGCCTTGCCATCCGAACCGACGGCCACTTTCCAAATCGCGCCGCGAGCAGTGTCCGCGACATAGAGCGTGGTTCCTTGCGCATCGAATGTGCTCCCGTTGGCGGGAATTGCCTGCTGCGTCTTCCCGTCCGGCAGCGTGCGTGTGTAGGTTTCGATCTGCGCCCAATCCTCGGCGGCGCCACCCGCCGGGCCGATACGGTAGATCTTTCCGCTCCGGCCGCCCGTGACATAGAGCAGTCCTTGCCGGTCGAAGGCGATTCCATTGGCCCCTTCGGTCCCGGTCGCAAACGTCTCGGCAACGCCGGGTTTTTGCGGATTGAGATCGGCTTTCTTGATGCGCAGGATCTCCTTAAATTGGCCGCTCGTGATGTAGAGATCGCCCTCCTTGCTGAAAACGATGCCGGAAGAGTCGGCCCTGACCTTTTTGCCCTCGATCTGCCGGGCTTCGACGCGACCCACGACGAGCGGCGTGGGATTCTTCGGGTCGATTCTGAGGACGTTGCCCGTGACGCGGTCGCAGACATAGAGTAGCCCTTGCTGATCGGCCGTCACGGTCTCCACGATCACCGTCTGATCCGCGCTGTTGGGATCGAGATCGACGAGGATCGAGACCTTGGGAGATTGCGCGCGCGCCGTAGCGGGGAACGCAAGAAGGCAGACAATCGACAACTGAATGATTGAATGTAAACCCCGCCTCTTGAAGCGGGCACAAAACCGATGGGGTTTCCAAAGGGGAGAAGTGGTAGCTCTCCCCTTTGGTCGAACACGGGGATTCAAACCCCGTGTTCGATATAAGTTGATTCTCGCCATATTGACCTCCCGCTTTTACGCCCGTGTATTAGAAGCCGAAGAGCTGTTGGGCGTTTTTGTAGTAAATCTTTTCTTTGTCCGCTTGAGGAATGTCGAGTTCTTCCATCGCCTTGAGCGTCATCGGATAAAACTGGTCGTCGCGCCCACCTCTGCCGTGCGGGTAATCCGTGCCGAATAGAACTTGCCCCGCGCCGACGGTATCGCAGACGAGCTTGATGAACGGCGCGCGGATCGGCCCCGCCGTGTCGTAGTAAATTTTCTTAAAATATTCCTCTGGCTCCAGCGCGCACTCCGGCTTGCCCTCGCGCCAGTTGAGCCGGTCGAGGTAGAGGAGCATCATTCCGCCGAGATGGGCGGCGATCAGCTTGAGCTTGGGGTAGCGGTCGAAAATGCCGCTGTAGACGATTCGAGAAACGGCCAGCGTGGTGTCGGTCGGCCAGAGGATCTTCTGATGGAGCGAGTATTTGTTCCAGTTGGCCTGGCACGGAGCGTTGGCGGGGTGGAGAAAGAGCGGCTTCCCGCCGGCGGCGACGGCGTCCCAGAACGGCTTGAACTCAGGCTCGTCGAGATACTTGCCCGCTAGATTGGTCGGCAGCATCACGCCGTGCATCTTCAGCTCGCGGTAGCAGCGCTCCAGCTCGCGCACGCAGTCGTCGAGCTCGAGCATCGGCAGTCTGGCGAAGGCCTTGAAGCGTCGCGGATGCTTCACGCTCGCTTCGGCGAAGGAGTCGTTCAAAACTTTACACAGATTCAGCGCCCTGACACGGTTGCCCTCTTTCTCGATCCTGCCGCCGGTGTTGGAGAGGACGCCGATGTCGATCCCGTGCCTGTCCATGACGTCCAGATACTCGCGGTGGTCGAAGGCGTGAAAGCCGGCGCCCCGGACGTCGTTCTGGGCTTCCGGAACCAGGTCGAGATATTTTCCGGGAAAGGCGTGAAAATGGGTGTCGATGATCATCGCGGCGTCCTTCCATCACTTTTTTGTTTGCGCCACAAGGTCCCGATAGAAAGCGCTCTTTTGCAGACGATCGACGGGCGCCTCGTCGATCACATTTTCCGACCGAACGCTGTTCATCTTGGGATTGGTGAGCGCGAGCAGCCGGTGCATGTTCTGGACGCCCTTCAAGTTAGGGTTGATGTCGAAGCTGTAGAGCCATTGCAGCACTTCATAACCGCTCTCCGCGTCTTGGGGGTTTTTGAGGCGCAGGTTTTTGGCGAGCGACTTGAGCACGGCATCTTTGCGCGAGGGCGTTTGGATGAAGGCGACCGATTCCACAACGCCGCGCAGGATCGAATCGACGATCTGCGGGTTCTGCTTGAGATAGCTGCGCTCGGTCGCGAGGGCGAGGCCCTGATAGACAATCGGCGCTTTGCCCATATCGACCAGCACGTTATAGCCCTTCTCCTTGAGCGTGGCGCTGTAGCTGTAGCTCAGATAGGTTGCGTCGATCCCGCCGGTCGCTATCGCCTGGGTCAGAATCGACTGGTCGCCCAAAACCATCAGCAGGATCTTGTCCCGCGTCGGCTCCAGCCCGAGATGCTCCAACGCCAGCATGGTCATCGACCAGACGCCGCCGCCGATGCTCTGGACGCCGACCTTTTTCCCCTTGAGCGCCTCGGCGGTGCGCAGCGCGGGCGCGGCGACGAAGTCGCCGTCGGCCCGGTTGACCAGACCAGCGAAGAAGGCGATATCCATCCCGCCGGCCGCGGCGCTCAGGACCGATCCGGGAATCGTGTAGGCGATGTGGATATCTCCGGATGAGAGCGCGGCGATGGTTTGCGGGCCGCTGCGGATGTTGATGACTTCGACGTTGACGCCGTGCTTGCGGAAAAGACCCTGTTCGACTCCGACCCATAGAGCCGCAATTTTTTCGTTGAATGCGCCGTGCGCGATGCGCACCAGCGGCGGCTCGGCGGCTTTAAGGCCGGGCGGAACGGTTGGAACCAGGAGGAACGCGAGGAGAGCGAATGAAAGAAAAAGTTTATTCTCTTTTGGCGTCATGGTGGCGAATCTCCCTCTGAGCTAAAATCTGTTCGGGTCAATTCCCCGCAGCTTGCTGCGTAATGGCGATTCCAAGTCTTCTCATGGTTCGATCTTCCTCACCATGACCCTGAGCAAAGTCGAATGGGTCAAGGTCTGTCATTCCCGCATGCTTTTAGCGGGAATCCAGGCGAAACCCGGACTGGACCCCCGATAAAAACATTCGGGGGTGACAACTTTGGGAAAAATTATCATAAAGTTTTTCGATACCCCGCAGCTTGCTGCGGGGTAGTTCATTGACTGCAAGCTCCGGCCCGCAACTGTCAGGACGGTAACGGAAGTCCAGCCCCGGAGTCAAGTCAAAGACAGGCCGTTGAAAAAGGCTCATCTACGGCGTTGCGCTTGATCTGCCTCGCTCGACGTACCCTAACAAGTCCGCCTGCGCTCGTCAGATCGGCGCGCGCCTTGTATCTGAGACCTTTTTGACCGGTCTGGCAACAGATTTTTTCAACGGCCTGAAAGAATGAAAACAAAAAACCTTGTAAGCCAGGACACGATTGCTTAAGATTCGCCCATCAATGCTCAATCCATTGCAGGAGACTTCTTCGGGATGATGAGACGGCAGAGGACGACTCTTAGCCTGAGCTTTTTCACGGCGCTGTTATTGAGTCACGCGCTGCTCGCCGGACCGGCAGACGCGGCCGTCGCCCGGCGCGCGGCGCGGAAACCGGTCGAGTCGGGCAAGCCGACTTACGCCGCCGCGATCCTGATGGAACCGACCACGGGGAGGATTCTGTTTGAGCGGGAGAGCCACAAGCCGTGGCCGCCGGCTTCGCTGACGAAGATGATGCTCATGCTCGTCGTCATGGAAAAAGTGAAGCAGAAAGCGATTTCCCTGAACGACCGGGTGATAATCCCGGCGCGGGTCGCGAAGCTGGGCGGCGCTCAGCTCTCGCTAAAGCAGGGCGAAGCGTTCACCCTCGAAGAGTTGATGCAGGCCGTCGTGATCCATTCGGCGAACGATGCCGCCGCAGCCGTGGCGGAGCGGATCGCGGGCGACGCGGGGGCCTTTGTCACGCTGATGAACCGGCGCGCTCAGGAGCTGGGGATGAAGGAGACGAAATACCATAGCGTCCACGGTCTCCCGCCTGAGACGGGGCGGCCCGCCGATGTGACGAGCGCCTACGACGTTGCAATCCTGGCGCGCGAGCTGGTCAAATACCCGGAGATTCTCAAGTGGGCCTCCACGGTCAAGCAACAATTTCGCGGCGGGAAGTTCGTGCTGGAAAACAGCAATCGTTTGATCGGACAATTTCCCGGCGCGGACGGGCTCAAGACCGGCTCTTACCGCGAGGCCGGCTTCAATCTCGCGGCGACCGCCGAGCGCGGCGGTCGCCGGTTTATCGCCGTTACGCTCGGCTCCGCCAGTGACGAGACTCGGGCGCGCGAGGCGGCGGCGTTGCTCAGCACGGGATTCAACGAATATATGATGCTGGCGGCAATGAAGGCGGGACAGGCGCTGGCGCAAGATATCCGAGTCAGGGGCGGGCGAGTGGACGCGATTCGCGCGGTAGCGGCGAGCGCGGCTCAAGTGCTCATCAAGCGCTCCGAGGCCGGCTCGGTGAGATCGAGCGTTCAAATCCACGAGCCGGTTTGGGCGCCGCTCAAGAAAGGCGACAAAGTCGGCGAGCTGACGGTGATGGCCGGCGACAAGCCGCTGGGAAAATTCCCCCTGGTCTCCGACCGGGACGTGGAGCAAGCGGATATCGCCAGGCGACTCTGGGACTGGATTTTGCTGCCCGCGGAGCGGTGGCTGAAATGACCGGCTGGGCGATTACGCTTATTCTCGCCGCTGCGTTCATTCACGCGACGTGGAATCTTCTCGCGAAGCGCGCCAGCGGCGGCGCCGCCTTCACCTGGCTGTTCGCCGCCTGGTCGGCCGTTCTCTATACGCCGCTTGCCGCCTCGATCATTCTGCTTCAGCAAGCGAACATCGGCCTGGTTGAAATCGGCTTTATGGCCGGCAGCGCGGCGTTGCACACGGCCTACTTCCTGCTGCTCAATCAAGGCTACCGCGTGGGAGATCTTTCGCTGGTTTACCCGCTGGCGCGCGGGACCGGGCCGCTGCTTTCGAGTTTGACGGCGATCCTGCTCTTGGGCGAGCGGCCCTCCGCCCTTGCCATTTCCGGCGGCCTGTTCATCGTCCTCGGCGTCGTCGCGCTGACCAGCGGCCCCGCTCGACTTCGAACGAGCGGCGCTCGTAGCGCCATGAGCTACGCGCTGCTCACCGGCACTTTCATCGCGGGTTATACGCTGTGGGACAAGCAGGCGGTGAGCGTGTTTCTGATTTCGCCGCTACTCTTGGACTGGGGCGCCAACGTCGGGCGGACGCTGCTGCTCACGCCGGTGGCGGCGCTTCGTTGGGAAGAGGTCCGCGTCGAATGGAACACGCATCGCTTCGAGGTCCTCGGCGTAGCCGCTCTTGCGCCGCTCTCATATATCTTCGTTCTGACCGCGCTCAGCTTCACTCCCGTGAGTTACGTCGCGCCCGCGCGCGAGATCAGCATTCTCATTGGCGCCGCTATGGGCACGCGTCTGCTCGGCGAAGGCGACGCGCCGCGCCGCCTCGCGGGCGCCGGCGCAATGGTGCTAGGAGTCGTAGCTCTGGCGCTGGGGTAGGGAAGAGTATCTCGCGCAAAGACGCCAAGTACGCTAAGACTTAAAGACACTGGCAAAAGGAGGCGATCATGTTCGAAAGCTGGAGAGGCATCGTCGGCGATATCAAACCAATCCACCGGCCGGGATCACTGGAGGAGTTTATTCGCCTTCTCCCCGAAGGGATCGGAGTGATTCCTGTCACGGTCGGCATACATTCCGGAACCGAGCAGGAGTTCCTTGACGTGCTTGGGGACTACAAGAAGAAGGCCGCCGAGCTGGCGGAACTGGGAGTCGATATGATCCACGTCGGCGGCGCGCCGCCGATGATGGTCCACGGGTTTTCAGGCGAGGACAAGATCGTCAGGGAGCTTGAAGCGAAGCACGGGATACCGGTCAGCACCGCCGGCAGATGCCAGGCGGGGGCGATGCGGGCGCTCTCGATCAAGAGTTTCGTCGGCGTCACATACTTCAAGGAAAGCTTGAACCTGATCTTCAAGCGTTACTTTACCGAGGCGGGATTCGAGGTCGCGGCGATGGAAGGGATCGACGTGCCGTTCAAGGACGTAGGACGGCTCTCGGCGGAAGAAATCTACAGCCACACCAAGAAGGCCTTTCTCAAGCATCCCGACGTTGACGCGATCTACATGCTCGGCTCCGGCTGGCGCGTACTCAAGATCGTGGCGCTCCTCGAACAAGACCTCCAGGTGCCGGTGATCTACGCTCTGTCGGCAAAACTCTGGGACGTCCAAAAACGCCTCCACGTCCGCCAGCCGATCAAAGGCTATGGCCGGTTGTTGGAGGAGTTGCCGTAGGAGACACGAGGCTCGGACTATTCCAATCGTTCCACGGGCCTAAACGGCACATAGGACTTGGGAAGGCGCGTTGCGCCGCCGAGCGGACTTTGGTAATGAGCGGGCGTGGCGATGCATCTTATCCTTACCTTGTTTTTCTGGCTTTGCGCAGCTGAGGCGCTACTCGCGGCTGACGTAGATGCATGGAAGAGCGAATGGGGGAGGGCGGTCGAAGCGGCGAAGAAAGAGGGGCTGCTTTCCGCGTACGGCGGGCCGGAGATCAGCCACCCGGAGATCATCGCTGCGTTCAACAAAGAATATCCTGAGATCAAAGTCACCAACGTCACGGGAAGGGCATCGGACCTGACGACGCGCATTCTGGCCGAGCGACGCGCGGAAAAGTATTTAGCCGACGTGATCGCCAGCGGGCCGAACGCTCCGCGGACGCTCTATCTCGCCAAGGCGCTCGATCCGATCGCTCCGGCGATGATCCTGCCGGAGGTTACGGACCAGTCCAAATGGTACGGCGGCAAGCACTGGTACGCCGATCCTGAAAACAGACACATCCTGATCTTCGAAGGTTCCGTCTCCACGACGGGTGTCGCCGTCAACACCAAACTCATGAACCCGAACGAGATCAGCTCTTACTGGGAGCTCGTGCAGCCGAAATGGAAGGGGAAGCTGCTCGCGATGGACCCGCGCGGCGCGGCGCTGCCGACGCCGGTTTTGATGCTCTACTACGACCCTGATGTCGGGCCGGAGTATTTGAAGACGCTGCTCGGCAAGATGGACATCACGCTGTTCCGCGACCGCGCCCAGGGAACCAACTGGCTTGGGGTGGGGAAGTATCCGGTCTGTTTTTACTGTCGCGACCTCGACCTCGCGCAGAAGCAGGGGCTGCCGATCGCCGAGGTGCCGCCGGAGCAGATGAAAGAGGGCGGGACGATCGGCGGCGGGAGCAGCAGCGTGCTCGCGCTCATCAACCGCGCGCCTCATCCCAACGCGGCGCGCGTCTTCATCAACTGGTATCTCTCGCGCCAGGGGCAGATGGTCTGGCAGAGGGTGATGAACACCAAGGAAGTGGAGCCGTCGGATTCCATGCGGATCGACATACCGAAAGACGACGTCCTACCCGAAGCGCGGCGCGCCGAAGGACGAAAATATCGCGTGGTCGGCTTTCTCGACCCCGCTCCGTTGCAGCAGCTGCTCAAAGAGGTGCTCAAGTAGGGGGCAAGCAAGGCGCATGGCGCAGAATGCAAAATGAAAAATGCAAAGTGCAGAATGCAAAATGAAGAAGGCAGAAGGTAGTAGGGGCGCCCATCGACGAGCTCAGGGTGGTGAGGCAACTCGAACCACGATTCATCGCGCCCGTCCGAGCTTTTCAGTTCGTGGTTTTCAGTTTTGAGTTAGGCAATCGAAAATCCAAAATCGGAGGCGGTAAGGGCAGAGGAGGGGCTATGGCAGATTACGAGCCGATCGAGATCAGAGGATTTTTTCGCTCGCACACGCATTTGCCGATCTGGGAAGTGATCGAGCAGGCCGGGATATGGAAGCAGCTCGGCATGAAAGTGAGCTTCGAGTTCTGCGACAGCTCCAACATCGCGGAGGCGGCGCTGTTCGGCGGCGAAGTCGATTTCGTTTCGGGCAATCACATCACGCCCTACGCGCTGGTCGCGCGCGGCAAGCCGATCGTTTGTCTTGCCTCGCCTTCCAACAGCGTGAACGACAAACTGGTATCGCGCGAGCCGGTGAATTCAGTCGCCGAGCTGCGTGGCAAACGAATCGCCGACACGACGCTGCTCGATCCGGCGGGCGGCTACCATCACCTGCGCGGCAACCACATGCTCTACGTCATGCGCGGCGGCCTCGGCCTAGACGAGGTAGAGTGGGTGGAGCTTACCGCCAGCATGGAGGTCTTTCGCACGGCGCAGTTGGAAGCGATGAAGGTGGGGAAGGCCGACGCTACGTTCGTCACCGGCGGCACGGAGAAATACCAGCAGGCGGGATTCAAAGTCCTCGATCTGGAGCCGCTGCCGATGGTGACCGGCCCGACGCTCACCAGCACGCTGGCGAATCTCAGACGCAAGGACCGGCTCGGCGAGCGGCTGGTCAAGGCGCTGGTCCTGGGCATACACTTTGCGCGCACGCGGCGGCAGGAGACCGAGCGCATTCTTGAAGGGTTGAAGCGGAGAGAACCGCTGGCCGGCCGTGTGAGCTACAACAGCGTCGCCAAGCTTTCTCCCAAGCCCTACCCAGACCACCGCGGCATCGACAACGCCTACACGCTCTGCTGTTTGAAAGATCCCACGGCGAAGGAGACCAGCCCCATCGCCCTATGGGACCTGCACTATCTACGCGCGTTGGACGACACCGGCTTCATCGACCGGCTATGATCAGAGGCGCGAGGCGTAAGGATCGAGGTTGGGAACGGACGATAAAGACTAGCTTAGATCCAACGCGAAACGGATAGCCTCATCGATGTTGCGGATTTTCTCTGCTGATAGCGACGTGATGCGCTGCGTGACGAGAGATTTCGGCAGGGTTGTAATGTCGTCCAGATTGACGACGCACCGGGCGGGCATCCCGTCGCCCTGATCCAGGAGAACCTCCACCGGAATGTTGCGAATTGTGCGGGTGATCGGCGCGACGGTTACGGCAGCTCGCACATGGTAGGCTGAATCCCGGCTTAGCAGGACGGCCGGTCGCCGCCCGACCGGCGCAGGCATCTCAACCCACCAAACCTCGCCTCGTTTCATCTACCACTTTTCTTTTGGCAGTCGCTTGGAAAGCAGCCTGACCGAAGCCTGAGCCCAGTCTGTCCCTTCGGGCTTCTTCCGGTAGCCCGCCATATACCGACGGTCCAGCTCTTCAGTCTCGAAGTTTTTCAAGCGCTGTTTGCATGCCTCTCGAATGAAGGCCGCGCGACTCTCCGCGACGATACCTGCCGTGGTGTCAATCCGGTCCAGCAGTTCGTCCTCAATCGGGACTTGGATGACTTTCTTTACTTGACCTTTGGCCATAATAGATACCTCAATCTATTATGTAATAGATACCACACTGAATTGCCGAATCCAACGGGGGGTTCAGCGTTAGACCCTCCGTCAACACCCGGAGACTCCGACTATCTCGACGGTCGAGATGCATGTTCCCACAAGCTGCTTGACCCCTGTCCTGCTTCGAGATAAAGGATCGGGAAATCGACTTCCTAGGCGTTAGGCGTTGGCCGTGAGGCGAGAGGCCTAAGCCGAAAAGGGGGAACTGAATGAAGCAGATGACAACGTTAACGGCGGCGTTCTTGACCTTCGTCCTGTCGTGGCATGGCGCGGGAGCGGCCGACGTGAAGCCCGGCACCGTATTGGAGAGTGTGGTAGCCGCGGCCAAGAAAGAGGGGGAGGTGAGAATCTGGGGCGACCTGGAGATCACCCATCCCGACATCGTCGCCGCCTTCACCAAAGAATTTCCCTTTATTAAAGCGGTGCTGGTGAGCGGCAAGGTGGGCGATCTGATGCCGCGCATCACCGCCGAGCGGCGCGCCGGCAAATATCTCGCCGACGTTTACGGCGGCGGCCTGGGCGGCCGGGCCTTCTTCGATTTTCAGCGCGCCGGCATGCTCGATCCGCTGAAGCCGATTCTTTCGCTGCCCGACGTCGTGGACGAATCGAAATGGCAGAACGGCAAACACCATTACGCCGACGGCGAGGGGCAGTACGTTTTCATGTTCGAGGGCAGCGTCTCCGGCGTCGGACTTTTCTACAATACCAAGCTGCTCGACCCCAAAGAGTTCCACTCCTACTGGGACCTGTTGAATCCCAAGTGGAAGGGAAAGATCGCTATGTTCGAAAGGCCCGGGACGGGCTCGCCGAACATGGTTCGCTACTATCACAATCCGCAGCTCGGGCCGGAGTTCGTGCGGCGTCTGTGGAGCGAGATGGATTTGGTCGTCTCCCAGGAGCGGCGCCAGGCGACCGATTGGCTCGGCACCGGCAAGTTCGTTCTCTGCCTCGATTGCGCCGACACCGATGCCGCGAGGAAGCAAGGAGTTCCGGTCGATGAATTCGACCGCGCCTATCTCAAGGAGGCCAGCGGCGAGATCGGCACGAGCGGCAACAGCGGTCTGGCGCTGATCAACCGGGCGGCCAATCCCAACGCGGCCAGGCTCTTGATCAACTGGTTTCTCTCGCGCCCGGGACAGATGGTCTGGCAGGAGGCGATGAACAAAAAGGTCGTCGAGCCTTCGGACTCGATGCGGGTCGATATTCCGAAGGACAACGTTCTTTCCTCGGCGCGCCGCGAGGAGGGCAAGAAGTACGTCGTCACAGGTTTTCAGGACCCCGATCCGGTGGCGAAGTTGATTCAGGAGATTCGAGCGAAGAACAAGTAAAGGAGTTTTCATGCAAGAATATCAACCCATCGAGATCCGCGCATTTTATCGTTCGCATACCCACCTGCCGGTATGGGAGGTCGTCGAGCAGGCGGGCATCTGGAAGGAACTGAACGTCAAGGCCAGTTTCGAATACTGCGACAGCTCCTCGGTCGCGGAAGCCGCCCTTTTCGACGGCACGGTCCATTACGTTTCGGGGAACCACATTTCCCCATACGGCTTGGTGGCGAAAGGAAAGCCGATCGTCTCGCTCGCTTCGCCATCCAATAGCGTCAACGACAAATTGATTTCCCGCGCGCCGATCAAGTCCATCGCCGATCTTCGAGGGAAACGGCTGGCCGACACGACGGTGCTCGATAGCGGCGGCGGCTACAACCATATCCGCGGCAATCACATGATGTACGTGCTGAGGGCGGGAATGCGGCTCGACGACGTCGAGTGGGTGGAGATCGCCGACATCATGTCGGAGGAATTTCGGGTGAAGCAAATCGAAGCGGTGAGGGAAGGCAAGGCGGACGCCACCATAGCGACCGGCGGGGCGGAGAAATGTCAAAAGGAAGGCCTTCACGTCCTCGAGCTGGGACGCCTGCCGATGGTCAACGGCCCGACCCTCACATCGACCATCACGACTCTCAAGAGCAAAGATCGCTTCGCCGAGCGCCTGGTGAAAGCGCTGGTCATGGGCATCGCCTACGCGCGCACGCACAGAGCGGAAACCGAGCGCATTCTCGACGGATTGCGGCAGCGGGTGCCGGAGGCGAATGCCACCTACAACAGCGTCGCCAAACTCCTCCCCAAGCCGTACCCGGACCATCAGGCGATCGCCAACGCCTACGAGCTTTGCTGCATGAAAGATCCCAAAGCAAAGGAGCTTAGCCCGCTCGCGCTCTGGGACCTGCATTATCTGCGCGAGCTGGACGATTCGGGATTTATCGACCGGCTCTACGCAAGCCGTTGATCTTCGGCGGTTTTCGCCTCACGCGGGGCCTGGCTCGGCCCCAGCGGGCTTCGCGTTTCCGGATCATGGGATCGAGCGCGAAGGGATTGCGAACGAGCACCCCATCATATTTCTGGCCGTGGCTGAAGTCTTCGGACCAAACGATCTCGGCGTCCTCTTTTCGGGCGGCGGCCAGAATCAGAGCATCCCAAAAGCTCAGCCGATAGCGTTCACCGATCTCGCTCGCCTTTAAAATGTCCGGTGTCTCCAAGAGAGCGATTGTCCATGTCCCAAGATCGGCAATGATTTCGCGGGCGCGTCTGGCAGGAATCGGCTCCGGGATCCGGCTGGTGACCGTCACGTGGAATTCCTGTAACACCTGAGTGCTGAGCACACCGTCGCCGCTGTCCCAAAGCCGTTCCATCAGCTCGCGCGCAAGATCCTTTTTGCGCCCGGCTGTCTGATCGTAGGCGTAGACCAGGATATTGGTATCGACAAACTCAGCGGGCATGGAGCTCGTCGCGCTTCCAGGTTGCCTTGCCGTGCGTTCCGAGCTTCAAGCCCCGGCGCATCAACTCCCGCTGTCGGTCTCCCGCTCCTTGAATCTGCCGCAGCTGTTTGACGCGGTCCATGAGGGCCTCGACAAGAAATCCCGACAGGGAGATGCCCTGGTCTACGGCAAGATGTTTGGCCTCGCGCAGGACGTCTTTGGGAAGGGAAAGTGTGATGTTTTGTTTGTCCACGTATTTACGTGTAACACCCAAACCAGCGGGCTGTCAACGAAGAGAAGGCGAGGTGCGGCAGAAAACAAAACCTATAGCCAGCAGAAAACCGGCCGATAAAGCTATCTTGAAAGCTCCGATTCGCGTTTCGTCGGACATGCTTGTCGCGATTATACCTCACCTCTCCGGCCATCTCTATGACCGAGAGGCGGGAGCGATGCGGCGTGCCGCATATGGAGTCGACCCTGGTTAACTCCGCGATTTAGGTCAAGATCCTGGGAAAAAAATTCCCAGGCAAATTTTTCCTAAAGGGGCGGCAACTCTTGCCGATACGAACAGGCAAGGGGGCGAAGAATGCATGGTTTGGAAAATCTCTCGAACCTTCGCCCCCACGGAGGAATATGAAAACTAGCTTGGACCATCCATCGCAGTTAGCCAACTACAAACCGACGCAACTCGCTACGGGACTGCTCCAGCGGGTCCAGAAGAACGGCCTGGGCGCAATCGCGAAACAGACGGCCGTTTCCCAAAGCGCGCTCAAGCTGCAAGCGCAGGTGAGCGTCAACGCGACCGTTGACAGCCGCGCGCAATCCAAAGTTCAGGTCCAAACGGCGCGCTCGGTGCAGCAGCACGGCCAGACGGTCAACGTCTCGACCAAACAAGCCGTTCAAGGGGAAACTAGCCAGCAGCATCGGGCGGACGTCTCTCAGGCCTCCCGCCAGGTGGTTCAAGGCCAGGTCAACGGCAAGCCGGTCTATTCTAATGTAGAGCGGGATGTCCACCAGGTCACGGTCGGGCAGAGGAACGCGGAGTTCGAAGAGGCCCGCAAAAGCAGCGAAAGCGCCACCCGCAACGTCACGCGCAACGGCAACGCCACGCGCGTGACGCTGAGCACCAAGAGTTCCGGCGACCGCAGCCGGACCGACGGGGTGGCCGCGGAACAGCGGACCGAGACCGAGGTGAACGTCAGAACTTATGATGCAGCCGGCGCCCTCGTAAGCGACAAAGCAAGCCGCCAGGCCGTCACCGTGCGGCAAGAGCAGGAAGTTGCCGTCAAGGCGCACGGAGAGGGGAGCCGTGAGCTCCAGCAGGAAACCACCATCGCCGCCCACCAGGAAGGAAAAGTCTCCGTCCAGCAGGTGCGCACGGAAACGACGGATGCCACAACCGGTCACCAGGAGGTCGAGACCCAGAGCCAGTCGAAAACGGCGACGCTGGTGGAAAACCTCGGCGCCGACGGCGAAGTCCTCTCGGCCAGAGCCGGCTCGCAGCAGGCCACGGCAAACGAAGCGCGGACCATTGACACGAGCCGCGACAGCCACAGCGAGCAGACGACGCAGACGTTGGCTCGCCCCGACCAGTCGGCGACTTCGATCCACAGCAGCTACGAAACCAAAGCCAAGACGGTGGATCACGTGGAAACCGACGGTAACGTGCAGCAATTTAACGGCGACGGCGCGCTGGTGCGCGAACAGGCTTATGCGAGGGACGTAACCGCGACCACCACCGAGAAGCGGAGCGGCGAGGCCCAGGCGAGCACGGCGACCACTAAGGAGAACGGCGCGGTCACGGTCAGCACCGGAGTGAAGGCGGAAGAGACCGTGGCCGTAGGTACGAGAGTTGTCGCCGAACAGGGCGGCGCCAAGACCGAGCGCGACATAGAGAGCGAGAGCCACAGCGAGGTGCGCGGCGAGCTGCTGAACCGGGTCGACGCGGAGGGCCGCAGAACGATCTCGTTCGACGCGCAACAGAGCCGTGAAACGCAAACCGAAGATCTTGCCGTGGCCGCGAACGGCCAGGGGCGGCTGGTCGAAAGCGAGACCAAGGTCGCCCAAGCGCTCCAAGGAAAGATCGAATACTCACCCGAGACCCAGCAGGTCGGCGCGCGGCTCGGCGCGGGCGCGATCCTGGTCGACGTGAGAAGCGCCACCGGCCTCAGAGCGAGTTTCAGACTCGACCAGGGCGAGTTGGAGTTCGATTTTTCCTCCGAGACGGCGATGGTCTCTCACCAGGAGATCACCTCCGGTAAGGTAGTTCAGGAAAACGGCGAATCCACGGTCGTCGGCCCCGGCGCCGAAACCCAGCGCGCCTCGGTGGAGAGCGTTCACTTCCACGGCCATCTGGCCGCGTCGGTGGACGCCGCAGGCAACCGCGTGTTGGATCTCGATGGGCAGGTCAACCAGGACGCGGCCGCCGTGCTCGTGGCGAATCAGGGACAGGGACTCCAGGCCGAGCGCAGCCACACCGAGCTGGAAATCTCCGGACGGTTGGCGGTGAACCGCCAGGTCTCCACCGACGGCTCCTTGAATCGGGTACAAACGCAAGGCGAAGCCGAGATGAATGTATCGCGCGTCGAGACGCGCGAAGCGGCCGGCGTGAACATGCCGGCGCTTACGCGGCTCACCTCGGCGGACGCTTTCCGCGCCGGCTTTCAGGCCTATCGCGGAGCGCTTCAACTGCACGTCGGCGGGTTCGACCTGAGCATCAGCTTTCTAGCGTAGCCGCCATGAACCAACTACAGATGGCTGAAACCAAATCGCCTCGCGCGTCAGATATCCTGCGCCACCACCACCAGGGGAACCGCCTGGCGCAGGAGGGGCGCGTCGCCGAAGCCGTGGCGGAGTGGGAGCTTTCCTTGCGGGAGGCGCCGGAGTGCGCTTCCACGCATTACAACCTGGGTGTCGCCTACTATCGCCGCAAAGAGCCGGCCAAGGCGGTCGGCTACTGGCAAAAGGTGGTCGAGCTCGAACCGACCCACCCGGAGGCGAACTACGCCTTGGGCCGAGCCTACTACGAGCAGGGTTTGTTCGCGCGCGCGCGCGCGGCGTTCGAAGCGTTTTTGCGGATCAAGCCGAACCATCCGGGCGCGCTCAACAATTTGGGACTCCTGGAGGCGCAGGAAAATTGCCTCGAAGAGGCGGTGCGCTATTTTCACTCGGCGCTGGAAATCAACCCGAAATACGCCGAGGCCTATTACAATCTCGGGACCGTCTGGTACGAGCAGGGGAAATTTCTGGAAGCGATCAAGGTCTTGAACGAGGCCGTGGATATCCAGCCGGACTACGCCATGGCCCACCACAATCTCGGCCTCTGTTATTTTCGCCTGGGAAATTACGCAGAGGGGGAAAGGGCGTTCCGCTACTCACAGCTCTTCGCCCCGGATTTTCTGCCGGCCTATTTCAATCTCGGCCTGCTCTATCACCAGTGGAAAAAATACGAGCAGGCGGTGGCGAGCTATGTCCAGGCGCAGACGCGGGGCTTCGACAACGCTCTTTTGCGCTACCATCTTGGGCTGGCCTACGCGGCGCTGAGCAAAAGGGACGAGGCGACGGAGGCGTGGAAGTCCGTCTTGGCGGAGGAGCCCGACGGCCCTCTCGCTACGGAAATCCGCGCGCGGATCGATCGGCTCGTCAATTAAACGGCTTCCGGATTCTCTCTCCCGGCGGACAATTCGGTCGGCTCGCTCCGCAATGCGTCCCGGCTCTGCCGAGAGCGCTACGGCGCGGCCGCGGCCTCCTCGACTGCGCTGATGATCTTCCGGTAGCCCGTGCAGCGACAGAGGTTGCCGGCCAATGCCTTTTTAATATCGTCTTCGGTCGGCGCAGGGTTGCTGTCCAAAAGCGCTTTGGCGGAAAGTATCACGCCGGGAGTGCAGTAGCCGCACTGGACGGCGCCCTTTTCGAGGAAAGCTTTCTGCAGCGGATGAAGGCGGCCGTCTTTCGCCAGTCCCTCGATCGTCAAGATTTTTTTGCCGCGCAACGTTGCCGCGAGGGTCAAACAGGCTAGCCTAGGCTCGTCGTCTATTAAAACCGTGCAGGCGCCGCATTCGCCGCCGTCGCACCCTTCCTTGGTCCCGGTGAGATCGAGATCGTCGCGCAACAGTTCGAGCAGCGTCCGCGCGGGCTTGAACGTTAGATCGACCTCCTCGCCGTTGATCGTGAGTTTGATTCTTTGAAGCGGCTGGATCTTCTCTAAAACCGCGCGACGACGCGCGGCCTGCCGTTTCGGCCGTCTCATTCGGACCTCCTCTTCGCTTCCTTCGCCCGCAACGCCGCGAGGACCTTTTGCGGAGTAACCGGCAGGCTCGTAATTCTCACCCCTATGGCATGATAGACGGCATTCGCCAAAGCCGGGGCCGTAGCCACGAGCGCCGGCTCGGCCACACCCTTGGCGCCATACGGGCCGACGGGATCGTTGGACTCGACCATCATTATTTTCATCGGCGAGATATCCAGCATGGTCGGCAAGCGGTAGTTGAGAAAGCTGGGGTTGTAGATCCGGCCATCGACGCCGACCATATCTTCCATCAGGCCGTAACCCGCTCCCTGGACGAGCGCGCCTTCGAGCTGCCCTTCCACGGCCATCGGATTGATCGCTTTGCCGACGTCGTGAGCTGCCGTGAAGTTGAGAATGGTAACTTTGCCCGTCTTCGGATCGACCTCCACTTCGGCGACCTGAGCGCCGAAAGTATAGGCCGACGAAACGTTACCGTACTGACTTTCCGGGTCCGGCGGAACGGAAGGAGGATCCCAGGATCCCCGGCCGACGATCTCTTTGCCGCCGGCGCGGAACCAGGATCGCTGGGCGACTTCGAGAAAAGTCACGGCCTGCTGGGGCGAGCCCTTGGGAAAGATCCTGCCGTCTTCAGCGACGAGATCTCCCGGATCGGCCTCCAGCATCTCGGCCGCGAACTCGAAAAGCTGCTGCCTGGCGTCGATAGCGGCCAGCCGCGTGGCGTTGCCGCCGATGTGCGTGGTGCGGTCCGCATAGGCGCCCAGACTGGCCGGTGAGAAGTCGGTGTCCAGATCGGGAACGACGATATCCGCCACGTGAATGCCCAATTCCTCCGCGACGATTTGCGCCATGACCGTCTTGCACCCTTGTCCCAGCTCGGACTCGCCGGAAAGGAGATAAACCTGGCCGTTATCGCCAATCGTCACAACGGCGTTGGAGCCGTAGAATCCGGGATAGTAGCGGCAGCCCGAGACATGAATCATGCAGCCGATTCCTATGCCGCGCGGCTTGCCGCCTTTCGGCGTTGGTCTCGCCCTCTTATTTTTCCAGCCGCTCGCCTCGGCGGCCTTCTCGATGCACTCCGTCAAGGCGCAGCTTTTCACCTCCCAGCCGTGCGCCGAAACCTCGCCGACCCGGCGCGCATTCTTGAGTCTCAATTCCACGGGATCCATTCCCAGTTTTTCGGCCAGCGTATCCATGTGGGATTCCAGGGCGAAATCCATCGGCGGATTGCCGAAGCCGCGGAACGCGCCGCCGGGCACCGTATTCGTGTAAACCAGGAAGGAATCCGTCTTGATATTGGTGAAGCGGTAGAGGCTATCGACCCGCTTGGTCATGGTGTCGAGTATGATCGGACCTACTTCGCCGTAAGCGCCGCTGTTCAAGACGATGCGGGTCTCTTTGGCCACGAGCGCGCCGTCTCGACTCGCTCCCATCTTGAGACGGATGTGAGTGGCGTGGCGCGGAGGGGAGGCGATGAACTCTTCCTCGCGCGTAAGGCAGAGGCGCACCGGCCTTCGGGCTTTTAACGCCAGCAGCGCGCAAATCGGCTGGACCCGCTTGAAATGCTTGCCGCCGAAGCCGCCGCCGACGTGGGTCTGGAAGATGCGGACTTTGGAAGCCGGCAGCCCCAGCATATCGGAAAGCAGCCGCCGCGCGCGGAACGGCGACTGAAGCTCGGTCCAGAGCGAGATCCTTCCCGCCCCGTCCACGTCTGCCACGCAGGCGGTCGGTCCGAGGTATGCCTGGTGTTGGAGCTGCGTCGTGTAAGTCTCTTCATGGATGACATGCGCCTGAGCGAAACCTTCCTCCACGTCGCCCCGGCGTATGACAAACTTGTACGCGATGTTTAGCTCCGCCTCGTGCAGCAGAGGCGCCCCCGGCTCCATCGCCTTCAACGGATCGAAGACCGGCGGAAGCAGATCGTAGTCCACCTTGATGAGGCTCAGCGCTTCGAGCGCCGTTTCCTCATCGATGGCGGCTACGGCCGCCACTTCGTCTCCGACGAAGCGCGCCACGCCCTCGCAGAAAACCGTCTGATCCATCACCATCGGGGTGGCGTCCGCGGCCCGCTCGCCCTGGTCATCGAACTGGTAGGTCGGTGAACGGCGCTTGACGTCGCGCGTATCCGCCGCCGTAACTATCGCCTTGACCCCGGGCAGTTGCGCCGCTCTGGTCGTGTCGATGTGAAGGACCTTCGCGTGCGCGTGCGGGCTGCGCAGAATTTTGCCGACGATCATCCGCGGCAGCTTGATATCCGGCGAGAACCGCGCGCTTCCGGTCACCTTGTCCAGACCATCCACCCGCGGATGGCTATGGCCGACAACGCGCAGATCAGCCATCTCAGTACCTCCTCATGACAAGCTGCTGAAAAAGCCTCGCGGCCTTCATCCCTTTTTGCCGGACTCGCACGCCACAATCGCCTCTTCCACCAAAGCCCTCAGCACGTCCCGCTTGAAGCGGGAAGGATAAAAGACATCTTTGATCGGCCCGACTTCCCTGGCGGCCGCCGCGGCGGCTTTTTCGGCGATAGCTTTATCTATCGGTCGGCCGCGCAGCAGAGCCTCTGCTTGAAGCAACCGCTTCGGCGCGGGATCGACGCCGCCGGCCACAAGCCGAAAGTGAGTCGAATTTTTTTGCCGATAGCGTGCAGCCGCCACGCTCACGACGGGAAAATCTATGACCTCCCGCTGGCTGTATCTGAGATAGGTACTCCTGAGACGGCAGGAGTCCTCCGGGACCAGCACTTCGGTTAAGATCTCGTCCGCGGCAATCTTGCAGGGCTTGTCTCCCAATCCCGTGTAGAGTCGCTCGATGGGAAGCCAGCGCGCTTTTTCGCCTCTCACCAGCTTGACCCGAGCATCCAGAGCGACGAGAGGCGGCGCGGTGTCGGAAGACCAAACCGCATAACAAGCATCTTGCCCTTTCACGGCAAGACATCGGTCGCCCCCTGCTTTGAGACAGCGCTCCCCCGACTCAAGCCAAAGCGGAGATTGATTGTAGTAAGGACACTTGGTGTCGAGCAGAATATTTCCGCCGAGCGTGGCGGCATTGCGCATTTGAGGAGAGGCTATCTTCTCGGCCGCTTGAGCCAGCATGGGACACTGCCGTTTAACCTCCGGCGAACTGCCGACGGCGGCGAGGGAAGTAAACGCGCCGACGCTCAGCCCTCGTCCCTTCCGGTAGCCGATAAAAGACAGACCCGGAATGGCCCCGAGACCGATCAAAAGAGCGGGCTTCTCCAACCTCATCCGCATCAGGGTGAGGAGGTCACTGCCCCCGCCCAAGACTTTCCCCCCCGTCTTTCTAAGAAGCCGGGATGCCTCTTTTACGCTTTTGGGCTCAAAATACTGGAATGCGGGAAGGGGCATGGATCTCCGGCGTTCGCTGTAAGCTGTAGTACTTCAGCGTGAGGTCAGCATATTCCATGCCAGGATTTCCATGCCGGAAGGCCGTTCCGAGGGAGGCGAAGCGAGTCGAGGGGCGACTGAATTCCATGAACCAGGAAATTTTCTTGAGGAATTCTTAAACCGTGGAATCGGAGTAAGAGGTTGTCACTCCACTTTGTACCCCAACTCCTTCGCTACCTCTGTAGCGAATCGGGGCTCGGCGACGTCGAGGAAGGAAACGCTTTTAGGGGCGGACTTCACCTGCGATTGGACCATCTTGACGATGTTGTTCATCCCTTCGGCCGTCGGGATGCCGGTGTCGTTGAAGTTGCTCTGGACCAGGCTATAGGTATCCACGGCGGTCTCGCGGTCCATGCTGAGGAGGCGGGTGATAAGATCGACGGTTTTTTCTTTCGACTTGAGCATCTCTCTCTTGGCGAGTTGCAACGCGCGAATCAGTTTCTTCACCTCGTCGGGCCGGCTTCTGAGGGTTTTTATTAACGCGGTCAGGCCGCCGGAGGGCATCTCGACCAGCGCCCCGATGTCCAGAAGTTTGCGAAAGCCCTGTCTCTGGGCGAAAAACATGTACGGCGGGTTGAGCGAGGCGGCGTCGAGAAACTTCGACTCCAGCGAGGAGACGAGCTGCATCGGCGGCACGGAGAAGATGATAAAATCCTTGGCATTGAACCCCTGCTTCTCCAGCGCGGAGACCAACGCGACGTGACTCGTCCCGCCGAGTCCGGTGACGCCGATCTTTTTTTGCTTCAAGTCCGCAATGCTCTTGAGCTCCGGCCGCGCCATGAGCCAGTAAGCGATCTTGTTGGTGGAGGACCAGAGCGCGCGGGACTCCAGGCCGCTCAAGCTCGCGCCGACGGTGGCGGGTCCGATGCCGGACTGGTAGTCCAGATCTCCGGAGGCGAGCGCGGCGGCCGCCGCCGCTGAGCGCATCAGGATGATCTCCACGTCCAAACCCTGCTCGGTGAAAAGTTTCCAGTCGCGCGCGGCGATGAGGGGAAGCGCGGTAAAGCTGAAGTTGGCGTTTGAGATTCTTATTTTGCGCCGCTCTTGGGCCACGGCAGTTGCGCCTTGGAGCAGGAGGAGCAGGGGAAAGCTCAAGTGGAACAGCCGACGGAGTGAGCGTTTCAATCGCGCCATAGGAAAGCCGAGGTGAATCCCGCCTCTTATCCCACTTCCACCTGGATCGCCAAGCCGTGTAAAGGAACCCGCGTCACTTCGACCGTGCCGCTTTGCCGGAGCCGGACGACGTTGACCGTGCCGG
>JBGPGE010000052.1:0-30361 GCA_041483675.1 Binatia bacterium
ACGCCCGAAACAGACCAGGTAACACTGGTACCGTCGGCGGGATCAATCCAATCGTTGCATTGGTCTTGGTTGGAGTCGGTGCCGCAAGAAAGAAGCTTCGCGGCGGCCGGGCCTGCAAAATCAAGCAGTTTTACTTCCCGCGTCGCGGTGAACGGGACCGTTGACGAGTAGTTGCTCTTCACGTTATTTGCCGTGAGGACGTAGAATGCGATGGGCTGGTCCACCACGCCGGTGATGTTGGCCGGGAGGGCCGCGCCGATCGACGTGTTATTCCACGCCACGACTTGAACCACCGTATCCGTCAGTTTAAAAGGGATGAGGGAGCCGTAGCCGACCATGTGGAGCTGGCCGAGGCCGATGCCGAATCCGGAGCCTACAACCCCGACATTTCCTCCCGGAGTGAAGTTCGAGCCAAAAACGAAGTGGTCGATATGGGGACCAAATAAAGCGGCACAGTCCACCTTTGCGCAAAGATTGATAATGCCGCCGCCCGCTGCTGTAGCGCCCCCCGTAGCGCCTGTCGCAGGAGCAGTAAAAGCCACCGTTATTTTCGTTTGCTTATTCTTGCCCTGACAGCCTTTCACGTCAACTACCTTGATGGTATAGGTGCCGGGGTTTTGGTATGTGTGCTGGGTCTGAGGCGGGTTTGTAAATGGCAAGTTGAAGTTGGGGTTGTACTTCAAGTCGAGAGTCCCATCTCCCCAGCTCAGGTCGAGATTATTGCAATTTCCTGTGCCCAGTAGCTTAACGGTTACGGGACTGCCCTGCTGAGGGGACGCCGGCGTGACCTGGATCGCCGTAATCTGGTCCGCGCGGGCGAGAGAGAAAAAACAAAGCGAGAGGATAAAAATGGGAACGGCGAGAATCTTTTTCATTTTTGTCCCTTATCAGAGGAGCCGCTCTCTCTAGACAGTTGTTGGCGAATCCGTCTTTAAAGGTTGTGCCAAGTTTCGTTGTTGTCTTCGTTTGATTCCTGCACGCCGTTCTTAGCGTCCACGATCAGCTTAAAAGTTGTGTCTTTAAGGCTGACATTCTTAGGCAGAATCCCTCCAGCATCCAGCGTGATCCACTCGTGATTTCCTGGTTGGATAGCCGGAATCGGCGCGTACATGGTTCGCCCTACCGGTGTGGCCCCAATTTTGCGGACGGTCAATTCCAACTGACACGGCTTGGACGGGACCTTGCCGTCGTTTACCACTTGCACGCGCAAACCCTTGTCGTTGGCGGGGGGAAACTGGTACTGACCAATCTTCAGATCGGGAAGGCTTTCCACCTTTGCAGGCGGCTTTGGAAGCGGCTGAGCCTCCGCTTGGCTCGGTTTCGGCGCCTTTTGAAACTCGGCGGCAGTTAGTGTGAATGCAAGGGCAAACAGCACGAATAATACTACCCCAATAAGCAGTAGTCTCTGTCTATTCATCTCCCTCCTCCTTCATGGTCTCATTGATCTGCTTCGTAACACGCTCATTCCACGCCAGTGAGGCTTCACTTCTCTTAACAGAGAAAAGTTATGCCTCACCGCTCCAACTGGCGGAGCAGTTCTCCCGCGCGCCTGTCGATCTGAGCCTTCTCCGCGGGGGAAGCGGTCTTGTAGCGCTGAGAAAGCTCCCGCGCCTCACTCTCGATGGCTGCGCGCCTTGAATCCTGAGTCGTACCGCCGCCCGTCAGATCCCCCAGTCCAGGACGAGGTCTTTGCAACCGCCTGTCCCTAGCAGCTTAACTGTCACGGGACTATCCTCCTGAGAGGAAGTCGTGACCTGATTATTCTGGAGGACTTGGATCGCCGTGATCCCGTCTGCCTGGGCCGAGGAGGAAAGAGAGACCGCCGCTGCGAGGATAAAGCTAAGAACGATAGAAATCGTTTTCATTTCCGTCCTCCTTTCCGATCCGGCTTTGGCCTATAACACGTTCCTTAAACACCAGTCAAGCCAAATAAATTCACCCAAATTAGACGTATTGCCGAGCCTGAGTCCCCGTCTTTGAGTTAGAACCACCTTTCGTGGTGAAAAACTACCTTACGTCGTCTTGCTCCTCCCCCCTTGAGAGCCGTAAGATACTTTCCGGTTAGGGTTGCGCTCCATGCCTGTCTATCGTTTGACCGACGAAATGACGTTTCCCCATCCGGCGCACGCCGCGCCGGACGGCCTGCTTGCGGTGGGCGGCGATCTCTCGCCCGAGCGGCTGCTGCTTGCCTATCGGTTGGGTATCTTCCCTTGGTATTCCGAAGGCCTTCCCATTTTATGGTGGTCGCCCGACCCAAGGCTGGTGCTGGAGCCCCAAGAGTTGCGCGTTTCCCGGCGCCTGCGTCAGCTGCTGAAAAAAGGCGTTTTCCGTATCACCTTCGATCAAGCATTCGCCTCTGTAATTCACGCCTGCGCCACGGTTCCCCGCAGAGAACAGGACGGGACCTGGATCACGCCGGAAATGGAGCAGGCCTACGTCCGTCTCCACGAGCTGGGATACGCCCACTCCGCCGAGAGCTGGCGGGACGGCCGGTTGGTGGGCGGGCTTTACGGTGTTGCTCTCGGCAAGTGTTTTTTCGGCGAGTCGATGTTTCACTACGAGACCGACGCGTCAAAGGCGGCGTTTACGACGCTGGCTCGCCACTTGAAAAACTGGGGCTTTCAGATGATCGACGCGCAGGTGACGACGCGCCACCTCTTAAGCCTTGGAGCTAAGGAGGTGCCGCGAAAAGTTTTTCTCAAGAAACTGCAAGACGCGCTCGTATTCCCCACGGTGAAAGGCAAGTGGGATGCCGACGTGGAAGATTGGTAATGAACTACCCCGCAGCAAGCTGCCGGGTATCGAAAAACTTTATGATAATTTTCCCTATAATTGTCACCCCCGAATGTTTTTATCGGGGGTCCAGTCCGAGTTTCGCCTGGATTCCCGCTAAAAGCATGCGGGAATGACGGACCTTGAGAAGACTTGAAATCGCCATTACGTAGCAAGCTGCGGGGAATTGACCCGAACAGATTAAACCGGGGCCGTCCCGTAGTTGTGGAAAGGCGAGAAAAATTTGTCTATGGTATGGACGAATTCTGTTTCTAGTGGAGTTTCTCACGCTGTTGGTACTTTATCCTAAACTCGACATTTGAAACGGAGGGACACACCACGAAGGACACGAAGAGCACGAAGGAAGAGAAAATCATGCTGAAATCCGGTCGCTTTGCTAATCCAGTTCTCCGTTCTTCGTGTCCTTCGTGCGCTTCGTGGTGAATAGAAAACCCTGGTTGAGCACTAATGATATCCATCATGACGAATGTTACGTCGAAGAATAAGTGCCTTAATTTAAGAGGCACTACACTAGCATTCTGCGGAGGAAAAAATGGCCAAGGTGAAAGAAGCGTTTACGATGAAATCCCAGGGAAATAAAACCGCGCCCGTTGTCGAGGTTTCGTTCGCGGCAGGGGAAGAGGTGCAGGTGCTTAAGGAGTGGAAGAACGACGCCTGCCTGGTGAAGAAAGACAACCAGGTTTTCAACGTCCCAAAAAAATTCCTGGCCTAAGCTAACCTTGCGGGCAGCGACCGTTGGCGAGGTGAGCGTCAAAGTCCGAGCGGAATAACTTAAGTGCGCTTTCGATCGGCGGGCCGGGCATGTTGACGAGGTTGCAGAAACCTTTGCCTTTGTTGAAGGCGATCACTTTGGCGAACTGATCGAGCAGCGGCTGTCCCCCCTGTCCCTGCTGCACTTTTTTCAGCATCGCTGCGAGCATGTTCGTCTCCATCCGGCAGGCCGGGCATTGACCGCAGGATTCCACGGAAAAGAATTCCGCGATCTTAAGCGTCTCCTCGACAATGCAGCTCTCCGCCGTGATCGGATGCACCACGCCGCAGCCAATGGCCGATCCGGCTTCACGCACGGAGTTGTGATCGAGCGCGACGTCGATTTTCTCGCCCGGCAGGAAGGCGGACGACGGCCCGCCCGGCTGAATCGCCTTGATCCGGTTGCCGCTTTTCACTCCGCCGCCGCATTCCTCGATCAAATAACGGAGCGGCGTGCCGAAGGGCAGCTCGTAGACGCCGGGGCGATGGACCTCTTCGTTCAGAGAAAAAATCATCGTCCCCGGACTCTCGGCGGTGCCGAACGAGTGGTACCACTTGGCGCCGTGGGCGATAATCGGCGCCACGTTGGCGAGCGTCTCGACGTTATTGACGGCGGTCGGCTTGCCGAAAAGCCCCGCAGTCGCTGGGAACGGCGGCTTCTGCCGGGGGAGCGGCTTTCTCCCCTCGATGACTTCGAGCGCGGCGGTGTCTTCACCGGCCACGTAGTTGGCCGGCGCCGGTGACAGCAAAATCTCCAGACTAAAATCGCCGCCGGCGTTGATTTTCTCCCCCCAATAGCCGGCGGCTTTCGCTTCGGCCAGAGCGTCGGTCATGCTCCGCGTGGCCTCTTCGTAGATGGCATTGATGTAAAGATAGGCGGTGGACGCTTTGACGGCATAGGAGGCGAGAATCAAACCTTCCAGAACCAGGTGGGGAAGATTCTCCATGAGGAGACGGTCCTTTTTGCTTCCGGGCTCGTCTTCCCCGCCGTTCAAAACCACATAGTGCGGTGTTTCAGCGGACTCCGCCGTGAAGGCCCATTTTTTGCCGGTAGGAAAGCCCGCGCCTCCGCGTCCTCTCAGCCCGGAGTCGTCGATCTCCTGAAGGATTTGTGCGGGCGAGAGACCTTTAAGCGTCTTCGCCAACGCCTCGTAGCCGCCGCGGGCGCGATAGGCCTGGAGGCTCTCTCGCCCTTCCGCCGCGCCGCGAGGAAAAAGGATGCCCTGCATCGGTTAGAAAACTCCGGTGTCGAGAAGTTGGTAGATCAACTCTTTAAGCGACGCATCGATCGTGTCGAGGCGCGTCACGTTCGGCCCGCCGGCGAGATGGCCCATGATATCGTCCAAATCCCCTTTTTTAACTCCGGCGTACCAACTTTTGTCGGGGTAGAGGACGACGTTGGGTCCCTCCTGGCAGGCGCCAAAGCACATGTAGGGCCTGACCTCCACATCGTCGATGCCCTGGTCCTTCACTCTTTGCTGGAGCTCTTTCATAAGCTCGTCGGCGCCCCGATTCTTACAATCGACATTTTGGCAGACAAGGCAAATCCTCTTCACGTATCTCTCCTTGCAGCTAAAAATACACGAACCACCGCCGCACAGGTCAATTCATTTGCAAGACCCAATCTTTTTGCTTCATGATCTCGCTGAGAACCCGCTCGTCCGCTTCCGTGGGCAGAACCTCGGCCAGATGTTTTTGGTACGCTTCGACCGAGAGGAGATCGCCTTTGACGCTGTAAGTCTTTCCGACAAAATCGCCGATCGAGCGGTTAAACTTGAGGTCAGGTGCGTAGAGTCGCGGCTGATCCGGCGGGAGAAATTGATTCAGCGCGTCGATCAGTTTCTGACATTCGGCCATATAGTGAGTCCTGGCCAAATCGTTGAGCCTTCCTTTGTCCGCCGGGGTATTGGCCTCGTGTTCGTCGTAGCGTCCCTTGAGGCCCCACACGTAAGCCCAGTTGGCGGAGGATGAGTGGTCGGTGCCGAACAGGTCATAGGCGGTGGAGAGCCACTTGTTGAAGTATTTCTGGACGATCGCCACCGGAATCTTGCCGGCCCGGATGATCCGGGTGAGTCCGGTGTTGCCCGTAAACATATGGAAGAACTCTTCCTTGAGCATGGCCGTGACGCTCTGCGCCAGAGGAGCAAACGAGGAATGACTCAACATGGTGAGCTGATACTTGCCGTCGCGGTCGACGAACTGCGTGTAGGTGAAAAAATCCAGCCAGTTGTTGACCGGCGCGTTAAACGATCCCAACAGTCTATTGCCCTGAGAAGCTCTGCGCTCCATCATTTTTTGCGCCTCCAGTTTCCCGGAGTCGCCGAAATAGGTGACCAATAGATAGCACATTTGCCAGCCGTGCCGCATCTCTTCGCTGTTGACGCGGATGAGCGCCTGGCGGTCATAGTCGGTCGGCGCGGTGTCGAGCAAATTTTTCTGTTGCTCGACCGAAGCAAACTCCGTGTCGCCCTGATAGACGATCAAGTTGAGCAGGGCGTCGCGGATTGATTGATTTGGGATTTGCCCGGCCGTTTCCCACTTGTGCTGGCCCATAAAATCCCCGAACTCGATATCGGGAGAATGGTTGTCCCCGAGCTTGGTCTCGAATTTATAGTCGCCAAGCAGCTCCGGGTCGTAGCCGATGTCCTTTTGCCACTGGCGGAAGTAATCCACCCAATCATCAAACGTCGCGATTCTTGCCATGTGCGTTCCTTTCCGATCGTGTATAGTTCGAACGATCGTTAGAATAGCCTATCGCGCACACAAAAGCAAGCCTGCTAGCGAACGTCCCGCTTAGATTTCTAATGATACAGTTCGAGCAGCTCCACCAAGCCCAGATCGCGCATCTGCTCGAAGAGATATTTTTTGATCTCTCCCACGGTGTCCATCTGCAGGACGATCTGCGCCGCTGTCTTAGCCTCCTGATACGCAACCGAACGAATGATCCTTTTTACCACGGGGATGTAGAGCGACCCCATGCTAAACTCCTCCAAGCCCATTCCCAGGAGCAGCAGCGTGCAGAGCGGATCGCCGGCCATCTCGCCGCACATGCCGACGCGCTTGCCCTGTATTCTCGCCGCTTCGATCGTCTGCGTCAGCGCCGCCAGGACCGCCGGATGAAGCGGCTCATAGAGACCGGCGACTTTGTGATTGCTCCGGTCGACGGCCAAAATATACTGAATCAGATCGTTGGTTCCAATGCTCAGGAAATCGACTTCGCGAAGCATCCGAGAGGCCAACTGGACCGCCGAGGGAACCTCCACCATCACTCCCAACTCCATCCGCCGGTCGAACGGGACCCCATTTCGCTCCAGCTCGTCTTTGACCTCGGCAAGAATCTCCTTGACTTTCAGCACCTCCTCCAAACTGGTGACCATCGGAATCAGCAGCCGAACCCTGCCGAGCGCGCCCACGCGGAGAATGGCGCGCAACTGAGCTTTGAAGATTTCGGTCATCTCAAGCGAAACCCGGATCGAGCGCCAGCCGAGGAAGGGATTAGGCTCCACGGTAGGGCGGCGGACGTAGGCGGGATATTTGTCCGCGCCGATATCGAGCGTGCGAATCGTGATCGGCTTTCCGTCCATGCCCTCGACGACCCGGCGGTAGAGTGCGAATTGCTCCTCTTCGCTCGGGAAGTCCCGGTGCGTGAGAAAAGGTATCTCGGTGCGATAGAGGCCGATCCCCTGGGCGCCGTGCAGGTGAGCGAAGGCGATGTCGCTCAGCAGGCCGACGTTGGCGTAGAGCGCGACCCGCCGGCCGTCCTGCGTCTCAGCCGGCGAGTCGTGCAACTCGTTCAACTCCTTGTTCAACGCCAGGTAATCGCGTTCGAGCCGATCGTACTCCCGGACCACTTCATGGCTCGGGTTGATGTAAACCACGCCGGAGTTGCCGTCCACGATAAGCGAGTCGCCGGCCCGCACGTTCTCCATCACTCCCTCTACGGCGACGACGCTCGGGATCTCGAACGATTTGGCCAGGATCGAGGCGTGCGAGGTCGCGCCGCCGGTGGCAAGGACAATGCCGCGAAAGTGGTCTCCTTCGATCAAGCTCAGATCGGCCGGGGAGATATCCTCCGCGACCAGGACGGCGCCCTTGGGCAGGACCGGCTTCTCTTCATTCATGCCGGCGAGATTTTCCAGTAACCTTTGAGCGACGTCTTTTACGTCAGCAGCCCGCTCCCGCAGATATTCATCCTCGATCCGGCTGAAGGAATCGAGATGCTGCCCGAACACGCTGCTGACGGCATACTCGGCGGTGTAGCGCTCTTTGCGGATCCTGTTCTCGGTCTGTTCGATCATCGTCGGATCTTCCAGGATCAGACGGTGAACGTCGAACAGCGCGCCTTCCTCTTTCGAGATCAGCTGGCTCATCCGCTGTTTGAGGTTCTGGATTTGCGCGATCCCCCGCTCGACGGCGCCGCGGAACCTTTCGATCTCGCGTTTAGGATTTTTCGCGCGCTCCTTTTTCACGGAGCTGAGATTCAGGCGGGGCTTGAGGACATAGGCGCTGCCCCGGCCGAAGCCGGGCGAGACGGAGACACCGGCCAGGCGGCCGCGCCATCGCTGCGTCGCGCCGCGGCCGACGCTCTCCCGGTGCTTGCCTTCGTAAGAACGGAGCCGGCGCAGGGCATCCACCATGCCCTTGCGGTATTCCTTGCGCTCGCGCTCCTTGTCTTTCAGGGAGTCGATCAGGCGGGCCTGGATGATGATGCTCGAGGCCTGCGCGGAAATCGCCTTGAGCAGACGAATCTCATCGCGCGAGAATTTCCGGCGGCGCGAGGTCTGAACGACCAGCACGCCGCGCGGCTCCTTTTGCTCGATCAGGGGAACGCCGAGAAAAGAGTGGTAGCGCTCCTCGCCGGTCTCGGGGAAATACTTATAGCGCGGGTGTGCCTGAGCGTCGACCACAATCACAGGTTTCATCTGCTCGATCACCAATCCGGTCAATCCTTCGCTGATGCCCATTGAGACTTTTCCCACGGACTCTTGATCGAGACCCATGGTGGCGCAGAGCGTGAGGCGGTTTTTCTTTGAGTCAAGGATGTAGAGCGAGCAGACCTCGGTCTCCATCCGCTCCGCCACGATGGCGACGATGTTTTTCAGCGTCTCTTGCAAGTCCTGCGAGTGGCTGACGAGCGTGCTGATGTCCTCGAGAATCAGCAGGTGAGAGCGCGATCGGCGAGAGAATCTTTTGGCCCTGGCCATAGCAAACGTATTCTATGCGGATTCAGCCGCAAATTACAATTCTGAAGCGCGCGGGCTCGGGGTGTTCTATTGCGCCGAGAGGAAAGCGCGTTTTTGCCGGCGGTGACCCATGGTCTCGTGGCGCTCGAAGCAGCCGGGGATCTTTTGCTCGCACGGGCAGCGGCCGTCGACCAGGCCGTACTCCAGGATGTCGTGCCACGAACGGCGGATGAGAGCGCGATGGCAGGCGGGGCAATATGTAGTCTGCCCCTCGTCGTCGAAAATATTCCCGACGTAGCAGTACTTCACGCCCATCGAGAGGGCAATTTGCCGCGCCCGTTTTAGCGTGGCCGCCGGCGTTTGGGATTTGTCGGTCATTTTGAAATCCGGGTGAAATGCAGTGAAGTGAAGCGGCACGCTGTCGCCCAGGTTCTTGAGCACCCAGTCGCAGAGCTGCCGGGTCTCTTCCGGGTCGTCGTTTTCGCCGGGAATCATGAGATTCGTGATCTCGAACCAGATATCGGTTTCATGCTTGAGCCATTTGAGAGTGTCGAGGACCGGGTCGAGATGAGAAAAAGTCAGCTTATGGTAGAAGCGTTCGGTAAATGCCTTGAGGTCCACGTTGGCCGCGTCGATGTAGCGATAGACCTCGGGTCGCGCCTCAGGCGTGATGTAGCCGGCCGTTACCATGACGCTCTTGAGGCCGCGCTCCCGCGCCAGGCGCGAGATGTCGATCACGAATTCCCCCCAGATCACCGGGTCATTGTACGTGAAGGCGATGCTGGGAACGTTCTCGGCGAGCGCCAGTTTGACCACCTCTTCCGGCCCGGCGGTTACGCTGTGGGCGTCGTCCAGTTTCGCCTTGCTGATGCTCCAGTTCTGGCAGAAACGGCAGCCAAGGTTGCAGCCGGCCGTGCCGAAGCTCAGCACGCCGGTGCCGGGAAGGAAATGATTGAGCGGCTTTTTCTCGATCGGATCGATGGCGAAGCCGGTCGGTTTGCCGTAGCCGAGCGAGTAGAGCCTGCCGCCGATATTTTTTCGGATGTAGCAGAAGCCGGCCTGATCTTCGCCAATGCGGCAATAGCGCGGGCAAAGCGTGCAGAGGATGCGGCCGTCCTCTTCGGTGTGCCACCAGAGCGCCTCTTTCATAGCTAAAACTATCCCCCGTTTTTGTCACCTACGCAAGGGGTCCGCCTTGTGCTATAAAAGCGGCATGAGCGCGGTCAAAGGTCTCAAGGGCATCCGTCACATCGCTTTGAAAGTGCGGGATATCCCGCGCTCTAAAGGCTTTTATCAGGAGCTCTTTGGCATGAAAGTCGTCTGGGAGCCGGACGCGCAAAACGTCTATCTCTCCTCGGGCGGCGACAATCTCGCGCTGCATGAGCTGCCGAAGGGCAAAGAGCCGCCGGCCGACGACCAGCTGCTGGATCACCTTGGTTTTGTGGTCGAGAGCATCGAACGAGTGCGGGAGCTGGAGACGGAGTTTCGCTCCAAAGAGGTTAAGATCGTCCATCCGTTCAAGATCCATCGCGATGGCAGCGCGTCCTTCTATCTCGCCGATCCCGACGGCATCGTGATCCAGATGCTCTACGAGCCGACGCTCAGCCGCCAGGAGATAAAATAGCCGCAAGGCTCCGGGCACAACGCGCGATCCCTATTCGCCAGGTTATGAAAAGAAGTTCTCAATGCACGTTGCTCGCAGGGCTGGTAAGCCTCTCATTGGCTGCTTCCCCGGCCCTCGCGCCCAGCCCCGCAAGCGGCGGAGAGGGAGCGGCCCGACCCGTCGCTCGGCCCGCCGTTCGACCCGTCAGGATTCCTTTCACGGAGTTCCGATTGAAAAACGGGCTGCGGGTGATTCTCTCCGAAGACCATTCGGCGCCGACCTATTCGATCTGCGTGACCTATAACGTGGGCTCGCGCGACGAGCCGAAGGGGCAGACCGGCTACGCGCACCTCTTCGAGCACATGATGTTCCAGGGTTCCGAGAAGGTGGGCAAAGGCGAGCATTTTATCCTGGTCCAGACCTACGGTGGCCGCTCCAACGGCACGACCAACGCCGACCGGACCAATTACTTTGAGACGCTGCCGGCCAACCAGCTTGAGCTAGGGCTCTTTCTCGAGGCCGACCGCATGCGCTCCCTGGCTGTTAATCAGGCCAATCTCGACAACCAGCGCCACGCGGTGCAGGAGGAGCGGCGGCTGCGGGTCGACAACCAGCCTTACGGCCAAACGTACGAGCTGGTTATCGAAACGGCCTACGACAATTTCGCCTACAAACATTCCACCATCGGCTCGATGGCGGACCTGAATGCCGCGACGCTTGACGACGCCACGAGCTTCTTCAAAGCCTACTACTCGCCGAGCAACGCCGTGCTCTCGCTTGTCGGCGACTTCAAGACCGAGGAGGCGCTGGGCAAGGTCAAAAAGTATTTCGAGGAGATCCCGGCGCGCCCGCTCCGCCCCGCGGCGGATATCTCCGAGCCCGAGCAGAAGGGCGAGCGGCGAAGAACCATCGAAGATACCTTTGCCCAGCGTCCCCGGATCGATATTGTTTACAAAATTCCCCCGGGCAATACGCGCGACTGGTTGGCGCTGGAGGTTCTTGGCCGCGTGCTGATGTCGGGCCGTTCGTCGCGTCTCTACCAAAAGTTGGTCAAGGAAAAAGAGGTGGTGGTGGCAGTGTCCGGCGGCGCAGAGGAGCAACGGGGGCCATCGCTTTTTTGGTTGGTGGTGACGGCGCGCGGCGGCAAGGAGCTGGCCGAGATCGAGCGGCTGGTCGATGAAGAGATCGGCCGTGTCGAAAACGAGCCGGTGGCTCAATGGGAGATGGAGAAGGCGCGGATGCAGTGGCGCAGCCGCCACGCCGAGCAACTCCACGGCACGCAGTCACGCGCCGCCCGTCTCGGCCACGACGCGGTTTACTACGACGATCCCTCGCTCCTCAACACCTTGGAAGAAAGAATCGGCCGCGTGACGGCGGACGATTTAAGGCGCGTCGCGCGATCTTATCTACGAAAGAGCAACCGGACGGTGGTCGTGACGCTGCCTGCCGCCAAGACGGCGCAGCCCGCGCAGTGAGAAGATGACGGAGATGAAAATACCTCGAACCGAAAGTTCGCTCACCCAGCCCTGGCGGTCGCTTGTCCTGGGCGGCGCCGCCGCGTTCTGCATGGTTTTCTTTCAGGCATGCTACTCGCAGCTACCGGCCGGCCCGGGATCGGCGTCCGAAGCTGCTCCATCGAGCAAGGTCGAGCGGAAATATTTAGCGCCGGTTTCCAAAGAGATCCTCCGCGTGAAGCTGCCGGCGCCGGTCGAGGCGACTTTGGCGAACGGCCTGACGGTGTTGATCCTGGAAGATCACCGCCTGCCCACCGTTTCCATGCGGCTTCATCTTGGCGGCGCCGGCTCCCTCTATGATCCTGCGCGCCTGCCCGGGCTTGCCGGCGTGACGGCGGAGATGTCGCTTGAAGGGACGAAATCCCGCCCAAGCAGAAAGCTTGCAGAGGAAGTGGAAAGCCTCGGCGCTCATCTCTCCGCATCGGCGGGTTTCGGCGGTGATGCGGCGGCGATCAACGCCTCCGGACTGAGCGACAACTTTGACGAATGGTTCGCTCTTGCGGCGGACGTCTTACTCCACCCAGTCTTTCCGGCGGAGGAGTTGGAACGGCTCAAGCAGAGACTCAAAACCCAGTTGCGCCAGCAGCGCGCCTCGCCGTCTTTTCTTTCCGCCGAGCGTTTTAACCGGGCGGTTTTCGGCAGCCATCCCGCCGCGGTCGTCTCCTCGACGGCCGAGGCGATCGACGCCCTGACGCCGGCTCAACTCGCGCAATGGCACAGGGATCGCTACGTCCCGCAAAATGCCGTTCTGGGAATCGCCGGCGACGTGCGCGCGGGTGATTTGGTTCCCAAGCTCAACCGTTGGCTTGCGGGATGGCAGAGGAGCGGGGCGAAAGAATCTTTACCTCCCGCCCCCGCTCCGGCAAAGACCAGAAAGGTCTATCTGGTGGACCGGCCCAATTCGATTCAGACGACGTTGGTGATGGGAAACATCGCTCTCGACCGCGGCAATCCGGATTACATACCGATGACGATTATGAATCGAATCCTGGGCGGAGGCTCGGCCGCCCGTCTGTTTCTCAATCTGCGCGAGGAGAAGGGCTATACGTACGGGGTTTACAGCTCGTTCGCGGCGCTCAGATATCCGGGACCGTGGCGCGCCGGCGGCGACGTGCGCACCGAGGTCACCGGCGGCGCGATGAAAGAGTTTTTCTACGAGCTCAGCCGCATCCGCGAGGAATCAGTTTCGAGCCGCGAGCTCGAAGACGCCAAGCGGTCGGTGGTCGCCGGTTTCGCCCTCTCGCTGGAGCAACCCGCTCAATTGTTGGAGTTCGCGATCACAAGGAAAATATACGGCTTGGCGGCCGACTACTGGGACAGCTATCCCGAAAAAGTCATGGCGGTCACGGCCGAGGAGGTGCAGCGCGTCGCGCGCAAATACCTGGATCTGGAAACGGTCCAAATCGTCGCCGTCGGCAATGCCGCAAAGATCCGGGCCGAATTGGAAAAGTACGGTCCGGTCGAGCTGTTCGACACCGAGGGCAAAGCGATCAAAGCCGCGCCTTCCCCTTCGTGATTCACGACCGCGCGCCGGTCCAGCTATTCTTTTTCTTCTTCCACGAAAAGCTGTTTCCAGACATTGTCCGCCGCATCTTCGCCGCTGTGAACGCAATCGGCGGTGCCGACTCCGCGGTAGGCGTTGCCGGCGAGTTGCAGGCCGGGGAGTTTGTCGAGGTGATGTTCGATCCGCCGGACTTTTTCGAGGTGGCCGACGTGGTACTGCGGCATGGAGCGCGGGTGTCGATTGATGCGGCAGAAAAGCGGCTTGGCCCTGATGTCCAATAGCGCAGCCAGTTCCTCGCGTACGTTTGCTTCCATTTGCTGGTCGTCTTGCTCGTACAGATAGGGCTGCACGGCGCCACCCACAAATGCCCTCATCAAGACGAAGCCTTGCGGCGCTCTGCCGCTGTACTTCATGCTGCTGAACGTGCAGGCGAGAATCTTCCGAGATTCAACGGCAGGGGCGACCAGGCCGAAGCCGTCGAAATCGCCGGAGAGGTTAGCCTCGCGATAGGCCAAGCTGACTGTCGCCGTCGAGGTGTAGGGAATCGCTTTAAGCTCTTGGGCGAGATCCGGCGCGACCGCCGACACCACCTCTGCGGCGGCGTAGGCCGGGGTTGCGAGAATGACGCCCTGGGCTTCGATCCGCTCTTCTCTGTTGGTCGTCACGGTCCAGCTCTTCGTTGCTTCATCGTGCGCCAGGCTGGATACCGTTGCGCCTAGTTGTACTGCGCTCTCGGGGAGGCGAGCGGCAATCGTGTCCACCAGCTCTTGCATGCCCCCTGCGAGCGAAATAAAAAGACTCCAGCGCGCGCCGCTCTGCGGCCGGCTGCCGCGGCGCTTTTGCTCCCGGCGCATCGCCAGAACGACGCTTCCTTGCGTGCGCTCCATCTCTAAGAAACGCGGCATAGTCACGGCGAGGCTGAGATTTTCAGGATCGGCGGCGTAGATGCCGCCGATGAGCGGCTGCGCGACGCGCTCCAAAACTTCCTGACCGAAGCGTCGCCGCACAAATGAGGCGAGACTCTCATCGCCCTCGCCGCGCCCGCGAGGTAACAACGGCTCCAGCGCCATTCTGAGCTTGCCGCGCCAGGAGAAGAGCGGGGTTAGAACAAGCGGCCAGAGGCGCGTGGGCGCCATCAGCAGAAACCCTTCCGGCAATGGCACAAGCCCGCCGCGGTGGACTACGAAGACGCTCTGCCGGGCGGAGTTGGTGGACATCAGCCTGGAAGTAAGACCGAGCCGCTCGCATAACTTCAACGCCCAGGGCTTCTCGGAGATGAAAGAATCGGGGCCGGCTTCCACCAGGAAGTCGTCGACGCGTTCCGTTCTGATGCAGCCGCCGAGACGTTGGCTCGCCTCAAGCAGGATGATTTCCAGACCGAGATGCTTTTCTCGGCTGAGCTCGACCAGGCGGTGAGCCGCGGCCAGGCCTGAGATGCCGCCGCCGATGACGATGATGCGGGTAGTCATGTTTTCGGAAAGCGTACCCGATAAGGGGTTGTTAGGTCAATCTACAAGGGACTTGAAGGCTCAGAGGGCTTATACAAACGACTGAGGAGCAGTAGGCTTTTCCGCGTTGCTTTGTAAGCGTGTCGCTACCCTGATATATTGCTCCAAAAAGGAGACAATTATGGCACGAGGTGTCTTAAAAGTGAAAACAGTCCCCGCTCTCGTTGCTCGGAATGAATTCGGGGAGATTCTTAAAAGGGTGAAGGGAAATAAGGAGCGGTTTGTGGTCTCCCGCAAAGGAGAGGCCGCTGCTGTCATCCTTGGATATGAGGATTTCGTGCGCAGCATTCTCAAGATCAAAGAGCCGGTCATCCTCAGAACAATTCGGAAACAGGCGCGGCGGTCGGGTGTTTCCAAGCTCAGCCTGGAGGAAATCAACGCGGAGATACGAGCGGTGAGGGAGGAACGGAGAGAGAAGCTGGCCTCCTGACCTCTCATGTTCGATGAACGACATCGTTGAAAGCCTGCAAACCAAAGTACGGGAGAAGAAATATCGACTGACTTCCCACGCTGAGAAGGAGCGCGAGTCAGACCATGTTACCATGCGAGAGATTGAAGAGGCGGTATTGTCGGAGAGGTGTGAAGTCATCGAGGATTATCCAACAGACCCAAGAGGGTCTAGTTGCTTGATGTTGGGCTTTACCAAGGCCCCGCTTCCTATTCATATGGTTTGCGGACATCTTCATGAGCCGGAATTTCTTGTCATTACAATCTATCGCCCTGATCCAGTACAATGGATTGAATGGCGAACGCGAAAGGAGCCGGGATAATGGATCAATGTTACTTTTGTAAAGGCAAAGTGGAGAAGCAGGTGATTCGTCATGTTCACCCATGGCGCGATAAAGTCTTTATCTTCAAGAATGTTTCCGCCGAGGTTTGCACTCAATGCGGGGAGACATATTTTGGTCCAGAGGTATTGAAGCAAATGGACAGAGTTGTAGCGCGTCCTCCTGAGCCTGAGGAAGTTACTACGGTTCCGGTGTATTCGTTGTAGTGCCTCGCCACATCAGGGTAGGCATCTCCTCAAACGCCTCCAGCTTGCGGCGGTTCGTTGGATGGAGTGACTTCGTGAAGAAAGGATTGGGGCGCGTTAATTGGGTGGGAGGGTTTGTTGAGTTGGTTGGGTGGGTGAACGTCGAAGGAATCGCAGATCGCTCGGAAGGGGGGACAGTCCCCATAGGCCACCGATGAATTGGCGATTTGGCGCTCCCGTAAGGGTTGCCCTTTTGCTCGGGCTGGATACTATTTTTCTCATGGATTCGGACAAGGACCTTCCGGAGCTGCTGGTCTGTACCCCTTGCGATTATCGGTATCCGCCGCTCGGTCTCTGAAAGCTGCTTAGGAGGCGGTTATGTTAAGAACAATTCAGATACCCGACGAGATTGCCGGACTGCTTGGCCCTGACGAGTGCCTACGACGGGCATGGACCGAGGCGGTGGTATTGGAGTTGTTCCGGGAGCACCGCATCTCGGCCGGAAAGGCATCCGAACTTTTGGAGCTGTCGTACAGGGAGTTCCTCGATCTGCTGCAAGCGAAGAATATCCCTGTGTTGACTACCCTGCCCCGTGACCCCGAAGAAGTTGCCGATCTTCTCCGGCGCGGGGAAGAGTGAGCGTGAAGGTTGTCGCAGATTCGAGTTTCCTGATCGCTTTAGCCACGATAGATACCCTCCCACTGGTCCCCCGGATCTTCTCTGAGGTTTTCATCCCTGACGCGGTCTACGATGAAGTAGTCACACGGGGCGTCGGTCTCCCAGGCGCTGAAGAGGTGGCCGGTGCGGCGTGGATCAAGCGAATCGCTGTCTAAGGATGACGAGAACTTGAAAGCTTACTTGGTGGAGCGGTTGGGACCAGGGGAGTCTGAAGCTTTAGCTCTTGCTGAAGAACTAAATGCAGACGTGGTGCTGATAGATGATGAGCGGGCGTGGGAAGTCGCCGGGCGAAAAGGCATCGCTTGCCTGCGAAGTCTGGAGTTCGTGTTGGAGGCTCACCGGCGGCAGCTTCTCGATGTCGAGTTAGCGAAGAGCCGCATAGCGCAACTTAGGAGGAAGCGGTGGATTAGTGAGGAGGTGTTGGAAGCGGCAGTGAAGCGGCTAAAGTCTCCGTAAAAGAGGCCCCCGCGCTACTCGGGGTTCCTCGCCGACTTGAAGTTGACGGCGAAAAAGGTGGTCAGAAAGAAGTCTCTCGCCAGGTTGGCGGCGAGCTTCCAGGGGCGGATCTCATTTTAAGGGACGGCGTTGACTTAGGTTGACTTACTGAAATTAGCGCCTGAGTATTCTAAGACGATTTGAATATCACCGGCTGTTTGGTTGATCGCTGAACGCTGACATCTTCGTTTGTATCACCTCCGCCATCATGCGGATGAAGGTAGGGCTGTCGTTCAGAGACTTCGCTCTTAGAAAACGCAGGCCGAGTGATTCCGCGATGCATTTAGCCTCGATATCGAGATCGTAAAGGATCTCGACATGATCCGCGACAAAGCCGATCGGGGCGACGACGATATCGGCGGCGCCCTCCGCCGCGAGATTTTTTAAGGCCGCGCCGATGTCCGGCTCCAGCCACGGTTCCTTGGGGCTGCCGCTTCGACTTTGATAGGCGAGCGACCACCGCTTATGGTTCAGACGCTGAGCAACGAGCGAGCAGCTTTCCTCAAGTTGCGCGCAGTAGGGAGAGCGCGCCGCCATCGCTGTGGGGATGCTGTGCGCCGTGAAGAGCAGCGGCGCATCGGCGCGTTTCGCCTCCGGCAGTTTTGCCAGCTCCGCCCCAATCTGCTCCGCCCACGCCTGAACAAAGAGGGGATGCGCGTGCCAGCCGGGACAGAAGTCTATATCCGGAGCAAGGCCGCCTATCTCCTTCCGCGCGTCGGCAACGTTATCCTGATAACGCTTCCAACTCGCCTCGGTTTCGTGCGACGAGAGAATAAAACCGAGTGCGCGCTTCACGCCGCCCGCCGACATTTTATCCAGCGTCTCTCGAATGAACGGGCTTGAGTGGCGCAGGCCGACGTAAACCGGCAACGGCAGGCCGCGCTGTTTGAGCCAGTCTGCTAACGCGCGCGCCTGGCGAATCGTGATGTCGTTTAGCGGCGAGCGGCCGCCTACAGCCTCGTAGTGATGCGCGACTTCCTCAACTCGCTCAGGCGGCACCGGGATGCCGCGCACCACGCGGGCTAAGAACGGACGGATATCTTCGGGAGATGTGGGCCCGCCAAAGGCGAGCAGCAGAACCGCGTCACAGGCCGCTTTATTCATGGTACGAAGACAAATCACCAGAGATTAGCGGAAGCATACTCACCGCAGAGACACCGAGTTCGCAGAGCTAAGCCTTTCCCCTCAGCGCTTTGCGCTATGCCCTCTCAGCACTCAGTCCTCAGCACTCGGCACTTAATCCCCCTCCGCGTCCGTAGCCTGTCCTGAGCGGAGTCGAAGGGCGCCTCGGCGGTAAATACTCAAGGCCCAGAAGGTCGCGTCGGCCATTTTACCTCGCGCTCAGCTCGTGCCCCGCCTCGACCATCGCGATCACATTTTCCACGGGAGTCTCCGGCAAGACGCCGTGGCCCAGGTTGAAGATATGGCCCGGCCTCCCGCCGGCGCGTTTAAGAATCTCCGCCACCTTGCGGCGGATCTCCTTGGGCGAAGCGAACAGGGCCACGGGATCGAGATTGCCCTGAATGGCCACGTCGTATCCCAGTCGTTCCCAGGCCTCGTCCAGATTCACTCGCCAGTCCACGCCGATCACGTCCCCGCCGGCAGCGCGGAGCAGCCGCAAAAGCCCGGTCGTTCCAGTGCTGAAGTTGATGACTGGAATGCCAGGCGTGATCGCTGCGATGGTCGCTCGCGTGTAGGGGAGGACATATCTCTCGTAATCGTCGGGCGCCAAGCAACCCGCCCAACTGTCGAACAGCTGCACCGCCTCGGCGCCGGCGGCGATCTGCGCGTTCAAATATTTCGCCAGCAGTTGAGAGAGCCGCTCCATCAACGCGCGCCAGGCCCCGGGGTCGGTGTACATCATCTTCTTGGTCCAGAGATAATTGCGTGAGCCGCCGCCTTCGATGAGGTAAGAGGCGAGAGTGAAGGGCGCTCCTGCGAAGCCAATGAGCGGCACCCGGCCGTCGAGCGCCGCGCGACACTTGCGCACCGCGTCGAAGACATAGGAGAGGGCGTCCGCGGGGTCGAATTCCACAAGCTGCTCGACGCCGGTCCTGCTGCGAACCTGATTATGGATCACCGGGCCGTCGTCTTTCGAATACTCCAGGCCTACGCCCATCGGCTCAAGTATAAGAAGAATGTCGGCGAACAAAATGGCGGCGTCTACGCCGAGGCGCTCCACCGGCGTCACGGTGATCTCGGCGGCCAAATCGGGACGCTTGCAGAGTTCGAGAAAAGAAAATTCCGCTCGGAGTTTTCGGTATTCCTGCATGTAGCGCCCGGCCTGGCGCATGAGCCAGACGGGAGTGTAGGGAGTTTTTTCCCGGCGGCAGGCGGCGAGAAAGGGATGGTTCGTCGTGGTCATGGTTGAACGGAACGCGTCGATAGTCTCTTTCAGAGTGCAACTGTAAGGGGGATTCCGAGCGAAAGTCAATTGGGCCGAGGGGACGGGAAGCGTTCAATTTGATTTCAAGGACGTATCCCCGTAGGGGCAGGCCCCCGTGCCTGCCCGCTTTTTTGGGCGACCACAGGGGGTCGCCCCTACAAAATTCCACGAAACTGAACCACTACCGAGAGGCCCTCTACCCGTTCGCTCAACGCCTTCTATCGCGTGGTGTCGCGACGCCGATGGCGGCGTCGCCGTATTTCTCGCGGAGAGTGTCGATCCCGCGGTAGAGTTTCTCCCAGGCGCGGCCCTTTTGAGCGTCAAAAAGCGACTCTTGCCCGCGGGAGTCGGAGAGAGAGCCGGCGGTGACGCCGAGCAATCTCACAGGCCGGTCTGGGATGACATTATTTCGCAGGAGGTCGCTCACAACAGCGAAAATCTCGCGATCGAAGCAAGTGGGAGCGGCGAGCGTGCGTGAACGGGTGATGGTTTTAAAATCGGAGTAGCGTATCTTCAAAGTGATGCAGCGGGCAAAGCAACCTTCCTGCCTGAGCCTTCTTCCCACTTCGTCGACCAATTCCCATAAGACGCTCTCCATCCTTTCTTTCTGCTTGAGCGGCCGGTCCAGTGTAGTTTCATTGCCGATAGAGTGGTCGTGGATTCGCGGCCGGCGTTCGCGGTCGTCGAGATCGAAATACCGCTCGCTGAGTTCAGGCCGGCTGAGCGAGTCGCCGATCGTCTTGATTCCACGCCGGGCCAGCTCAGCTTGGGCCTTGGGTCCGACGCCCGGAACCAACTCTATCGGGAGAGGCGAAAGAAAAGATCTTTCCATTCCGCTCAAGACATGAATCAACCCCTGAGGCTTCGCCACGGTGGCGGCGATTTTCGCGACGACCCGACTGGTCGAAAGACCGGCGGAGGCTGGAAGGTCCAGCTCCAACTTGATTCGCTGAAGAATCTCAGCGGCCGTCTTTGCCGGAGGGCCGAAGAGTTTTTCCGTGCCGGTCAGATCGACGATCCCTTCATCGATGGAAAGGGCGTGGACGACAGGCGAGTACCGGTCAAGAATCGCGAAGACTTTTTCCGAGTAGTCGCTGTAGAGGCTGCGCCGATTGGGAAGGAAGATTCCGTTGGGGCAAAGTTTTTTGGCCTGAAAGCCGGGCATCGCCGAATGGACGCCGTATTTTCTCGCGTCGTAAGAGGCGGAGGTCACGACGCCTCGGCCGTTTCTTCCGCCGACGATAACCGGCTTGCCTTTCAGCGTTGGATCGACCGCCTGCTCCACTGAAGCAAAGAAGGCGTCCATGTCCACGTGGAGATACCAGGGCATGGGGCCAGAGTAGGCTAGCGGAAAATACGCGTCAAGCTTCACCACGGGGCCTGGAGGCGGGAGCTTGAGAGCTCCCCATCCTGCCCCCGCGGGCCGCGGAGAAGAAGACCGACAAGAGGGTAAAGAAGTTGATCACATGAACGGTGTGGTTGAAGTTGCGGAGAAAAATCTCCGGTACGGCGCCCCAGGCTTGCGGCGATTCGATCTGGCCTTGGCTCAAGCCCGCCGCCGCTAATCCATAGGTGAAGATCGCGGCGGAGAAGGCGACACCCGTAGCGCCGCCGATCCGCGCGGTCGTGACGGTCATCCCGGAGGCCGCTCCTACTTTGTCTCGCGGCACGGCGCCGAGGATCGCGCTCTGATTGGGAGCATTAAACATCGCCCAGCCGAGGCCCGAAAGCGCGAGCGGAAGCATAATTCCGAGCGCCGTGGAGTCGAGGCGGAGCGAGGCGAGGAAAAACTGCGCCGTTACGATGCAGCCCGAGCCGACCGTGCAGAGCAGGCGGGAGCCCAGACGGTCGGACAGCCAACCGGCGAGCGGCGCGACCATCACGATTACAACCGAGTTTGCGATGACGATCCAGCCCATCTGCGTCGGCGTGAATCCCAGCAGGCTCTGCAGGTAAAAGGGCATAAGGAAAGAGATGGCCGACTGAGTCGAGGTGATGAAAAAAAGGCTTAAGTTGGCCGCGCTGAACAGCCTATTGCGAAAGAGCGAGAGGCTTAAGATCGGGGTCTCGGCGCGCAGCTCCGTCCGGATAAAAGCGCCCAGCCCGATCGCCGCAACCGAGACGAGAGTGAGGACCATCGGGTGTCTCAACCCCAGATGGGGCAGCCGGTTCATGGCGGAGAGAAACGAAGCGGTGGTGACCAGGAGGAGAAAGGCGCCTTGAATATCGACGGTCACGGCGGTTTCGCGTTTCTCTTCCTCCCTGAGAATCCGCCACGCGAGATAGGCGCCGAGCAGGCCGACGTGAATATTGATGAAAAAGTTCCAGCGCCAGCCGATGGCGTCGATGATGAATCCTCCCAACGTAGGGCCGGTCAGAAAGCCGACGTGAAAGGCGGTCGAGGTAAGGCCGAGCGCTTTGCCCCGCTGCTCCGGCGGAAAGACGACGGAGACGATAGCCCTCCCATTGGCGACCAGCATCGAGCCGCCGATCGCTTGCAGCAGGCGGAAGACGATGAGTTGGGCGGGGGATTGCGCGAAGCCACAGACGGCCGAACCGCAGACGAAGATGAGATAGCCGGCGGTGTAAATTCGCTTTCGGCCGAAGAGATCGCCGAGGCGGCCCAGGGTCAGCACCAATCCGATCAGAGTCAGATCGTAAACCAGCAGGGCCCACTGGATCGTTGTCAGGCTGGTGTGAAATTCCTGGGTCAGGGTCGGCAAAGAGACGACCAGCGCCCGCTGGTTCAGCGCGATCATAAAGAGGCCGACGCAGACGTTGGCAAGAACCAGCCGTGGATTTGGCTGAGTCGGGTTGGGCGCGGCGGTTGTCGTCATGGTGGTTGAGCGCGGAGCCGACTTGAGTGGATTCTCTGGAAAGCTCTCGGGGGCGAGCCCTCAGGACGAGGAGAATAGGCCGCTAGGCCGGATTATTCACGCTCTCGCGGGCAAGCCCTTCCGGCCGACGGCAATAGAGGGTCGCTTTTTTCGAACCTTCACGGTCAGTGCCGTCGTCCTTCATGGCCTGCCCCCTCGATCGACACCGTGTCACGGTTTTCCACGTAGCCCGGCTAAAACAGGCTACCCGGCGGCCTCAATGGCGGACTCTTTCGGTCAGGGTCTCCCCGCTCGTGGCCGGCCCACTGTGGCTGAAGAGGAGCTGGTGGTTGTCGGAGTCGACCTTGATTCGCTCGCCTTCGCGGAACTCTCCGGCCAGAAGTTTAAGCGCCAGCGGATCCTGGATAAGTTTCTGAATGGTCCGCTTTAGCGGGCGCGCGCCGTAAACCGGGTCGTAGCCTTTTTCAGCGAGAAAGCCTTTGGCCTTGTCGGTGACCTCCAGAGCGAGTTTTCGCTCCGCCAGGACGCGCCCCAGCCGCCTAAGCTGGATATCCACGATCGTTTTGATCTGCTCGCGGCCCAGGCTGTTGAACACGACGGTTTCATCGACCCGGTTGAGAAACTCCGGCTTGAAGGCCTCGCGCAACGCCGCGGTCACGCGACGTTCCAGCTCTCCCCGATCTTTTTCTCCCAGGTCCTGGATCAACTGGCTCCCCAGGTTGGAAGTCATGATGACGAGGGTATTTTTAAAATCGACCGTCCTTCCCTGGCCGTCGGTCATGCGCCCGTCTTCCAAAATTTGCAGCAGCGCATTGAAAACGTCCGCATGGGCCTTCTCGATCTCATCGAACAATACCACGGAGTAGGGACGACGGCGCACGGCTTCCGTCAGATAGCCGCCCTCCTCGTAGCCGACGTAGCCGGGAGGCGCGCCGATCAGACGCGCCACGGAATGTTTTTCCATGAACTCGGACATGTCGAGACGGACCATCGCCTGCTCGTCGTCGAACAGAAACTCCGCCAGCGCGCGGCAAAGCTCCGTCTTGCCGACGCCGGTGGGGCCCAGAAAAATGAACGATCCGATGGGGCGGTTCGGGTCCTGCAAACCGGCGCGGGCGCGGCGGACTGCGTTCGCTACGACCTCAATTGCCTGATCCTGGCCCACTACGCGAGCCTTCAGCCGATCTTCCATCTTAAGCAGCTTCTGGACTTCGCCCTCCAACATCTTCGACACCGGGATGCGCGTCCACTTCGCGACGACTTCGGCCACGTCCTCGGCGTCCACCTCCTCCTTGAGCATTTTTTGGTCTTTCTGAAGCTCCGCGAGCTTTTCATTCTCGGCGGCGAGATCTTTATTGAGTTGGGTCAGAACTCCGTAGCGCAGCTCGGCGGCGCGATTTAAATCTCCGCTCCGCTGTGCCTGCTGTTCCTCGACTTTGGTAGCCTCGATTTTCTCCTTCAAAGCGCGCAGCTTCTTAATCGCTTCCTTTTCCTGTTTCCAGTGGATTTTGAGCTTGTCCGATTCGGCGCGCAACTCGGCGATCTCCCGCTGGACGCGATTCAACCTCTCTTTAGATGCCTTATCGCTCTCGCGCTTGAGCGCCTGGCGCTCGATCTCGAGCTGCATGATCTTGCGGTCGATCTCGTCGATCTCCGTCGGCATGCTGTCGATCTCGATCCTGAGTCGGGAGGCGGATTCATCGATCAGGTCGATCGCCTTATCCGGCAGGAAGCGGTCGCTAATGTAGCGGTGCGACAAAGTAGCCGCGGCGACGATTGCCCCGTCGGTGATGCGGACGCCGTGATGAATCTCGTATCGCTCCTTGAGCCCGCGCAAAATGGCGATTGTGTCTTCCACCGACGGCTCGCCGACAAGAATCGGCTGGAACCGCCGTTCGAGCGCCGGATCTTTTTCCACCCGCTTGCGGTATTCGTCGATCGTCGTCGCCCCGACGCAGCGCAGCTCGCCGCGCGCGAGCGCCGGCTTGAGCATGTTCGACGCGTCCATCGCGCCCTCCGCGGCGCCGGCGCCGACCAGCGTATGAAGCTCGTCGATAAAAAGAATAATCTGCCCGCCGGCCTCGGTCACCTCCTTGAGCACGGCCTTGAGCCGCTCCTCGAACTCGCCGCGATATTTCGCGCCGGCGACCAGGGCGCCCATGTCGAGGGCGACGAGCCGTTTATCTTTAAGTCCCTCCGGGACATCTCCATTGATAATGCGAAGCGCTAATCCTTCGACGATGGCCGTTTTCCCCACGCCGGGATCCCCGATCAACACCGGGTTATTCTTCGTGCGGCGCGAGAGTACCTGAATGACCCTGCGGATCTCGTCGTCGCGGCCGATCACGGGATCGAGCTTGCCCTTGCGCGCGAGGTCGGTAAGATCGCGGCTGTATTTCTCCAGCGCCTGGTATTTCTCCTCGGGATTCGGATCGGTGATGCGCTGCGAGCCGCGGATATCGACCAGCCCTTTGAGAATCTGATCCTTCGAGACTTTCATCTCGCGGAGGATTTTGCCCGTCTCTCCGTCGTCCTCGAGCATTCCCAACAGCAAGTGTTCGGCGGAAACGTAATCGTCCTTGAGTTCTTGAGCTGCGTTTTCGGCCGCTTCGATGGTTTTTTTGAGCCGCGGGCCGATAAAGGTTTGTCCGGCGCTGGCGCCGGTCACCTGCGGGATGCGGTCGAGAGCTTTTTGCAGCCGATCGACCTGATTGGCTACCGGGACACCGAGTTTCTGCAGCAGCGCGAGTGCGACGCCCTCTTTCTGGCCGACGAGCGCCATCAGCAGGTGCTCGACGTCGATGGCCTGGTGATTGCGCCGCTCCGCCAGCGCCTGTGCCTGCTGGAGCGCCTCTTGCGATTTGACTGTGAGTTTGTCTAAACGCATCGTTTTCTCGGGCGAACAAAACTGAAGGTAATCACGGTTGGAAGCCGTGTCAAGGAAAGAAACATGCAAACGGAAGCGGATCGGCGAACGAAGGAAGGCGCGAAAAACTCGTTAGGACCGGGCGCCGCCGTCCGCGTGGATGACGATCCCCTTTTTGGCCGTGATGGCGAACTCATGCTCCATCAACTCCAGCGCAGTGGCGCGCATCTTCTGGACCATGAGCGTTCGAAAGAAGCGCTTGTCGGCTTTGGCCACCCGCAGGACGATGACGCCGGCGACCAGAAATTCCTCGGCGCCGTAATTGCCTTCGTCGCGGATTCCCGGAGCGCGATAGGAGGTAAACAGATTGGTCGATTTCAGAAAGACCTGCAGCGAATGCACCAGCACGCGCGCGTGCTCCTGCGTGCGCTCGGCCGGTCCGCCGGCGCCGATCAACGGTCCAACCGGATCGATGACCACGCGAGCGGCTTCCATTCGCTTCACGTAGCTGGCGAGATCGGCGACTGTCTTGGCCACATCGATCTCCCTCTCCTTGCCGGCGCTCCTTCTGCCGGCGAAAAACGGGGAGGCGTCCAATATAACGAGCAGCTTTTTCTCGATGTAGGGAGATAGATCCAAGCCTAAGGAGGCCGCCTGATCGATCACGTCGCCGGGCTTTTCATCGACGGCGACATAGACCGCCTTTTCTCCGTCGATCAAGCCTTGGACGAGAAATTGCAAGCAGAAAATGCTCTTCCCCGTGCCGGGATCTCCCGTGATGAGGTAAGACTTTCCTGCGGGAAATCCTCCTTCGATCAACGGATCCAGGCCGGGGATGCCGCTGGGGATGCGTTTCAGGTCCATAGATTAAATCAATTTGTACCAGAGTTCGCCGATTTTGAAAAGCAAGCCCGATTTGAAATGGCGCCATGGTGCGGATAGAATCGTCGCCGTGGTAGATTATCTGAGAAAAAACATCGCGGCGATCGAGGGGTACGTTCCGGGAGAACAGCCGCGCGGCGGGGAGTTCATCAAGCTCAACACCAACGAGAACCCTTATCCGCCTTCGCCTCGCGTCCTAGCCGCCCTGCGCAAGGCGGCGGACCGCTCGCTCCGTCTCTATCCGGAGCCGCTGAGCGATTCCCTCCGCTCGGTTGCGGCGAGCGTCTATGGCCTCTCGCCGGAAAATATTCTGGTCGGCAACGGCTCGGACGAGCTGCTCTCGCTGCTCATGCGCTGCTTCGTCGGGCCGCAGGATCGCGTGGCTTACGCCGAGCCGACATACACGCTCTACGATACGCTGATCGCGATTCAAGAAGGAACGAAGACGACGACGCCTTATCTCCCGGATTTCTCTCTTCCTGAAGCGCTGTTCGGCGGGAAAGCCGCACTGACTTTCGTCTGCAATCCCAACTCGCCCTCCGGCACGTTGGTCTCGCTGGATGTGATCGAGAGATTGGCCAAGGCCGTTTCGGGCGTGCTGGTGGTTGACGAAGCCTACATCGACTTTGCAGAGGGCGAGGGAGCATCGGCTCTCCCCCTGCTCAACAGCCATCCCAATCTCGTGGTCCTGAGAACCTTCTCCAAATCTTTCTCCCTCGCCGGGATGCGCATCGGCCTGGCGTTTGCGTCTGATGAGATCGTCGCAGGGATGACCAAGGTCAAAGATTCCTACAACGTGAACCGGTTGAGCCAGGTTGCGGCGGCCGCGGCGCTCGGCGATCTGCCGTGGATGAAACGCAACGCGCGGCGGATCCAGCGGAGCCGGAAAAAGCTGACTCGCGGCTTGCGGAAGTTGGGCTTCTACGTCTATCCTTCGCAGGCGAACTTCGTCCTGGCGCGAAAAGCAGGGCAAAATCTGCAGGGGCTTTACGAAGAGTTGAAGCGGCGGAAAATCCTGGTGCGCTATTTTAATCAGCCCGGATTGCAGGATTGCCTGCGGATCACCGTCGGGGCGCCGGGCGAAGTCGCCGCGCTGCTCGGGCAGATCGAGACGATCGCGGGCGAGAAGGGAGAGATACGATGAAACCGATTCGGATCACGGAGCTGGACCACATCGTGCTCAACGTCAAGGACATCGACCGCTCGCTGGCGTTTTATACTCAGGTTCTTGGTCTCGGAGCGGAACGAGTCGATGAGTTTCGCGCGGGGAAAATAGGTTTTCCGTCGGTGCGGATCAACGAGCACACGATCATCGATCTGAGCATTTCCAAGGAGTCCGGCGCGCTCCCGAAGAGCGACGGGAAGACGCTCGGCAACCTCAACCACTTCTGCCTGGTGGTGGATAAAGAAGACTTCAGCGGCATCGTGGATTACCTGAAAGGTCACAACGTCTCGATCGTCCAGGGTCCGATCTCCCGCTGGGGCGCGCGCGGCCGGGCCACCTCGGTCTATTTTCTCGATCCCGACGGCAACGAAGTCGAAATCCGGTGCTACTGAATTTGCCGGCAGCAATTTCATGGGAACAGGAATCTTCATTGCCGGAACAGACACCGGAGTCGGCAAGACGCTCGTCGCGTGCGGCTTGGCCGCGCTGCTCAGAGAATCGGGCTACAAAGTCGGCGTGATGAAGCCGGCGGAGACGGGCTGCGACGAAAAAGACGGTAAACTTTTTCCTCAGGATGCTCTTTATCTAAAGGAAGCGTCCGGCTCAGCCGAGCCGCTGGAGCGCATCTGCCCTTACCGTTTGCGCGCGCCGCTCGCGCCCAGCGTGGCGGCGGAGAGGGAAGGGACGAAGATCGATATCAACTTTCTTGCAGGTCTTTACCGCGAGATCAGCTCCGCCCACGACGTCACCATAGTCGAAGGCGCCGGCGGCCTGCTCGTTCCTATTCTGTCTCACTACACCTACGCTGACCTCGCCAAACTCCTGAAGCTTCCCATCCTCGTGGTCGCCGCCAACCGCCTCGGCGCGATCAACCATCTTCTTCTCACTCTCGAACACGCCTCCTGCCGCGGTCTCCGCGTGTTGGGTTATGTCCTGAATCAAGTCGCCAGCGAATCTTCGCTCGCCACCGAGACCAACCGGGACGCGCTCCTGTCACTGACAGCGGTTCCGTGCGTGGGGGAGATTCCGTACATCGATGGCTTGGAGGCTAAGCGGGTCTCCCTTGCTGATTTGTTTGAGGCCCGGCTCGACCTTCGACTGCTGGAGTCCGTTTTGCGGCGCAGATCAAGTTAGAGAAGCAGTTCTGGAGTGTCCCGGAACGGCTGGAGATGATCTCTTGTGATAAACTTCACTCGGCTGTACATTTAGAGAAACATTTGGAGGGCAGGGCAATGGCCAGAATGCCGGCAAGTATTCCGATTAGCGATCTTCGCGATGATGCATCGGCTGTGTTGAAGCGTGTGCGCAAGTCTAGAAACCCGGTAATCATCACGCAAAAAGGGAGAGCGGCTGCGGTGATGCTCAGTCTGCCCAGCTACGAGCGGGCCGAGCAACAACGGCAGATTCTGGAACTGCTTGCTCGTGGAGAGAAAGAAATCGCAGCCGGCAAAGGGTACGACCTTGACGAGGTGCTCGCCGAAGGTGAGACGCGACTCAAACAAAACAGCAAGTGAAGGTTCGTTTTACGCCGACGGGCCGCTCACAGTTCCTTAGAGTCGCAAGTTACATTCAGCAAGAGAATCCCCGCGCGGCGTTTGAGTTCTGGCGAAGAGCGGAAAGAATTCTCCGCAGGTTAGAACGCTTCCCCGAGTCCGGGAAGGCAATCCGCGAATTTCCAGAGCTTCCATATCGAGAGGTGATCGTCACTCCCTACCGCTTCTTTTATCGGATCGAGGGAGATATTGTATGGGTTGTCGCAGTATGGCACGGGGCTCAGCTTCCTGATGTGCCCGATTGATGACCGAGTCCTGATTGGTGCGATAGTTGGCGCAGGGTTTAGTCAGTGTTTGTAGCTCCTAACTACCTCGTCGTAAAGAATCTTCAACGATATCTTCCTCGCGGCGGCGATTCGCCGTAAGTCTTCGTATTCCGGCGTCGCTCGTTTCGTCCCGTCCGGCTGTTCGATAATTTTAACCTTCACTGTGCCGAATTTGGTTTTGACGCGGGACGCGGTGCGCTTCAAAATCATCCGTTTGACGGGATAGTAGCGCAGGCCGATGGTCGTGGTCTCCTGAAAAATAATCTCGGCGAGTTTTTCTCTGAGGGACGGCTCGGCGATGATCCTAAGAAGAGTTCCGGGCCGGTTTTTCTTCATCTGCACCGGCGATAAAGAAACATCGCGCGCGCCGGCGGCGAAGAGGCGGTCGAGAACGTAGTCGTAAAACTCCGGGTTCATGTCGTCGATGTTGGTCTCGATGACCACCATCTCATCCTGCTCCCAGCCCGCCGCATCCTGGCCCATGACAAGACGCACAACGTTAGGCCGGTCGGGGAATTCTTTTTCGCCTGCGCCGTACCCGATCTGCTCCACGGTCATCTGCGGCGCTTCGCCGAAGTGAGATCCCAGTGTCGCTATGATTGCGGCGCCGGTGGGCGTCACGGTTTCTCCCTCTAAGTCGAGCCATTGGACCGGAAGACCTTTTACAAGTTCGAGCGTTGCCGGGCCTGGGAGCGGCAGCGGCCCATGTCTGGAGCGAGTGACGCCGCGTCCGAGCGGGATGCGCGAAAAACGGAACGAGTCGATCTTCAGGTGATGCGCGCCGATGGCCGCTGAGAGTATGTCAACGATGGAATCGGTAGCGCCGACTTCGTGGAAGTGGACTCTTTCAGGCGTGACGCCGTGGATTTTTCCCTCGGCTTCGGCAAGACGGCTGAAAATCCTGAGTGCCGGCTCTTTGACCTCGGGTTCGAGGGAACTCTGGTGGATCAAACCTCGGATATCCTTCCACGAGCGATCTGCTTCGTTCTTTCCGCAGATGACGCGAAAACGAGTCGCATTGATGGCGTTGAGCTTCTTTGTTCCGACTTCGAGCCGATATTTAAGCGTCGGGATTTTCTTAAGCTCTGACTTGAGAATTTCAAGCGGGAGGCCGAGATCGAGCAGAGCGCCGACGAACATATCGCCGCTCACCCCGCCGATCAAGTCACCGTAGGCGATGCGCATGAAGTTTTTAGTTTTGAGATCTTCGTTTTTAATCACTACGGGTTTAATTCCCCGCAGCTTGCTGCGTAATGGCGATTCCAAGTTTTCTCATGGTTCGATCTTCCTCACCATGACCCTGAGCAAAGTCGAATGGGTCAAGGTCCGTCATTCCCGCATGCTTTTAGCGGGAATCCAGGCGAAACTCGGACTGGACCCCCGATAAAAACATTCGGGGGTGACA
>JBGPGE010000053.1:0-30178 GCA_041483675.1 Binatia bacterium
AAGGTGCTGAGGCCGCTCTTTTTCGTCAGCGTGATAATCAGGCCGGAAGATTCCCTGACCTGGCCGATGCTGCCCGGGGCGGAAGGAAGAGTGGAGGTGAAAATCGTCTGGATCGAGTCGATCACCAGGACATCGGGTTTATTTTTCTTGACCTGTTCCAGGATTCTTTCGAGCGAGGTCTCGCTCAGAATCAACAAATTCGGCGAGACGATGCCGAGTCGCTCGGCGCGCATCTTGATCTGCCGCTGCGATTCTTCTCCCGAGACGTAGAGGCAGCAAAGGCCGCTTTGGCTCAGCGCCGCGAAGGCTTGCAGCAATAGAGTGGACTTGCCGATGCCGGGGTCGCCGCCGATCAGCGTGACCGAGCCTGGAACCAGCCCGCCGCCGAGCACGCGGTCGAACTCGCCGATGCCGGAGAGGGCCCTGCCCGCTTCCGCAGTCGAGATCTCGGCGATCGAAGCCGGGCTCTCCTTGGTGCCGAGATTAAACTCGTCGCGCGGGTGAGAGGAGCGCTCGAATTTTTCCTCGACCAGCGTGTTCCATTGGTTGCAATCCGGGCATTTTCCCAGCCACTTGGGCGACTGGGAGCCGCAATTCTGGCAGCAGTAGACGACTTTAACTTTCGCCATCCCTGTGGCCCCTTACCCCGTCGCTCTTCCAGAGGTTGCGAAACTGCGTGGCCACGACCTGATCGTACGCCACCGGCCCGGAGAGCAGCCCCATATCCTGGGCGAAGCGATTCATCTCGCTTACGGATTCTTCCGAAATCGTCGCGTCGTAGTAAGGAAGGTCGCGGTTGATCAACTCGGCGATGAGCTGCGTCTCCGTGGGCGGAAAGATCTTGCGAGCAACTTCCGTCGCGCGTCCGAGATCGTCGCGCAGCACCCGATGGGCGCGCACGATCGCCCGTATGGCGGCGGCGGCGCTTGCGGGGTCGCGCTGGATTCTCTGCTCCGTCGTGACTAAAGCCGGGAAGGTGTAGTTGCGAGCGGCCGGAGGTCCGTCGCCGCGCCGTACGTCGAGGACGACCGTCCCGACGCGGCGTCGCACGGCGAGCGCGGCTCCCATCGCATTGGCCCAGAAGCCGTCGATTTTTTTCTCTTCCAGCGCCTTGGCCGCGGCGAGGCCGAATGAGACGTTCGCGCCGGTCGCGCCCGGAACGGGGGCGATCTGGACCTGATCGCGCGCGGGATCGATGCCGGCTTCGAGCAAGAGGCGCTTAAGCCCATAATCGACGCCCGGCGCGGCGCCAATCTTGAGACCTTTGACGGCCTGGAGGTCGCCGCGCTTGGCGCCCAGGTCCGCCCGCAACACGAGGAACCAATACATCCTCTGGCCCAAAGCGGCCAACAGCCTTGCGCCTTTCCAATCCGGAAAGGCCATCAGCGTGGCGTGCGCCGAGCCGGCGACGAAGTCGAGTGTGCCGTCGCGCAACGCCTCCATCGTCTTCGGCACCGGAAAGAGGAGCTCGACTTTTTCGATGTCGAGTCCTTCGGCCTTGAAGAAGCCCAACTCCGCGGCGGCGATGGCCGGAAAGTAGGAATTGGAGACCAGGTCGGGAACCGCGATGCGCATCACTGAATTTTCGATTTTAGATTTTGGATTTTAGATTGTAATCGGAAATCGGCAATCGAAAATCTAAAATTAGATTCCGATGGGTTGTTCGGCGCGCCAGGAGCGCATGTACTGAATCACCTCGCCGAGCGGCAGCACGTCGGCGTACTTTTGGTTCATGTCGAAGAGGTTGATCGCATGGCAGGCCTCGTGGCGGTCGAACACGCACTCCTCCGCGACGACCATGCGGAAGCGGTAGGTGGTGCCGTCCACTACGCTCGCGCGCACGCAGCCGCTGGTGCTCTCGCCGCAGGCGATGACGGTGTCGATGCCGAGTTGGTTCAGGTGTCCCACGAGCGGCGTGCCCCAGAAGGCGCTCGGAGATGTTTTCCTCAGCACCGCTTCGCCGGGGATCGGCTCCACTTCGTCGATGATGTCGAACTTATGTTGGCGGCGCTGCTGGCCTTCGGGACTTAGCTTGCTCGGGTCGCCGTTGCGCCGGAAGGACCACTCCTGCACGCCGGCGCCCGCCAGACCGGTGACGTGGATAATCGGCATCCGAACCTCGCGCGCGGTTTTGAGCAGGGTCTGAATATGCGGAATCGCGTTCCAGCCTGCTGTGCCGCAGCTCCCCGGCCAGTTTTTGATCGCTTCCAGGATCGGCTCAGGCTTGTCGCCGAAGACCCAGCGGTAGAGGTCGATCAAGAGCAGCGCCGGCTTTTTGCCGAAGCCGATCGGCCTGGGCGGTTTCATGGCGAGGTGCGCCTTATCCTGCTCGGTTAAAAAACGATCCCAAACACGCTCAGCCATAAAATACCTCCGGCGAAGGCGATGGCTACATCTCTACCACCGCGCTTGTTCGATGGTCAAGGAGCATTGGAGAATGGAGTAATGGAGTATTCAGTAACGGCCCGTTTGCTATGATTTCCGCCATATAATAAATCTATTCGCGCAATGGCTGGGGATTTTATCCAGGATGAGCTCGATGCGCTCAAGCGGCAGGGGCTTTACCGCAAGCTCCGGCGCGTCGAGGGGGAACAGGGGGCGACTCTGCTCCTCGACGGCAGGGAGGTGCTGAATTTTTCCTCCAACAACTATCTCGGCCTGGCGAACCATCCGGCGCTCAAAAAAGCGGCGAAGGAGGCGATTGACCGCTACGGCGTTGGCGCCGTGGCCTCGCGGCTGATCTCAGGGAACATGACGCTGCACGAGGAGTTGGAGGAGAAAATCGCTAGGCTGAAAGGGACGGAGGCGGCGCTGGTTTTCAACTCCGGCTTTCAAGCCAATGTCGGCCTCATTCCCACGCTCGTCGCCCAGGGCGACGTGATCTTCAGCGACGTGCTCAACCACGCGAGCCTGATCGACGGTTGCCGCTTGTCGCGGGCGAAGACCGTGGTCTATCCGCACTGCGACCTGGCACGACTCGAAGACGAATTAAAAAACGCGTCCGGGGCAGGGCGCAAGCTGATCGTCACCGAAACGCTTTTCAGCATGGATGGGGACGAAGCGCCGCTCTCGGAGATAGTCGAGCTGGCGGAGCGCTACGGCGCACTCATCATGGTCGATGAGGCGCATGCTACCGGCGTGGTCGGACCGAACGGCGCCGGAGTCGTTGCAAAATTAGGGTTAGGGGAGCGCATACTCGTGCAGATGGGGACGCTGGGAAAGGCGCTCGGCGGCTTCGGCGCCTATGTCGCCGGCAGCGGCGCGCTGCGTGAGCTGCTCATCAATCGCTGCCGGAGCTTCATCTTTACCACTTCACTACCGCCGCCGGTGCTGGCAGCGGCCATTGCCGCCGTCGATCTCTTGTACCAGGAGCCGCAGCGGCGGCTGGCGCTCTGGCACAATTGCCGCGCGCTGAGAGAGGGACTCAAAAAATTGGGATTTTGTCTCGGACGGAGCGAGAGCCAGATCCTGCCGCTGATTATCGGCGACTCGCAAAAATGCATGGCGTTTTCCGAGCGGCTGCTCGAAAAGGGCGTTTTCGCGCAGGGCATCCGCCCACCGACGGTGCCGGAAGGGACTTCCCGCCTGAGAATCACGCTCATGGCGACGCACACGCATGAGCATTTGCACAAGGCGTTGCAAACGTTCGGGGAAGTTAAGAACGAAATGGGAAATGAAAAATGAAAATTGTAAAATGCAAGTTGCAAAATTTCCGCCGGGCTCTCTGCCAGTTTGCATTTTTCACTTTGCACTTTGCAGTTTGCATTGTCCGGTTTAACTGATGGATTACGAGACACTCAAGCGCCTAGACCACACCTACCTCTGGCATCCGTTCACGCAGATGCAGGAGTGGATGGGAGAAGATCCATGCATCATCGAGCGGGGCGAGGGGCACTATCTGGTCGACGTGCAGGGGAATAAATATCTCGACGGGGTCTCCTCGCTCTGGTGCAATGTTCACGGTCATCGGAAAGAAAAGCTGGATGAGGCCCTGAAAAATCAGCTCGATCGCATCGCCCATTCAACCTTTCTCGGTCTGAGTCACGTTCCCGGTATCGAGCTGGCGGAGAAGCTGATCGAAATTGCTCCAAACGGCCTCAAGCGCGTTTTTTATTCCGACAGCGGCGCGACGGCGGTCGAAGTCGCCCTTAAAATGGCGATGCAATACTGGCAGCTCAAGGGCGAGACAAATCGCACGCGCTTCGCTTCGCTCGCCGAGGCCTATCACGGTGACACCGTCGGCTCGATGAGCGTCGGCTATTCGGAGACGTTCCACCATTTCCACCGCTCGCTGCTTTTTCCGGTCTTGCGCCTCAACCCGCCGCACGTTTTTCGCTACTACAAGCGTATGAGCGAGGAGACCGCACTCAAGAACGCAATCCAAGAGGCCGAAGGAAAGCTCGCTCAAGAGAAAAATTGGCTCGCGGCGCTGATCATCGAGCCGTTGATGCAGGGTGCCGCCGGCATGTGGTCACAGCCCGCGGGCTACGTCAAGGCGCTCAGCGAAATCTGCCGCAAAAACCGAATTCTCTTTATCGCCGACGAAGTCGCAACCGGCTTCGGCCGAACGGGCCAAATGTTCGCGTGCGAGGAGGCGGGAGTGACGCCCGACATTCTTTGTCTCGCCAAAGGGATAACCGGCGGCTATCTGCCGCTGGCGGCGACCCTTGCGACGGAAGAGATTTTTGCGGCTTTCCTCGGCGAGTACAAAGACTTCAAGACTTTTTTTCACGGCCACACTTATACCGGGAATCCCCTGGGGTGCGCCGTCGCCCTGGCGAGTCTTGAGCTTTTTAAGCAAGAGAAGATCATCGAACGGATGCAGCCGAAGATTGCCTATCTGAAAACGAAGCTGGAGCGAGAATTTCTTCCAATGCCCCACGTGGCCGATATTCGCCAGTGGGGCTTCATGGTCGGGATCGAGCTGGTCGAGGACAAAGACAGCCGCAAAAGTTACCCGACGGAAAAGAGAATGGGACACAAGGTGATTTTGGAGGCGCGCAAGCGGGGCGTGATGATCCGGCCTCTGGGCGATGTAATTATCTTAATGCCGCCGCTCACGATTGGGGAAAATGAGCTGGAGAGCCTTGTGGATGTGACATATCGATCGATCAAGGCGGTGACCGAAGGCTGAGGAGCGACTGCTCGGCCTACCGGACTTTGTCTTCAACACGGGGATTCAAACCCCGTGTTCGATATAAGTTGATCGCTTTGATATAGTCCCACCGAGTTACGCGGCGCGGCGATCTTTATGGCTTCGCTTCTGATCAAGAATATCGGCGCTCTGGTCACGGGCGATCTGAAAAATCCCCTGCGGCGGGCGGACTCGATCTATGTGGAAGACGGCCTGATCCGCGCGATCGGCAACGGGATCGGCGAGCGCGCGGAGGCGGTGATCGACGCGCAGGGGATCACGGCCATCCCCGGCTTGGTCGATTCCCACTCCCATCCCTCCATCGGCGAATACACACCGGCGCAGAATTCCCTCTCCTGGATCACCAACTACATGCACGGCGGCGTGACGGCGTTGATCTCGGCCGGCGAGTTGCATCTGCCCGGCCTGCCTCTGCCTCCGGATGCGAGAACGGCGCTCTCGCTCGCGCTGGTGACCAAACGGTGTTACGACAACCTCCGGCCGTCCGGCGTAAAAGTTTTTGCCGGCACGCTGCTATTGGTTCCTGGACTTACGGAAAAAGATTTCGACGAGATCGCCGCCGCCGGGATTAGGTTGGTCAAGTTTATCTTCTACGATTACAGTCTTCTCCCCAACGGCGAAGCGGACCGCTACGTGAAATGGGCGAGAGCGCGCGGCATCAAAGTGAAAATTCACTCGGGCGGCGTGTCGCGCTCGGGCGTGAGCCAGGTGGCGGGCTTCGACATGGTGACCTCGATCAAGCCGGATGTCGTTGGCCACATCACGGGTGGCCCGATTCCCATGCCGGAAAACGACATGACGCGGATTGTCGTCGAGACGGACTACCACGTCGAGATTTGCAGCTCGGGAAATTACCGCATGGCGCTGAGTCTGATCCGTACCGTCAAGGCGCATAACGCCTATCATCGCGTGCTGATCGGCACCGACACGCCCGGCGGAACGGGAATCATCCCGCGCGGCATGCTGCGCGAGATCGCGTTTTTGTCTTCGGTCGCCGAGGTGCCGCCGGAAGTCGCGGTCTGCATGGCGACCGGCAACGTCGGCCGCGCTCACGGTCTCAACGTCGGCCTGCTCGAAGAAGGGCGTCCGGCGGACATAGTGCTGCTGCACAAAATTACCGGCTCGGTGGCCAAAGACGCGCTCGATTCCTTCGCCAAGGGCGATCTGCCGGGCATCTCGATGGTGATTATCGACGGCGAGATCCGCGTCGCCGGCCGCAGCCAACAGACGCCGCCCTCGGAGCGGGCAGCGGTAATCGAGCCCTCACCCCTTCCCTCTCCCTCAGGGAGAGGGCGAGGGTGAGGGAAAGGTGACAACCATGCGATTCGGCGTCGGCCTTTTTCCGACGGAGCCGCTGCGAAACATGATCCAGCTTGCCAAGCTCTCGGAAGAGCTGGGCTTCAGCCACGTCTGGATCGGCGATTCCCATCTGATTTGGCGCGAGGCCTACGTCAACATGGCGGCCGCCGCGTTGAATACGTCCAAGGTCAAGCTCGGCACCGGAGTGACAAATCCTTTGACCCGCCATCCATCGGTGGTGGCCAGCGCCTACGCGACGCTCGAAGAACTCGCTCCGGGGCGCTTCATCGTCGGCATCGGACTCGGAGACAGCTCGGTCGAAACGATGGGGATGAAGCCGGCGAAGCTGGATTATTTTGAAAAAACGATTCAACAGATGCGCGCATTGCTTGCGGGAGAAGAGGTGCAACTGGAGACGGGAAAGATCCACCTCAAGCATCCATCGAAAAACAAAATTCCCATCTACATCGCCGCCAGCGGGCCGAAGATGCTGGAGCTTTCCGGCAGGATCGCCGACGGTATTATCGTGCTCGTCGGCGTGGCCGACGAATATCTCCGCCAGGCCAAAGAAAAGATCGAGGCGGGCGCGAAGGCCGCCGGACGAAAACTCAGCGACATCGATCTTGTCCTCTGGGTTCCCTGCGCGGTGTCGGACAAAGCTCCGGCAAAGGACGCCGTGAAAGCGCACGTTGCGCGCGTGGTCGCCCATCCGCAGCCCTACGTGCTCGACGCGAAAGAACAGAAAGTGCTCGCGGAGATCCGCAAGACCTACGACTACTACCACCACATGGATCAAGAGGCGAACCACGCCGAGGTGATCCCCGACTGGCTCGTCGACAAATTCGCCGTCGCCGGCACCGTCGCCGAATGCCGCGCCCAGGTGGAGCGGATCAAAAAAAGCGGCGTCCAGCAGATCGCCATTATTCCCTACAGCCCCCCGGGCGGGAGCAGGGAAGAAACTCTGAGGGGTTTTGCTAAGGCGGCTATGTAGCGCGCCGTCTTCAAAAGAAGCGCGCTACCGCGAAGATTCCCAACATCGAAAAGGCCAAGGCAAGTTTGACGGCTGCGCCGAGCGCCAGGCCGATCGTCCCGCCGATGCCGGCGCGGGTTGCGGCGTCGAGGCTCCGCTGCGCTGAGAGTTCGCCGATCACCGCTCCCACGAAAGGTCCAACCAGGACGCCGGGGAGTCCAAAAAAGAGACCGACGAAGCCGCCGATCGCAGCGCCGACTATCGCCCGGTTGGACGCGCCGAATCGCTTAGCGCCGAGGGCGGTCGCGGCGAAGTCCGCGATATAGGTGAGCAGGGCGAGAACGCCGAGAATGGCGAGCATGCCCCAGCCGACATAGGCGAAATCATCCGCCCAGGCCGCCACTAACAGTCCCGCAAAGAGCACTGGAGCCCCGGGCATCACCGGAAGGACAAGTCCTGCTGTGCCGATGACAATCAGAGCGACGGCGAGAATCCAGAGCAACAGAGTCAATTCCATCGGAAGTCCCTTTAAGCCTTCGTTTTATCCGGATAGGGGCAAAGCTCTCGAATCGTGCATTCCGGGCATCTGGGTTTTTTGGCAAAGCAGACGCGGCGGCCGTGGTATTGGAGGAGGTGGCAGAAGCGGACGCGCTGAGTTTCCGGAACCAGAGGCATGAGATCGAATTCGATCTTGTCGGGGTTGGTGTTCTTGGTGAGGCCGAGGCGCTGCGATAGGCGCATCACGTGCGTATCGACGCCGATCGCCTGTTGGCCGAAGCCGTTGCCGAGGACGATGTTGGCGGTCTTTCTGCCGACGCCGGGGAGAGTCAGCAAATCATCCAAATTTTGCGGCACTTCGCCGTTGAACCGCCGGACCAACTCCGCGCAGCAATCTTTGATCCGCTTGCTCTTCACACGGGAGAAGTTGATTCTGCGAACATGCCCTCCGAGTTCCTCCAGCGGCGCTGCGGCGTAATCTTTAGCCGACCGATATTTGGCGAAAAGCGCAGGCGTGAGCTGGTTCACCGTATCATCGCGCGACTGAGCGGCAAGAATCAGCGCGATGAGAAGCTCCAAAGGATTGGCGAAGTCGAGATCGAGCTTGGCGCCGGGATGGGCCTTGTCGAGCCGCTCGATAATCTTTTTCACCCGGGCTTGAGTCGGGGCGATTTTGAGGTTTGTTTTACGCGATCTGGCCATTTTGGTTTTCCAGGGAAATATGCTACCAGTTTACAGCAGTTGTCAAAGGGAGGAATCGATAAATGGAGATAAAAGAGCTGAGACGGATGACCATTTCCAAGCTCAGGGATTTCGCCAAGGCGGAGACCGAGCTTCAGGGCGTCGGCGGAATGCACAAGGAGGATTTGATTAAGGCCATCGCCAAAGCCAAGGGCGTCGCCTACGAGGAGTCGCACAAAGACGCCAGTGCCATTCACTCCATCAAGCACGATATTCGCGAGCTAAAGAAGCAGAAAGCCGGGTTTTTGACCTCCTCCCACGATCCACAGAAACTCAAAACAGTTCAGAGAAAAATCAGGCGGCTCAAGCGCCTCACCCGCCATCTGGCACACGAGGCCAAGACCGCTCAAGCCGCGCAGGCGGCAGCGCCGGCGCAACCGGCCGCTCCCGCGCCGACGCCGCCGGCAGCAGGGTAAACTTCCATGACAACGCCGTCTCCGCTGCGCGGACGCGGCTCCGCCTCAAACCCGAAAAACCGCTTCGAGAAACTGGAGCGGGTTTCGGAGCCGATGGACCCCGACGAAGGTTCATCTCCCGCCACACAATTTTTCCCCGATCAATCGAAAAGCATCATCGCTTACAACGACAGCCCCGACGTCGGCTTCGATGCCAGCGTTAACCCTTATCGCGGCTGCGAGCACGGCTGCGTCTATTGCTACGCGCGCCCGACGCATGAATATCTGGGCTTTTCGGCGGGCTTGGACTTCGAAACCAAGATCATGGTCAAGGCGAACGCGCCGGAGCTGCTGCGCCGGGAGCTGTCGGATCCCAAATGGGAGCCGAAGGTCCTGGCGATGAGCGGCGTCACCGACTGCTACCAACCGGTGGAAAAGCGGCTGGAACTTACGCGGCGGTGCCTGGAGGTCTTGGTGGAATTTCGCAACCCGGTGACGGTCGTGACCAAGAACTATTTGGTCACCCGCGACATCGACATTCTGTCGGCGCTGGCGAAACACCAATGCGCGGCGGTCTTCATCTCCCTCACCACGCTGGACGAGAAGTTGTCGGGCCTGATGGAGCCCCGCGCCTCGCGGCCGGCCAAGCGGCTGGCGGCGATCGAAGCGCTGGCGCGCGAGTCAATCCCCGTGGGATTTCTTCTGGCGCCCATGGTCCCGGGGCTGACCGACTCGGAGGCGCCGGCTATCGCCCAAGCGGCGGCCGGCGCTGGCGCGCGTTTTGCCGGCTACGTCGCGTTGCGCCTGCCGCATGGGGTGAAGGAAATCTTCGAAGCTTGGCTGGGGCAGCATTATCCCGGAAAAAAAGACAAGATCCTGAACCGCCTCCGCGCCGTCCGCTCGGGCAAGCTCAACGACCCGCGTTTTCACAGCCGGATGAAAGGCGAGGGGATCTTCGCCGAACAGATGGCTGAGCTGTTTCGCGTGGCGTGTAAGAAAGCCGGGATTCACGAACGAGCGCCGCGCCTTAGCACCGAGCGGTTCCGGCGGCCTACGGAGCAGCTATTGTTGTTCAACCACTCGGCCGCCTGAAGGCCGGTCGTTGCGATCGAAGGCGCCGATTGAGGGGGGGGTGGATACTTCCAAGCCATCGAATGGTATGTTATAAGAACTGACTTGAAGCCATTTTGGGTGGCGACGTCTAAACGGGTAAAAGGGGGTATGTCAAATGAAAAACATCATCAAGTTATTGGTTGTGCCTGTGGCGCTCTTCGCCTTTGTCGGAACGGGCTTGGCGCAGGGTACGACTCCGGCACCGGCTAAACCTGCCTCGCCGGCCAAGCCTGCCGCTCCGGCGAAGACGACCGAGAAGAAAGAAACTACGGTTAAGGTCAGCCGGGGCAGAGGAGAACTCCTCGCGGTGGATTCCAAAGCGGGCACGGCGAAAGTCAAAGCCAGGGACGGGGAGATGAGCCTCGTTGCCGACGCCAAGGAGACCAAAGACCAACTGACGAAAGTCAAGGTCGGGGATCCGGTGCGATTTATGTATACCGACAAGGACGGGAAGCTTGTGCTGAAAATGCTGGAGAAGGGCCGGGCAAGAACCGAAACGAAATCATCCCGGCAGAAAACCCAAAAGCCGGAGTCGACAACGCCGACAAAGTAATGCGCCGTTTTTCATAGCTCGAAGGGGCCGCCTGGACTCCCAGGCGTCCCCTTTTTTCTTTTACATCCCCCACAATCCCTGATACTTACCGACAAAGCGGTGAAAAACTCCGTTCTCGGGTGTCCGAGCGCAGTTCGGTCCTGAGTTCGCGACGGAGCCTTTTTCAACGGGCGGCCCAGGCTGATCCTGGCGGTGGGAAGAGTATAGGCCACAGGGCGTGTCGGATCATTTTCACAGCAAGCGGCCTTTCTTCTACGGTTGGTACATCGTGGGCGTGGGTTTTCTTTCTAACGTTGTCTGCGCCTTCCAGTTCTCCAGCACGCTGAGCGTTTTTCTGAAACCGATGACGGAGAGTTTAGGCGTCTCCCGCGGTCTCTTCTCGCTGCTTCGTTCGGGAGAAATCTTGATCGGCGCTGCGACGGCTCCGATGATCGGCTCGATGGTGGATCGTTATGGCGGCCGGTGGCTCATGGCGAGCGGCGCGTTGCTTGCGGGATCGGGCTTTCTGCTGTTGAGCCGGGTGGGCGAATTTTGGCAGTTCTTGTTGGTTCGCTGGGCGCTGGTGACGATCGGAGCTACTCTCATGTGCTCTATGGTCATCACCCTGACGATCTCGCGCTGGTTCGTGCGCAAGCGGGGCCGGGCCATCGCCATCGCGACTCTCGGGCAGGGGCTGTCGAAGGTGGGGATTCCGTTGCTGGCGGCTTCGCTGTTTGTATGGCTAGGTTGGCGCGGAACATGGGCGGTCTTTGGCTTCCTCACGCTGGCATTGGTGATTGCGCCCGCGCTTGTTTTCATGCGCAGTCACCCCGAAGCGATGGGTCTGTGCCCTGACGGCGCTCCCAAGCCGTACGAGCCTAATTCATTTCCAGCGCGCGGGGTTCCACCCCTCACCGGCCAGGCTTCAACCGATCGAGTCTGGACGCGCGGAGAAGCGCTGCGCACGAGCACCTTTTGGCTCATCGCGCTTACCTTCGGCGTCGCCAACGTCGGCGTGGCCGGCCTCAACCTCCACGTTTTCGCTTATGTGAACGACCTGGGGTATCCGGCGATCGTCGCGGCGACGGTCATGAGCATCATCGCGTTCACCCAGCTCGCCTCGACGCTGCTTTGGGGATTTCTGAGCGAGCGCGTGGACATCCGCCGGACGACCATGCTTGAATTTTTGTTCCAGGCGCTCGGATTGGCGATCGCGATCACAGCCTCGGATATGGTCTTTCTCTATGCGGGGTTTTTTCTCTACGGCATCGGCTTGGGCGGGAGTCAGGTACTGCAGGAAATTATTTGGGCGAACTACTACGGCGGAGTATCGCTCGGCACCGTCCGCGGCCTCGGCCTGCTCATCACCTTTGGCTTCGGCGCGGTGGGCCCGCCCTTTTTCGGGTTCCTTTTCGATGTTACAAAAAGCTATATGACCTCGTTTGTTCTTTTTGCCTTTGCGCTGTTAACTTCCGCCGTGTTGGTTCTATTCTTACGGCCGCCGGAGCGATGAAAAAAATGCGTCAAATCTCAACCCCCTGGGGCATCGCGGCGATGGCCTTTGTGATTCTCGGCCTCGACCGGGGTCTGCATTCCTCTTTCGGCGTTTTCTACGTCGCCCTGCTTGAGACGTTTGGCTGGAGCCGAGCGGTTACGGCGGGAGTTTTTTCAGTCAGCCTTGTGGTGGACGCGCTGGTTTCTCCCGTGGTCGGCCACCTCCTTGACCGGTTCGGGCCCAAGCGGGTTGTCGGCGCCGGTTGCCTTCTGTTGGCTTCGGGTCTCTTTCTCAGCAGCCGCATCCAAAGTCTCTGGGAATTTTATCTCTTCTTCGGCCTGGTTTCGGCCCTGGGCCAGAGCTGCATGGGCATGATTCCCCATGTGGTGTTGATTTCGGAGTGGTTCTCGACCAAACGGGCCTCCGCGCTGGGCGTCGTCTATGCCGGGATCGGAGTCGGCATTCTTCTCTTGGCGCCGTTGAGCGAGTGGCTGATTTCCACGTGGGGTTGGGAGCGCGCCCTGCAGACGCTGGCGGCAGGCATTTTGGTCGTACTGTTCCCTTTGGTTCTGAGTTTCTACCGTCGCGGTCCTCACGCCGGAAAGCCGGGGGAAGGTCGCGAGTCCGAGAACCAATGGACGGCCAAGCTGGCTCTCAAGAGCCTCCAATTCTGGCTGCTCTTTTTTGCCCGTATCTTTGCCGCGGGCGGCACGACCGTCATCGTCACGCATCAGGTGGCTCATGTCGTGGACATCGGCTACAGCCGGCTCTATGCCGCGACGATCTTCGGGTTTGTAGGCATCACCAGCACCTGCGGCCGCCTCGTGTTCGGCTACATCGCCGACCTCTTTTCAAAGCAGGCCGCCTACACGGCCAACATCCTCACCACCCTTGTCGGCGTCGCGGCATTGATGGCGACGCAAGATACCTCTCAGCCGTGGCTGCTCTACGTTTATCTGATCTTTTTCGGCGTCGGCTTCGGCTCGCGCGCCGTGATCTTCTCGGCGCTCTCCGCCGATATCTTCTCCGGCAAAGGATTTGGGGCGATACTGGGCTACTCCGTGGTCAGCGTCGGCGTCGGCGGCGCGCTCGGCTCGTGGTTGGGAGGCTTTTTCTACGACGTGAGCGGGAGCTACCTGATATCCTTCGCGCTCTCGGCCGTCGTTCTGTCGCTTTCCGATGTCTGCGTCTGGCTGGCTACGCTACGCCGCGTGGCGGCTTACGATCAGCGGCTTTGGGCGACGAAGAAAGAGAGCGTGCAGTAGGCAGCAAGCGGAAGGCAGTTAAATCTTTTACTGCTTACGAAGGCCGTCAACCGGGCGCACGCGGCACAGATAGGACCGGTGCGGCAGCGAGCCGCTGATGGGATCTCTCAGTTCGGTGCCGATCAAGACGCTCGGGTTCGCCCCGTCATCCGAGTACGGATCATAGCCGGGCCGGTTTAACGCGCGGCACTCCTGCCACCAGCCGTGCTGGCAGCAGACGACCCCCGGTAGAATACGCTCCGTCACCCGCGCGCGCACGCGGATCGCTCCCTTCGGGCTTTCGACGACGATCCACTCTTTGTTTTTAACACCGTACGCCGCCGCGGTTTCGGGGTGGAGCTCGGCGATCGGCTCCGGCGACGACTTGCGCAGCGCCGGCAACGCGCGCTGCTGGCTGTGAATGAAGGTCGTGAATTTCGCGTTGGTGAGGATAAGCGGGAACTCTTTGGCGAGCTCCGGCCGGCTCACGGGGCTCATCAACGGCTCTTCGTAGTCGGGCAGCGGCGGATAGCCGTGGGCGGCGAACAGTTGCGAGTAAAGCTCGACCTTACGCGACGGCGTGGCGAACCCGCGTGCGCTTCCCGTCTCATCGGCCTCGCGATACTTCCGATAACGCGGGGGGATGTCGAGAGTGATCCCGCCGGGCGAGGCCTTGAGCTGATCAAACGTAACGCCGCTCGGCGCAAGCTCATGAGCGTAGCCCGCTTCGATGTCGCCGTTCCAGAATCGCTCGCCCAATCCGAGACGCCTGGCCAGCTCGAAGATCATCCACGTATCCGAGCGGCGCTCGGCGCTCGGCGGCACGACGGCGGGGCGGTATTGGAGATGCAACTTGGCCCGCCTTCGGTGCTCAAAGCCGTTCGACAGATTACCCATCTCAAGAAAGCAGGTCGCCGGCAGCACGTAGTCGCAAAGCTCCGCCGTCGGCGTCATGAACAGTTCCGTCGCGACGGAAAATTCCAAAGCGCAAAGCGCCACGCGCGCCGTGCGCGAGTCCGCGCTCGACATGATTCCGTTCGAGCCGAAGTTGAGCAGCGCCTTGACGGGATAGGGGCGACCCTCAAGAACGGCGGTGAAGAGATCGTAGGCGGCGCAGTTGCCCGGCTTGGCCGGCGGCCCGAGCGGCTTTTCGGCGCGGCCGAGCCGCTGAGCGGCGACTTCCTTGGGTAGAAGATCTTTTCCGTCCACGCCGTTCAATTTCGGCTTGGGAAAAACCACGTTTCCACCCGGCCGGTCAATGTCGCCGAGCAGGGCGTAGAGCGCGGCGACGGCGCGGCTCGTCTGCGTCGCATTCGTATGTTGGCCGAGGCCGTTCCACATGTACATGCTGACCGGCCGATTGTGAGCGAGCAGGCTCGCCGCCTGCCAGACCTTCTCCGCCGCCACGCGCGTGATCGGTTCGGAGCGCTCCGGACTATAGCGCGCAGCGATTCTCGCGATGGCTTGCAGCACGGTTTCGCAAGCCATCTCACGTCCGTCTTTGTCCCTGACGCTTCTCTCACCGAAGAGTAGCGGGCGAACCGCGCTCTTCTCCGGCGATCCTGAGGCCGGATCGTAAATGATCGGCTGTTCAGCGTTTTCGTCCCACACGACACACCGCTCGCGCTCGCCGGACGCCGCAAGGTCGAACTCCGTCAGTAATTTTCCGGTGTCGCGCCTTAACAAAAACGTCCCGTTGGTCCACTGGCGGACAAAATCGGCGTCGTACCAGCCCTCTTCGAGCAGGCAGTGAATCAGCGCCAGGGCGAGCGCGCCGTCGGTCCCAGGGCGCACTTGGAGCAGAATATCCGCCCGGCCGGCGATGCCGACGCGCCGTGGGTCGGCCGCCACAATCTTCATCCCTCTCGATCGGGCGGCGACGATGTTCTCGGCGAGAATCAGCGAAGTCGAACTCGGGTTGTGGCCCCACAGAAGAAAGGCGTTGCTCTGTTCGAGATCGGGAGTCGGCAAGTTGGTTCCGAAGGTGTAGCTGAAGCCGGTGTCTCTGTGCCAGTTGCAAACGTGCGTGGTCGAAACCCAGTTGGGACTTCCGAAGCCGTAGAGCAGCCGCCCAAGCCATCGCTCGGCGTCGTCCACCGACGTCCCGCTCTTGGTCCCCTTGGCCAACGCGACGGCGCGTGCGCCATAGCGCTCGCGGATCGCCAGCAGGCGCCGCGCGATGTCATCGAGCGCTTCATCCCAGCCGACCCGCTTCCATCCGGGGTCCGGATCTCCCTTCGGTCGCGTGCGCTTGAGCGGATAGTCGAGCCGGTCGGGATGGTAGAGAAGCTCGGGCGCGGCCTTGCCTTTGATGCACATGACGCCGCCCTGCGGATGGTCGGGATCGGGATCGAGTTTCACGACCCGACCGTTCTCGACGGTGGTGATCGTCGCGCAATGCGCCGTGCACAAGGCGCAATAACCGCGCACGGTGTAGGTGCTTTCCGCCGGTTGGGGCACGCCGAGAAGATACTGCAACGGCGGGGAAGGGGCAAGACTGGAGTATTGGAGTAATGGAGTGTGGGTGTCTCCTTGAGGCGCCGGGGGTAAATTGTTACTTTGAGGCGGAGGTTTTTCGTCGTGGATGCTCGGTTGCGAGAGGGGATTCGTCTATTCAACGCCGGCCGTTACTTCGACTCGCACGAGGCGCTGGAGGAGTTTTATCTCCGCGCCGAAAAACAGGACAAGCCCTTCGTCGAAGGGCTGATCCAGCTCGCGGCGGCGCTGAGAATGTTCCACGACTTCAGCGAAACCAAAGGGCCGGCCCGGATGGCCCGCCAGGCGATCATTCGCCTGGAAAACTATCAGCCGAAATACCTCGGAGTGCGAGTTCAAAACCTGATCGAAGCCATGGAAAGATGGGCCGGCGAGCTTGACGCGAACCCGGCCGTTGCGCGCGACCGCATGCCGAGAATTCGACTCAGCCGCTTCATCTTCTTTTAATCATGCCGGCCTCCACGCTCTACGAACATATCGAGTCGCTGTTGGCCTCCGCCGATCCCGACGAAAAAAAGATCTATGGGCTTCAGGGCGGGGCCCGCGGCTATCTGCTGTCGTTGATCGCCGCACAGCGTCGCGCGCCGCTCCTCGTGATCGCGCCGACCGCGCGCGAGGCCGAGCAGCTGTTTCAGGACCTGGCTTTTTTCTTGGGCGTGGAGGAAACTGCGCCGCTGCTGAGCAAGCGTCTCCATTTGTTTCCCTCCTGGGAAATCCTGCCCTTCGAGAACCTCTCTCCTCACCCCGACACGATCGGCGCGCGGCTCGAAGGGCTTTATCATCTGGTCGAGGGAGAGGCCCCCATCCTCGTCTCGAGCGCGGCCGCGGTGATGCAGAAAGTCCTCCCCAAGGAGGCGCTGAAAAATTCTTACCGTTATCTGGTCACGGGCGAAGAGAGCGCCCGCGAAGGCTTGCTCGATCATCTCGTCAACTGGGGATTTCAAAACGTTCCTCTGGTGGAAGAGCGGGGCGATTTCAGCGTGCGCGGCGGGATCCTGGACATCTTTCCCCCAGGCTGCGAACGCCCCGTCCGCCTTGAGTTCAGTGCGGACCGGCTTGAGTCTATCCGCGAATTCGATCCGGCCACGCAGCGCTCGCAAAGCGAACTACAGGAGCTGCTCCTCCTGCCGATGAAGGAATTTTCACTCAGGCGCGACGATATCGGACGGATCGCGCGGGAGATCGAGAGGCGGGCGGAGGAGCTGGAGCTCGGGCGCATCGAGAAAAACGCCCTGTTGGAATCCGTCCGAGAGGGGATTCCGTTTGTCGGAATGGAGTTTCTCGTCCCCTTTTTCTACCCGGCGCTGTCGACGATTTTTTCCTATCTCCCGCCGCAGACCCTCCTCTGGCTCGATCGGCCCGATCATGTGAAGGCGGAGGTCGAGAAGCTGGAGCGGCTCACTTGGGAGATGAGCGCCCGGGCCAAGGAGCAGGGGCGGCTCACGCCGCCGCCGGAACGGCTCTATCTCAACGCTGAGGAATGGCGCGAGGCGGCGCGCCCGTTCGCTCGACTCGATAGCGAGCCGCTCGATATCGCTCCGCCGCGAGGAAAAAGCGCCGACTCCGTCTATACCGTCAAGTCGTATCTCAACACCGATCTTCACGCCGAGCTGATGTCGCTTCCCGGAAGAGAGCCGTCCCTGGCCCCTTTGGCGGCGCGCCTCAAAGAGTGGCAGAACGAAAGAGTCTATTTGATAGCTCCTACTCGCGCCGACGCGACCCGGCTTAAACAACTGCTGGCCCATTACGAAGTCGATGTTTCGGTCGTCACCGCTCCTTTCCCGAATATCAATTCCCGTGAAAAACCGGCGCGTGCTTTGTTGGTCGGTCACCTCACGCAGGGCTTCCGCCTCCCCGAGGACCATTTGATCTTGATCACGGCCGACGAGATCTTCGGCACCCGAAAGCTTGCCCATGTTCCCGGCAGGAAGCGCGCTCCCGGCCATTTCATCACGAGCTTGAGCGAGCTCAAGACGGACGACGCGATCGTGCACCTGGATCACGGCATCGGCATCTACCGCGGCCTCAAATTTCTCCAGGTGGCTGGAGCCGAGGGAGAATTTCTCCAGTTGGAATACGAAGGGGGCGATCGCCTCTATCTGCCGGTCGACCGGATCAATCTGGTGCAAAAATATGTCGGCGGCGACGGCGCCAGGCCGGCGCTCGACCGGCTCGGCGGCACTTCGTGGGAAAAAGTCAAAGCCAAGACCCGGAAGTCGGTGCTGGAGATGGCTCAAGAACTGATCGACCTCTACGCGCTCCGCGAAGTCCACCAGGGCCACGCGTTCCCGCCGCCCGACCAGCTCTACAGCGAGTTCGAGGCCGCCTTCGAGTTCGAAGAGACGCCCGACCAGGAGCGGGCGATCGAAGAGACGCTCAGCGACATGCAGAAAAAAAAGCCGATGGACCGCCTGATCTGCGGCGACGTGGGCTATGGCAAGACCGAGGTGGCGCTGCGCGCGGCGTTTGTCGCCGTGATGGGCGGCAAGCAGGTGGCGGTCCTGGCGCCGACAACTGTTTTAGTACAGCAGCACCTGGAGACTTTCCGCCGGCGGTTTCGCGGCTACCCCGTGCGGATCGAAACGCTCAGCCGCTTCCGCACGGGAACAGAGAGCCGGGGCGCGCTCGATGGTCTCGCCAAGGGGGTTGTCGATATTGTCATCGGCACGCACCGCTTGCTGCAGAAAGACATTGTATTCAAAGACCTGGGGCTGGTGGTCATCGACGAGGAGCACCGCTTTGGAGTGGCGCAGAAAGAGCGGCTTAAAAAGCTTCGCGCCCAGGTCGACGTGATGAGCCTCACGGCCACGCCGATCCCGCGCACGCTCCACATGTCGCTTATCAGCCTGCGTGACATGAGCATCATCGAAACTCCGCCGGTGGACCGCCTGGCCGTGCGCACCATCATCACGCGCTACGACGAGGCGGCCATCCGCGAAGCGGTGTTGCGCGAAATCGAGCGCGGCGGGCAGGTCTTTTTTCTGCACAACCGGGTGGAAACCATCGCCCGCATGGCGGAAAAGATCGCCGACCTTGTGCCGGAGGCCAAAGTCGCCGTGGCCCACGGCCAGATGCGGCCGCGCGAGCTGGAAAAAATCATGCTCGATTTCATGGAAAACCGGAGCCAGGTGCTGGTCTGCTCGGCGATCATCGAGTCGGGGCTCGACCTCGCCAACGCCAACACCATCATCATCAACCGGGCCGACAAATTCGGCCTGGCGCAGCTCTACCAGTTGCGCGGTCGGGTGGGGCGCTCAAACCGGCGCGCATACGCCTATCTGCTGATTCCCGGCGAAAAGATCGTGACGCAAGACGCCGAGCGGAGGCTTCGGGCGCTGCAGGAAGTGGACGAGTTGGGAGGGGGCTTCAAGCTGGCGCTGCACGATCTGGAAATCCGCGGCGCGGGGAATCTGCTCGGCCGCGAACAATCGGGGCAGATCGTCGCCGTCGGATTCGAGCTCTACACGCAGATGATGGAGCAGGCGGTTCGCGGGTTAAAGGGCGAAGCGGTCCGCGCCGAGGTCGAGCCGGAGATCCGCCTCGGCATCCCCGCCTATTTTCCCGACGACTATATTTCCGATGCGAATCAGAGACTATTTTTCTACAAACGGCTGGCGAGCCTCCGCGACCCGGAAGAGTTGGAGGAGATCAAGGCGGAACTGCGAGACCGCTACGGCGCGTTTTCGCCTCCGGTGGAAAATCTCTTCCTGGTCATGAACCTCCGTCGCATGCTCAAAGATTATCTCGTCGAGCAGATCGCCTACAACGACGGCCGCGTCTCGCTCCTCTTCCACTCCGAATCGCCGGTGAAAGTGGAAAAGCTGGTTGAGCTGGTGTCGAAAAATAAAAGCCGGTTGCGCCTCGCTCCCGAAGGCCGCCTATCCTTCAGTCCAAAAAATCAATCCTGGGATGAGATGATTCCTGAGGTGATGCAGTTTCTGGAAGGTCTCTGTTAGAGCGGGGCAATGACGCGCGCATCATTGCAGCCCGTTGGGCGTCTCTCGGAGGGCCGATGCGTGGGACGAAGAGAGGCAAGCGTAGCCGGGAGATACCCTTGCTTCTCCGGAGCAGGGTACCGACGACGTATCGCATCGGCCCGGAGAGAGATGCCCAACGGGCCGGCTAACGCCTAGCAACGGAGTTCTTTCCTACGCCTTCACCTTTCGCTTGGCCATCGCGCGCTGCCACTTTGTTTCCGCGTTGCTATCGAAGATCAACGCCGGGTCGGCCGGGAGCGAGAACCACGCTCCGGCCTCGATTTCTCCTTCAAGCTGACCCGGCGCCCAGCCGGCGTAGCCGAAGATGAGGAGACTTTGCCGCGGCCCTTTCCCCTTGGCTATGTCTTCCAACACTGCGGGATCCCCGCTCACCGCCACCCCCGGTCCCACCACGCTCGTGCCTTTGCCGTTGTACTCGGAGCTGTGGAGGACATACAGCCGCTCCGGCTCGACCGGACCGCCGTAGTGAATGATGACGGTTTTCTCCGTTGGCTTCGGTTCGCGTCCGAGGGCCTTGAACAAGTCGGAGAGGGGCCCTTTGGCAACAGGGAAGTTGATCACTAAACCCATCGCCCCCCTCTCGTCATGGTTGATCAGGTAGATGATAGTTTCGGCGAAGCGCGGGTCGCCCATCTCCGGTGTCGCGACCAGAAACTGGCCGGCGAGGTATCGATTTTCCTGAGCGACGGCGCGCGGTTGGAAGGCGATCGCGAGCGCGCAGCAGAGCAGGATGACGCCGAAGCTTTTAAGAAACCTACGCATGATGGGTCGCTTTAAGAGGCTCTATAGCAGGGATTTAAAATTGGGTCTACAAAGAAAATCGGGTGGGAGGTTGACGACCAACCCCGGCAGTGGCAGAATCCCCCTTGCCGGGTGAACCCGAGGCCGGTCGTTGAGAGCTGTTCCCACAGCTTATTCGATCGAAGGAGATTGTATGGCCGCTGTGCTCCCTCCGTTAGTGATGATCCTCCTGCTGGGAGTGATTTTTTACCTTGCATGGTGGGAGGCGAACCGGAGCAAATAGGAGCGGCCGGCAAATCGCGCTGTTGTCGTTTGCGCCACGGCTTTTGCCTTAGGGCAGGCCGTTTGATAGCCGGCTTTGTAGATTCCGCCAGGCAAAACCATCGGTTGTTTTATGTTGATGCAAAGGCTTTTCCGCTTTATTTTGATCGCGTTGTTCGCCACACTGTGTCCCGCCGTCTTGGGGGCGGGCATGGTGGACCAAATCCTTGTGGTGCTCGACGGCGAGCCGTACACTCTCTCCAACTTGAAAGACTACGCCAGCGGCCAGATCGGGCGGCAGTTCCCGGCCGGGGATCTGAACCGTTTGGAAAAGGACGACCAGGAGGTGCTGGAGCAGTTTATTACCGACAAGCTCCTGGCGGCCGAGATCAAGCAGGGCGGCATTAAAGTCGGCGAGGACGAAATCGACCAGTACATCGCTCAGATCAAAGAAAAAAACCAGCTCCGGGATGCGGACCTATTGGAGGCCTTGAAGCGGGAGGGGACGACGATAGAGAAATATCGCGCCTCCATCCGCGCCGAGATCGAGAAGGCCGAGATCATCAACCGCCAGGTGCGCAAGCGGGTCAATATCACCTCGGAGGACGTGGAGCGTTACTACACGCTGAACCAGAAGAGGTACCTGAGCGAGCAGAGAGTGCGGCTGCGTCACATTCTTCTATCTCTGCCCGACAAAACCGCCGCGCAGCAGGTGAAGGCGGCCATGACTAAGGCGGCGGAGATTCGCAAGCGGGCGACGTCCGGCGAGGACTTTGCCGCGCTCGCCCAAGAGTTCACCGAAGGCGCCGGCGGCGGCGAGGGCGGAGATATCGGGTGGGTCACGCGGGGCACGCTTCTCAAAGAGATAGAGGACCTTGCCTTCTATAAACTCTCGATCGGCGAGGTGAGTCAGCCCGTGCGCACCAGTTTGGGCGTTCATTTGATCAAATTGGAAAACCGGGAAGGGGGACGGCAGCTGCCGCTTGCGGAGGTCCAGGCAAAAGTCCGGGAGGAGCTTTACGAAAAAGCGCTGGAAGAGCGGTTTCAGCAGTGGCTCAAAGGGGATCTCAGGAGAAAACATCGAGTCGACGTCAAGTTGCCGGGCGTCGTGTTCCGCGCTCAGGATAAAAAAGATAGCACAATGAGTTCTCTAGCCGCGTCGACTTCGAAGGGCGCCCGGAGCGAGCGGTCCGGTCTTTTAAGTTACCTCAATCCGTTTTCGTATATCTTTAAGGAGACGCCAATCGAGGAAGAGGAAGAGGGCAAGCCCAGCCGGGAGACCGACCAGAGCGTGATCAGCTTTCTCGGCACGCCCCTCTTCAAGACGGATTCCGCGGACGATGTACCCGAAGACCCGGTTGGAGCTCTTGAGCCGAAGACCTCGGACAAGTCGCAAGACTCCGGCGGTTTTTTCTCTTCGGTCTGGCAGTCCATAAACCCCTTTTCCAAAGGTAAGTGAGATCGTTTCTCCTCTGCGGATCTTTATTCCCCGGCGATCGCGCGCGCACCACCAGGGCGCAAAATGGCTAAACCCATTGTGGCTGTGACTATGGGGGATCCGGCTGGAGTGGGGCCGGAGGTGGTCGTCAAAGCGCTTTCTCACCCGGCCGTTATAAGAGCCTGTTTTCCCCTCGTGCTGGGTGACTGGGGGGTTCTCCAGCGCCAACTGAGAGACAGCCGCTCCCGTGTCAAGTTGACGCCGTGGCGGAGAGGTGAAGCGATCGACGGGAGGAGTGGAAGCGTTCCGGTCCACTCTCTTTCTTTTCTCACTGCGACCGAGTGGCGGCCCGGGCGTCCGTCGAGAGCGTGCGGCGAGGCCGTCTATCGTTACGTCAGCGAAGCGGCGAAGCTGGCGATGGCCGGGGCCGTGGACGCGATCGCCACCGCGCCGCTCAACAAAAAAGTTCTCCAGCTCGCCGGCTATCGCTACCCGGGCCACACGGAACTGCTCGCCAAACTCAGCGGCACACGCGAGTGCCGGATGATGCTCCTGGGCGATCGGCTGAAGGTGGTGCTGGCCACGGTGCATCTCCCGCTCATGCGTGTCTCTCGTGAACTCACCACTCGAAAAATCCGCGTGACGATCGAATTAGCCGATCGCGGGTTGCGCGACCGCTTCGGACTCTCAAGACCTCGCCTGGCCGTCGCGGCGCTCAATCCGCACGCCGGCGAGGAGGGGATCTTCGGCCACGAGGAGAAACAAGTTATTCTACCGGCTGTGCGAGAAGCACGAAGGCGGGGCATCGCCGTGACGGGCCCGTTTCCGGCCGACAGTCTTTTTTATCGGGCCGCTCAAGGCGACTACGACGCGGTGGTCTGCATGTATCACGACCAGGGTCTGATCCCGCTCAAACTGCTCCATTTCATCGGCGGGGTCGCTCTGACTATCGGTCTGCCCTTCGTCAGAACCTCAGTCGATCACGGCACCGCCTACGACATCGCCGGCAAGGGCAAGGCGGACGCCACCAGCATGCGGGAAGCGATCCTGCTCGCGGCGCGCCTCGCGGGCGGCGGCGCGCGGAGGAGGGCGTCATGAATCCGGCGATTTTTCGCGAGTACGACATTCGCGGGCTGGCGGAGAAGGATTTCGATGCGGGCTTCGCCCGCCGTCTCGGCGAAGTGGTCGGAGGACTGGTGCGCGACCGAGGCGGCAAGCGCGTCGCCGTGGGGCGCGACTGCCGGGCCAGCTCCGATCCCTACGGCGCGGCGGCGATCGACGGCCTGCTCTCGACCGGGCTGCACGTCTACGACATCGGCGTCTGCCCGACGCCGCTGCTCTATTTCTCGCTTTTTCACCTCGATCTCGACGGCGGGATCCAGGTGACGGCGAGTCACAATCCGTCGGAATACAACGGCTTCAAAGTCTGCCTCGGCAAGGAGACGCTTTACGGCGCTCAGATTCAGGATCTCAGAGTGCGGATGGAGCAACGGGAACTCAGAGAAAGCGGCGGCGGAAAACGCGAGAGCTATCCCATCATACCCCCCTATCAGGAGCACCTGCTCGGTAATGTCCCGACTCTCTCTCGCCCGCTCAAAGTGGTGATCGACGCAGGCAACGGCGTTGGGGGGCCGGTGGCGCCGCCGATCTTCCGGCGGCTCGGCTGCGAAGTGTGGGAGATCGCCTGCGTGCCGGACGGCTCTTTTCCGCTGCATCATCCCGACCCAACCGTTCCTGAAAATCTCGAATGGCTGATCCGCAAAGTGAGACAAGAACGGGCCGACGTTGGAATCGCGTATGACGGTGACGCCGACCGTATCGGAGTGGTAGATGAAAAAGGCACAATCCTTTGGGGGGATGAGCTGCTGATTCTTTTCGCGCGCGACGTTTTAAATAGCCACCCCGGAGCGGTGGTGATCTCCGAGGTGAAATGCTCGCAGCGGCTGTTCGACGACATCGCGCGGCGCGGCGGCGTGCCGGTGATGTGGAAGGCGGGCCATTCGCTGATCAAGGCGAAGATGAAGGAGACGGGCGCGCTGATCGCCGGTGAAATGAGCGGCCATATGTTTTTCGCCGACCGTTATTTCGGCTACGACGACGCGATCTACGCCTCCTTGCGCCTGGTCGAGCTTGTGGCCCGAATGGGGAAGCCGCTCTCCGCGCTCATGGCCGATCTGCCGAAAAGCTTCTCCACGCCGGAGATTCGCGTCGATTGTGCCGACGAGCGGAAGTTCGAGATTGCGGAGCAAGCCAAGGAATTTTTCCGCCGCCATTATCCCATTATCGACGTCGACGGAGTGCGCGTTCAATTTCCCGAAGGTTGGGGCTTGATTCGAGCTTCCAATACCCAGCCGGCATTAGTCCTCCGCTTCGAGGCCACGAGCGACGAGAAGCTTCGCGAATATCGGCAGATCATCGAGACGAAGCTGAAAGAGCTCCAAGGCCATTAGGAATGGGATGCCGGGCAAGATCGTCATCAAAGGCGCGCGGCAGCATAACCTCAAAAACATCGACCTCGAAATTCCGCGCGATCGACTGGTCGTCATCACGGGAGTTTCCGGCTCCGGCAAGTCCTCGCTGGCCTTCGACACGCTCTACGCCGAGGGCCAGCGGCGCTATGTCGAGTCGCTGTCCGCCGACGCTCGGCAGTTTCTCTGCCAGATGGAGCGGCCCGACGTGGACTCGATCGACGGCCTCTCTCCCGCGGTCGCCATCGAGCAGCGCGGGGCGATTCAAAATCCGCGCTCTACCGTTGGGACCGTCACGGAGATCTACGATTACCTGAGGCTCCTCTTTGCGCGCGTGGGCAAGCCCCATTGCTGGAAGTGCGGCAATGAGATCGCTGCCCAAACCATCCAGCAGATCGTCGATCGCCTGCGCGCTTTGCCGCCGCAAACGCAACTGCACATTCTGGCGCCGATCGGCGTAGCGGACAGGAAGGCCTACCGGCGCGAGCTTGACGCGCTGGCGCGCGCCGGCTTCGCGCGCGTGAAGATCGACGGCAAGCTCCACGAGTTGACCGACGCCGCAGCGCGGAAGAAGAGCGCAACGCTTCGTAATATTGACCTCGTCGTCGATCGCCTGGCGGTGAGAGAGGGTATCGAGAAGCGCTTGGCGGATTCTCTCGAAGTCGCTTCGCGCTACGGCAAAGAGGTCATCAAAGTTGACGCTCTTCCCGGCGGCGGCTCGGGGCAACCCGAAGAGCTGATCTTTACTCAAAAAGCCGTTTGCGTGCGCTGTGGCATCTCCTATCCGGAGCTCTCTCCTAGTTTTTTCTCTTTCAACAGCCCGCAGGGAGCCTGTCGCGCCTGCGGCGGGCTCGGCCGCCGCGCCGTGAGTGGCGCGAAATCCGACGCGCCGGAGCTCTCTTCCGACGGGCCGCCGTGCCGTGAGTGTCACGGCGCGCGGCTCAGGAAAGAGAGCCTGCACGTAAAAGTCGGCGGCAAAAATATCGCCGATGTCGCTGCGGCGCCGATCGACGAGGCGCGCGAGTTTTTGCTGGGCTTAAAATTCAGCGAAAACGATCGAGCCGTGGCCGGAACGATTCTGAGAGATATCGCCCGCCGGCTCGGCTGCCTGAGCGAGATCGGCCTGAGTTATTTGACTCTCGACCGCCCCTCCGCGACCCTCTCCGGCGGCGAGACGCATCGAGTTCACTTGGCGACGCAGATCGGCACGGGTCTCGTCGGCGTCCTCTACATCCTCGACGAACCGAGCGTCGGCCTCCATCAGCGAGACAACAGCCGTCTGTTGGCGCTGCTCAGGCAACTGCAAGAGCTGGGCAACACGGTGCTCGTGCTCGAACACGACCGGGAGACGATCCTCGCGGCGGATTACGTCGTGGATTTAGGCCCCGGCGCGGGTGTCCACGGCGGCGAGGTGATCGCCTGCGGGACGCCTGAAGAGATCATGGCGAATGAGAACTCGCAAACCGGCGGTTACCTCTCAGGTCGATTGCGAATCCCGGTCCCGTCCCGTCGCCGCAGCGCCGGCGGGGAGGCGCTCGTTCTCAAGGGAGCGAGGGAACATAATCTCAAAAATATTACCGTAAGCTTTCCCGTCGGCGCGATGAGCTGCGTGACCGGCGTTTCAGGCTCCGGCAAGAGCACGCTGGTGATCGACACCCTCTACCGGGCGATGGCGCAACGGCTGCTGCGGTCGAAAGCAAATCCCGGACTGTTCGACGAACTCGTAGGCTGGAAATTTTTCGACAACGTGATCAGCGTCGATCAGAATCCGATCGGTCGCACGCCCCGCTCCAACCCGGCGACCTACACCGGGCTGTTCGACCCCATTCGCGACCTGTTCGCCCAGCTTCCGGAGGCGCGGGTGCGCGGCTTCAAAGCGGGCCGGTTTTCGTTCAACGCCAGGGGAGGACGTTGCGAAGCCTGCGCCGGGGACGGAATCAAGCGGATCGAAATGCACTTTTTGCCCGACGTGTTCGTTGCCTGCGAGGTTTGCCACGGCCGCCGCTACAACCGCGAGACGCTTGAGGTGATGTACAAAGGCAGGAGCATCGCCGATGTTCTCGATCTCACTGTTAATGAGGCGCTGGAATTTTTGGGCAATTTTCCAGCCGCCCGCCGCAAGCTCGAGACGCTCCGAGATGTCGGCATGGGCTACGTTCGTCTGGGCCAGCCGGCGACCACGCTGTCGGGCGGCGAGGCTCAACGAATAAAGCTGGCTCTGGAGCTGAGCAAGCGCTCCACCGGCCGGACTCTCTACATCCTCGACGAGCCGACTACCGGGCTTCATTTCGACGATGTGCGTAAACTCCTGGACGTTCTCGTCCGTCTAACCGAGGCTGGCAACACTCTCATCGTCATCGAGCACAACCAGGAGGTCATCAAGTCGGCGGATTACGTCTTAGATCTGGGTCCGGATGGGGGGATAAACGGTGGCGAGGTGGTTGCCTGCGGTACCCCTGAGGATATCGCTGAGATGGTGGGGTCGCTTACAGGGCGGTATTTAAAGGAGATTTTGGTTAACGCGGCTACCTAAGCCGGGCAGTCCGCGGGCGTTTTCTATTGTACTTTTTACCCCGGCGCCCCCTGTAAAGTCGTCTCCTCCGTGGCTACATTAAGTTTGAGTGCGTCTCGCCTTGACATAGGAAGGTGGTTTGGATAATTTATACCAGACTGAAATAGTCTGGATTGTGACATGAAGACGCCGGTTTACTTAGATAACCATGCGACTACGCCTCTCGATCCCAGGGCTTTGGAGGCGATGCTGCCCTATTTGACCGACAAGTTCGGCAACGCTGCCAGCCGCAATCACTGCTTCGGCTGGGAGGCTGAAGCGGCGGTCGATGAGGCGCGAGAACAGGTCGCCCGGCTGATTCATGCCGTCTCGCCGAAAGAGATCGTCTTCACCAGCGGGGCCACCGAATCCGACAATCTGGCGATCAAGGGCGTAGTCGAGTCGCACAAGGAAAAAGGCAACCACGTCGTTACCTGCGTGACCGAGCATCGCGCCGTGCTCGATACCTGTAAGACGCTCGCCCGCGGCGGCTGCGCCATCACCTACTTGCCGGTCAACCGTTACGGCTCGCTCGATCTTGACCGCTTGCGCGAGGCGATCACGAAGCAGACGGTTCTCATCACGTTCATGGCGGCCAACAATGAGATCGGCACGATCCATCCGCTCAAAGAGATCGGCCGGGAGGCGAAGGCGAGAGGGGTGCTCTTTCACTGCGACGGCGCGCAAGCGGTGGGAAAAATTCCGATCGACGTGGAAGAGATGGGGATCGATCTGCTCTCGATCTCGGCGCACAAAATGTACGGTCCCAAGGGAGTGGGCGCGCTCTACGTTCGGGCGAAAAATCCGAAAGTCCGCCTGAGTCCGATGATCGACGGCGGCGGCCACGAGCGCGGGCTGCGCTCCGGCACGCTGAATGTGCCGGGCATCGTCGGCTTCGGCAAAGCGTGCGAGATCGCGCGCCAGGAGATGTCCGGCGAAGCGCAGCGCATGGCGGAGTTAAGGGAGAGACTCAAAGAAGGTCTCTTGAGCCGCCTCGATGAGGTTTCGGTGAACGGCCATCCAACCGAGCGTCTCCCCGGCAACCTGAACATGAGCTTCGCTTACGTCGAAGGCGAATCGCTGCTCATGGCGCTCAAAGACATCGCGCTCTCCTCCGGCTCGGCCTGCACCTCCGCGAGTCTTGAGCCGTCGCACGTGCTCCGCGCCCTTGGCATGGAAGAGAATCTCGTTCACTCCTCGATTCGCTTCGGTCTTGGGCGATTCAACAGCGCGGAGGAGATCGATTACGTTGTGGATAGATTGGTTCAGGAGGTTACCCGACTGCGCTCCCTCTCGCCGCTATACGAAGCGCGACGAAGAGAGAGGCGTCAGGGAGCCGAAAGAGAACTCAAAGCGGAGCAGATTTCTTAATTCTGGATAAGCCACGGAGGTTGCAAAAATGGTGAGCATAACTGAAAAAGCCGCGGCAAGAATCAAACAGCTCGTGGCCGTTGAAAACAAAGAGGGCCAGGGGCTGCGTCTCAAGGTCGTGGGCGGAGGCTGTTCCGGCCTCCAATATAAGATGGATCTTGATACCCAGCGGCCTGGGGACAAGGTTATCGAGCGCGACGGCGCGAGGGTTTTGGTCGATATGAAGAGCCTGCTCTACTTGAACGGCACCGAGCTGGACTACAAAGAAGAGCTGCTCCAGTCGGCATTTGTATTCCAAAATCCCAACGTGAAGCACGCTTGCGGCTGCGGCACGTCGTTTGCGGTCTAGGCCGCCGCGTCAGTCGGAGCAGGGAACGGAACGGCGCAAGGGGAAAAAAGGGTAGGCGATGAGTAAGACAGAAAACACAGCGGAGATTCTGGCCAACCGGGAATACAAGTACGGCTTCGTGACCGACGTGGAAACGGAGTCCGTGCCTCCGGGTCTGAACGAGGATGTCGTCCGGCTCATCTCGGCCAAGAAAAACGAGCCTGAGTGGCTGCTCGAATGGCGTCTCAAGGCCTACCGCCACTGGGTGAAACTCGAAAAGGCGGAGGCTGAGCCCAAGTGGGCGAATGTCCATTATCCGCCGATCGACTACCAGGCGATTAGTTACTACGCGGCGCCGAAGTCTCAATCGGATCGGCCGAAAAGTCTCGACGAGGTCGATCCGGAGCTTCTCGCGATGTATGCGAAGCTGGGCGTCCCACTGCGCGAGCAGGAAAAGCTCGCCGGCGTCGCCGTCGACGCGGTGTTCGACAGCGTCTCGGTGGCGACGACCTTCAAGAAAAAGCTCGGCGAACTCGGGATTATTTTCGGTTCTTTTTCCGAGGCCGTACACGAGCATCCCGAGCTGGTGAAAAAGTATCTCGGCTCCGTCGTGCCGTATGCCGATAATTTCTTTGCCGCGCTCAATTCCGCGGTCTTTAGCGACGGCTCGTTTTGCTACATCCCCAAGGGGGTGCGCTGCCCGATGGAGCTTTCGACCTATTTTCGGATCAACGCCGCCGAGACCGGGCAGTTCGAGCGCACGCTGATCGTCGCCGACGCCGGCAGCTACGTGAGCTACCTCGAGGGCTGCACCGCGCCGATGCGGGATACCAACCAGCTCCACGCCGCGGTGGTCGAGCTGGTGGCGCACGACGACGCGCAGATCAAATATTCGACGGTGCAGAACTGGTATCCGGGAGACAAAGAGGGCGAGGGCGGCATCTACAACTTCGTCACCAAGCGCGGCAAGTGCCTGGGGCGGAACTCCAAGATCTCGTGGACCCAGGTCGAGACCGGATCGGCGATCACCTGGAAATATCCGAGCTGCATCCTGCAGGGTGACAACTCGGTCGGCGAGTTCTAC
>JBGPGE010000054.1:0-29965 GCA_041483675.1 Binatia bacterium
AGATGTACTTCGATCCAGCCATGACGCCGACGCCGACGGGAATGTCGTAGCGCCGTCCCTTGGCGCCGGTGACGTTCTCGAATAAAAAGCCGCGCCAGTCCTTCTCCGGCAGGCCGCCGCGATACTGCCAGCGGACCAGCGCATGCATCTCGGTGTCCTTGTTGATCTCGCGCTTGACCCGGACCAGCAATCCCGCACGCTCCAGCGCGTCTATATGATCGCGCAGATCGGCGTATCCTCTTTCCGCTCCCGCAACTCTCGCAGCGCTCTTGGCCATCAGTTCGTTCCTCCTGCCTGCTGCCTCCGGTTTAGTTACTTTATCCCCAACTCCCGGTTGACCTCGCGTTGCAACGCAAAATCAAATACCTGCGAAGGGGCCAACGGCTCCGGGAGCTTGAGAATCTGGGCGTCGAGCGCCAGGTATTCCTTGATCTCTTCGTCCGAAGGGATGCCCGATCCCGTGAATGCCGGCTTGGACATGCGATAGGATTCCAGAGCGATTGGCAGGTCGGTATTCCACATCTTGGCGAGCATCTGGCTCACCTCTTTTTCGTTTTGTTCGAAGTAGCGTCCCGCCTTGGCCTTCGCGCGCAGTATCTTTTTCACCAGCTCGGGCTTTTCCTGAAGCGTCTTGACGGTCACCGCCAGGCCGTTCTGAATGCTGGCGAACTTATCGATCGAGCTGTCCAGAATGTTCATCTTGAATTTGTCGCGGCCGATCAGCACCCAGGGCGGGCTGATCGCCGAAACCTGGATCGCGTTGGTGACCAGCGCCTGGAGCTGGCGGGCTTCTTCGCCCGCCTGGAGCGTCGTGATATCTTTGTCCGGATCGAGGCCGCCGAGGCTGATGAGTTTCCTCGCCGCCGTGTGCTGGCTCCCGCCGAAGGTCACGATGCCCATGATTTTTCCCTTAAGCTCCTTGACTGATTTGTATTCGGGTCGGGCGATGAGCCAAAAAAGCGGGCGGCGCAGCGTCACCGAAACCGCGCGCAGCGGTGCGCCGCGCTGGGTCGCCCGTATGGCGCTGCCGATCGAGCTCAAGCCGATCAGATCGCCGGTGATGCCGGCGGCGATCGCCGCGTTGGCGGACATTTGAACCAACTGCGGCTCCAATCCTTCCTCGCGAAAGAAGCCTTTTTCTTTGGCGATGAAAAATTCAATGGAAGTGATGCCGCTGCTGGAGTAGCTGATCGTCACTTTCTGCAACGGCGCCTGCGCCCGACTCTGAGGCGCGGCGGAAAGAAAAAATAGCGCTCCCAGTAACGCGACGAAAGTAGTCTTCATCCTCATGCTCCTTATTTTTTAGTGTTTTGCCCGTGCGACCGGCGGGACGGGCGGGGCCGCGACGGCGCCGAGCGAATTCTCCGGCTCCTCGCGGTAAAGCCCGAAGGCGTTCAGCACCGGAATGTCGTTGACCGAAAACAGAATCGCCTCGTCGCTCTTGGATCGATTGACGTGCTCGTGCCACGCCCAATTCGGAATTACAAAAGAGTCGTGCTGTTTCCAATCGAGCGCCTGCTCGCCCACCATCGTCGTCCCTTCGCCGCGCGCCACGAAATACATCGCGCTCGAAGTATGGCGGTGCTTTTTTGTCCGCTCGCCGGGTCTCAGCATCTGGATCCAGCAGCTCATCGTGGCAAGCGTGGAGCCGCCCGCGACCGGATTGACGTATTCGAGCGAGACGCCGTCGTAGGGGCTGCCGGGAGTTTTCGCCAGGGCTTTAAGCTGCGCTTCGGTGTCCTTCCACCGGTAGCGCATGGGGAGATTCGCCGTCTTGGCTTTTTCCCACGTGGGCCGCACCGTGGCGGCCCTGCGCTGCATGTAGTCGCCTTCGTCTCGGAGCGCCTGTAACTGATTGCCCGGATAAGTCTCGTAAAACGGAACGTTCAGCCCGAGCACCAGCGGGACATCCAGCGCGTCGAGCCAGATCGTGCTCTTGGACGTCGGATTGCGGTGGTCGTGCCAGGTCCACGTCGGCGTCAAGATGAGATCGTAGTCCTCCATCGGGCAGGGCTCGCCGTCCACGGTCGTGCAGACGTTGCCGTCGCCCTGGATGACGAAGCGGATCGCGGCCATCGTATGGCGGTGCGCCCACGCGTGCTCGCCGGGCTTGATCATCTGGATGCCCATGAGCAGAGTGTGTGTCGTGCCGTGCGTTTCGATGCCGGGATTGTTGAACAACAGGCTGCGCCGCGCGGTCTCGCTCTCAGGCAGGGCGTCGCAGGCCTCCAGCAGCTTGGGATAGACCAGCTCCCACGGCCAGATGTAGGGAACGCCTTTGGGCCGCGGTCCGCCGATGGCCTTCGACAAAAGCTCCTCGTAGATCCACTGGCCCGTCATGTGGACCCGCTTCAGCTCCTCGTCGAAAGCTTTGAGATCCGGTTTATGCTCAGGCTGTGCCATACCAGCGCTCCTTCATCGGGGTCCGTTCGATCCCGGCTTCGTACATGCCGTCGAAATAGACTCTCCAGGCCATCATCGATTCCTCGGCGGCGCGGATCGTCGCTTCCCGCTCGGCGTCGGTTGTCAAATATTTCTCCAGCATGCGGAACGAGCCGTCGCCGTGCACCTGATCGACCGAATCGTGCAGCAGCCAGAATTCTACATCTTCGCGCGAGAGCTTGAGCTGGCGCATCCAGCGCTCGCCTTCGAGCGCGGAAAAATTTCCGCAGTGGGGGTTGTTGGTCCGCTCCAGCACCCCCTTGGCCGCCAACCCTTCGTACCAGGTGCGGTTCTTGGTCAGCGTCTCCCAGGCGTGGATCGCGACGACCGTAGTCGGAAGCGGTTTGGCCTGTTCGATCTCCTCGCGACTGAGCCCTACGGCCTGGCCCATGCGCACGAGCAACTCATAATGGGAGTGGCCTTCGAGCGCCTCTTCTTCATAGAGATTCTCCGTGACCACGAACTTGCGTATTTCGAGATGAGCGCAGTTGCCCACGACATAGGCCCAGCAGCGCCGGCTATGGCGCGTGAAGATTCCCCACTGCTGGATCAGCGTCCGCGCGCCGTGCACGGTCAGGCGGTCTTTGGAGTAGGCACACCATTTGAGGCCCTGTTGGTAGTCGGCGACGATGCGGTCGAGAGATTCGATTAAATTAGCTGAGGCGCGGCTCATAAATCCATTCCTCCCGTGAAGCCCCTTTTATAAGCTAACCGGCGCCCTATTGTCCAGTGTGTTGCAGGGGACGGCCGCCACCCGCTCTGCGAGCCTGCGCAATGGGTCGCTGCTTAATCCCACCGCCAGTATCGGATGCGCAGGCTCTCCGACCGGGCGGCAGCCGTCCCCGCGCGGCCGGCGGGCTTGGCTGCGGCCCGAAGACTTGCACGCTGAGGAATCGATGGGACAGTGAGGGTCGAGGCTAGCGCGCTTTTGTCGCGCGGTGCGCGGCCTTTTCGATGAAGTCCTTGATCGTGGCGAAGTAGGCGTCGCCACCCACGACGTAGGTGTCGTTGTGATGCGACCCGGCGATCGTATAGAACTCTTTGGGCTCAGGGGCCGCAGCGAAGACCTGTTTGCCCTGATCGAATGGCACCACTTCGTCCCGGTCGCCGTGGAGGATGAGGATCGGGGACTTGGCCTTTTTGATTACTTCAATCACCTCGTAGCGCGTGCGAATGAGCGGGCCGATGGGCAGCCAGGGAAAGGCGACGCGGGCCATCGCCCGCACCGAAGCGAAGGGCGCTTCGAGAATGAGCGCCAGGCAGTCTTCATGACTCGCCAATTCCGCGGCGACGGCCGCCCCCAGAGACTGGCCGAAAATCACGATGTTTTTAGTGTCGATCTCGTGTCGTGCCCGCAGATGGCGGAGCGCGGCGGCGGCGTCCAGGTAGGTTCCCTGCTCGGACGGAGTTCCCTCGCTTCGCCCATAGCCGCGATAGTCGACCGCAAAGACGTTGCTTTTGACCTTGTCGTGGAGCAGGCGGAGATTTCCCAGCCGATGGCTGATGTTGCCGGCGTTGCCGTGAAACCAGAGGAGCGTCGTCGTAGCTTGCGGGTGAGGAACGAACCAGCCGTTCAACCGAACGCCGTCGCTCGCGACGAAAAACACCTCTTCGAACGTGAGCCCGATATCGCGCGGAGTCTGCTCGATGGCGGACGAAGGGAAAAAGATAAATTTCTCTTCCATCGGACAACCCCAGAAGAGGAGAGCGCAGGCAAACAGGAGTAGTGCGTAACGGCGCGTCACGTGTCGTGTTGACAAGTTCTCATTTCAGGCCGGCGATTTTCGTGGCTCGTGTCCGTGGCTCGTGTTCGTGCGCCTCCGGCCGAGCACGCAACACGATCACGAGCACGCGTCAGTGTTTGTGTTCGCCGCGCAGCTTCCATTCGAGCCCGTCGATAATGCAAGCGACGCTGGCCTGCAAAATATCCTCCGCCACGCCGACGGTCCCCCAGCGCTCTCTTCCGTCGGAGAAAATTCCCAGCACCCGCACCGGGCCGCCGGCGCCCCGCTCCTCCTCGTCTTCGAAAACCTCGCCGTGAGGCAGCAGCCGCACGTCGAACTCTTCGAGCTTGACTTCGGCCAGTTGGGGATAGTGCTTCTCCAAGACTTTGCGCATGGCATTATCCACCGCGTGGACCGGGCCGCGGCCGGTCGCGGCGACCAACTCCTCCTCGCCGAAGATCTCGATCAAGACCGAGGCCTCGGTGGTATTTCTCGCCTCCTCGGGGGCATCGAAATCCACCTGATCGTCGATCTTGCAGCGCCGGACGTGGAAGGGCTTCAAATAGTCCTCGCGCTTGCGAATCGACGTCAGCTCGAACGAAGCCCAAGCGCCGTCCAAACGGAAAAACACCTCTTTCAGATCCCGTGCCATAAGCGCCTCCTGGGAGATTGAAGAGCCGCCGGGGAGAGAGAACGGCCCCATTATATCGCCGGCCGGGAAAATGACTAGGGGAAGCAGCCCGCCCGGAGAATTTTGTTTTCAACCCGTGAGGAGTCTGGTATTATTTAAAGGCAGGTATGGAGAAGAAGGTCTCCAAAGATCGCTTGCATAGCTTCTTTCACGAGCTGACGCGCCGCAGCTTCCGGCAGCTCGGCATCGACGACGCCACGGTGGCAACCTACGTGGCGAACGTGTTGACCGACTTCTCCGCCACCGACAGCCTCTACCGCGTCCGCTCACGCGGCGGAAAAAAACTGGAAAGCGTCGTCGAAATCCTCTCGGCAACCCGCCGCGAGGGGGCGGGGGACGCCGGGCTGTTAAGAGAGCGGGCGACGCGAAAATATCTGGGCGACTATACGCTGTTCATGAGCGGCATCTTTCGCTCCCACGTCGAAAAGCGGGGCTTCCTCGATTACTACCTGCAGGAAGGGAGCCGGTCCTACTGGACCGTTTCCGAGATGGATATCTCGCTTTATCGCACCGGCTTTATCCTCTTTCAGGAGCTGTCGAAGAAGTTTGAGTACTACTCGGGCGCCCTCGACTACATGCGCAAAGCCTATTTCGCCCCGGCGCCGGGGGAAGATCCCTTCGCCGGCTTCGTGAGGCAGATCGAGGGCTGGATGAAAGGCAACCTGACCGAGAATTAGTCTTGCGGCAAGCTTCTTCGACCCTTCCCTATAATTTGTCCGAGGCCATGCAATCGTGAAACGATTCATCCTAACCTCTCTGTTTGCGTTTCTTTCGTTGCTGATCGTCTTCGGCTCTTTGGTTGCCGGGCTGTTCGCGCCCGGACGGCAGGCCGCGGGCAAAGTGGAGATCAAAATCGAGCGCGGCGAGCCTTTTTCCTCCGTCGTCCGCAAGCTCAAGGAAAAATCGGTGATCGCCAACGAGCGGATCTTTTCGATTTGGGCCTGGCTGAACGGCCTGGACAAAAGGGTACACTGGGGCTTCTACCGCTTTGAGCTGCCGCTGACGCCGGCCGCGGCGCTGGACCAGATGATCCCCGGCAGGGGCTTTTTTTACCGGATCACCGTCCCGGAGGGGTTGACGCTGCGCGAGGCGGCGGACATGCTCGAAAAGGGCGGCGTCGTCGATAAAGAGCGGCTGCTGCGAGAAGCGGAAGATCCGCGTCTGCTCTCGGAGCTGCGCCTGGAAGAAGGCGTCGTCGAGGGATATCTTTTCCCCGACACCTACCATTTTCCTCGCTGGATAACGGAGCGGGAGGTCGTGATCTCGATGGTGGAGCAGTTCCGCGCGGCGTTCAGCGCGGCCATGGAGGAGCAGACGAAGACGATGGGGTTTACAGTGCATGAGGTGGTGACGCTGGCTTCGGTCATCGAAAAGGAGACGGGCACGGAGGCCGAGCGGCCGCTGGTCTCCGCGGTGTTCCACAATCGGCTGAAGCTAAGGATGCCGCTGCAAAGCGATCCGACCGTGATCTACGCCGTGCAGGGAACAAAAAATATTACGCGCAAGGATCTCCGTACCGACAGCCCCTACAACACCTATCGCGTCAAAGGCCTGCCTCCCGGACCGATCTGCAATCCCGGCCTTGCTTCGCTCAAGGCCGCGCTCTCGCCGGCTGCGGTGCCCTATCTCTACTTCGTCTCGAAAAACGACGGCTCGCATCTCTTCTCCGTCGACCTCAAGGAGCACAACCGCGCGGTGCAGCTATACCAGCGGGCCGGCCGCTAGTGTAGTGCGTCATAAAATCCGTTACCTAATTCTCACGCCATTCCGGCCGAGTCAGCCTGAGGCTGAGTAGAGCCGGAATCCATATCCCCTCTTTGTCTCCCCCTTAGCAAGGGGGAGATTTAGTGGGGGTTCTGGATTCCCGCTTCCGCGGGAATGACGGAAGTGGATCACCGGACTTGTCAATAGACGTCTAAGAAAGGACGCTCGGTGACGAGCCCCTAAAATCGCCCGGCTTTATTCTGCGACGCGCCATGTTATATTGAACAACCATGGCCGTCTCTGTCGCCGACGCGGAGGCTTTGCGGCCGGAAGGGCTGCTCTGGGGGGTGCGGCGCCATCTCGCGCGCCACGCAGCCTGGGACGCGCTGCTGTTTTCTTTCCCGACGCTGCTCGCGTTTTGTTACATCGCCTTTTTCTCCTACCGCTTTGACCGATTCGCTCTGTCAATTTTATTGGCCGCCGGGGCGCTCTTTGTGATCGCCATTGGCGCGTTGGGCCTTTGGCGCTATTACTCTACAGTCCCCTCGCTCGGCGCGGTGGCTCGCCTGATCGACGAGCGCACCCAGGCCGAAAATCGCTTCGTCACGCTGGCGACCGTTGATCCGCGCTCCTCTTCGACGGCGCTCTGGTCCCGCCTGCGCCAGGAAGCAGTCGGATTTCTGCGCCGCCTCGATGTCGATCGGGATTTTCCGTTTAGGCTGCGGCGGAGCTTTTACGATTCCTTGATCGCGTCGCTCGCGCTGATCGTGCTGTTCCACCTGTTTATCGAGCTTGGCCCTTGGCTTGCCGGCAGGCAGAAAACGGTTGAAGATTCCGCGGCATTGTCGCAACAACTTAACCGGGTTCCAGGCTTCGAAGAGCTGGCCCGGCAGATTAAGGCGCTGGCAGCGAAGCTGCCGGACCGAACGATGACGGTCGAGGAGAAACGGATGGCGATCGAACGGGCGTTGGCGCAGGTCGAAAAGCAGATGGCCGCCCGGCCGGAGCAGGCGGGCAATAACCAAGAGCTGCTTCAACGGACGAAGGACACTCTCAGCGCGCTGCAAGACAGCCTGGAGAAGGGCGAAGAGCGAGGCGCGGGCGGTGGCACGGAGCGATCGTCCGAGGGGCGAGGTGGGAAGGGAGAGCAAAAGGAGGGCGAAGGAACGAAGGACGCTCAACAGCGCGATGGACAGTCGCCGTCGAAGGATCTATCAGAATCGTCGCCGTCTCGGTCGCCAACGGCGGGGGCCACGGATTCGAAGGGAAAAGGCGCAGGAGGCCGGAGCGGCGCTGGAGCCGAGTCGCGGGGGAAAGAGCAAGACGGCGCATCCAAGGCCGATCAGACAGCGGGAGGCGAGACGAAACTGACGAAGGGGCAATTTGAACAGAATCCCACGGGCGGGGCTTCCGAGCGTTTTTTGCGGCCCGGCGAGCAGAGCGGGCCAGGGGCAAAAGACGCCCGCTTCGTGATCGTCCAACTGCCGGAGGATGAGGTCGAAGGCGGGTCGACGGGCGCGAGAAAGAAAAAGAGCTTGCTTGCCCGGCCGCCGGTCGGCAATCTTCCGTTGCGCCGCCCCGATTCTCCGGAAGCGTCTCCGGAACAACAGCGGATGCCTTTAGAATACCGTGGACTCATTAAGTAGCGACAAAGGGAGGCCGATGGAGCCGAAGAAATTCCAGGAGATCTTTTCCCGCATCGAGACGGAAGTCAAAAAAGTCATCGTCGGCCACGAGGATGCCGTCCGCAAAGTGTTGATCGCCTTTTTTGCCGGCGGCCATACGCTGTTGGAAGGCGTGCCGGGACTGGGGAAGACGCTGCTCGTCAAGTCTCTGAGCCGCGCTTTGGCTCTGTCGTTCAAGCGCATTCAATTTACGCCCGATCTCATGCCGTCGGATATCGTCGGCACGCAGGTGCTGAGCGAAAGCGACGGGCGGCGCGATTTTCAGTTTAAGAAAGGGCCGATCTTCGCCCAGGTCGTTCTGGCCGATGAGATCAACCGCGCCACGCCGAAAACGCAGTCGGCCGTCTTGGAAGCGATGGAGGAGCGCCAGGCGACGATCTTTGGCGTGACCTATCCGATGGAATCGCCCTTCATGGTTCTGGCGACGCAGAACCCGATCGAGCTTGAGGGCACCTATCCGCTGCCCGAAGCCCAGCTCGACCGCTTTTTTTTCAAGCTCATCGTTTTGCCGCCCACGCCTGCCGAGCTGACGGAGATTCTCAAGCGCACCACGCGCGCCGAGCTGCCCGAGCCGGCGCCGGTGCTGGCCGCCGAGGGCGCGAGATCGATCGCCGAGATGCAGCAGCTCTTGCGCCAGGTTCTCATTGCGCCGCCGCTGGAGAACTACGTCGTGCGACTGGTCCATGCGACGCAGCCGAACAACCATACAGAGGGAGGAGCGATTCCGGAGGTTAAGGAATATATCCGCTTCGGCGCCAGCCCGCGCGGCGCTCAGGCGATCGTTCTGGGGGCCAAAGGGAACGCGCTGGCGGAAGACCGGGTTCACGTGAGTTACCAAGATATCGAGACGGTGATCTATCCGGCGCTGCGCCACCGCCTGATCCTCAACTTTCAGGCCGAGGCGGAAAACGTCGGCCCGGATCAGATTCTCGGCGCGATCATAAAAAAAATTCCGCGAGACTAGGCAGCCGATCATGTCGGGCGTCATTCGTAAACAAATTAGTTCAGTTGTCATCGCCACAGCCATCGCCTGGCTGCCGCCGGCGCTAAGCGTCGCTCAAATCAAGCCGCAAGTAGAAGTGGTCGCGCGCGGGCTTGAGACGGCGTGGGCCGTCGCGTTCGCCCCCGACGGCCGGATATTCGTAACCGAGCGTCCCGGCCGCATTCGCGTTATCAGGAACGGCAATCTGCAAAAAGAGCCGTGGCTGGAGATCGAAGTCTATGAAAGGGGAGAATCGGGTCTGTTGGGTCTCGCCGTCGATCCTCAGTTCGAGAGCAACCGATTTCTTTACACCGCCTACACCTATCGCGACGGCGGCGGGCGGGTAAAAAACCGGCTGGCTCGCCTGCGCGACGATCCGGCAACGGGCAAGGGGGTCATGGACAAAGTGTTGCTCGACGGCGTCGCCGCCGCGAGCAACCACAACGGCGGCAGAGTGAAGTTCGGGCCCGACGGGAAGCTTTATTGGACGATGGGCGACGCGCAGGAGACGCGCCATGCGCAGGATCTCTCCTCGCTCAACGGTAAGATTCTTCGTCTCAACGCGGACGGGACGGCGCCGACGGACAATCCGCTTCCGAAATCTCCGGTCTATTCTTACGGCCACCGAAACCCGCAAGGGTTGGCCTGGCAACCCGGCACGGGACGCCTCTACGCGACCGAGCACGGCCCGAGCGGCTTTCAAGGCTGTTGTCTCGATGAAGTCAATTTGATCGAGCCGGGAAAAAACTACGGCTGGCCGGTTATCCGAGGCGACCAAACACGGGACGGCATGGTTTTGCCGGTGCTCCAAAGCGGCGACAGCGAAACCTGGGCGCCCGGCGGCGCGACGTTTGTCACGCGCGGTCCATGGTCCGGGTCGCTGCTTTTCACCGGCCTGCGCGGCCAATCGCTCTACCGCATCGTCCTCGATCCGAACAACCCGCGCAAAGTTGCGACATTCGAACGCCTCTTCGTCCGCGAGTTCGGCCGGCTCCGCGACATTGCCGAAGGGCCTGACGGCGCGCTCTATCTCCTCACCAGCAACCGCGACGGCCGCGGCCGTCCGGCTGCGGACGACGATAAAGTGCTGCGGGTGGTTTTTAAGTAGTGACTGACTTGACGCATAACTTGACTTATACTTGACTAATATGTAGGCTTCTTTTCATGGCGTACCAGCCCAGCTTCACGATTACGCCGGACCTTCTGAAACTCACCGAGGAGATCGCGGTGCTGCGGGAAAAAATCCAGTCGGCGGCGGTTCAGGTTGCCTGGATTCCCGCGCTCCAGAGAGACACGCGCGTTCGGAATACTCACAGCTCCACGGCGATCGAGGGAAATCCCTTGACGCTGGAGCAGGTACGGGCACTGGAAGAAGGACGTGCGTTGGCGGCCGTAACGGAACGCTCACGGCGCGAGGTCTTGAATTACCTGGCTGGCTTACGTTTCATCGAAAAGCGGGCGCACAAGAGGCAGATCGCCCACGAAGATGTGCTGGAACTCCACGCCATCATTGGATCGGAAGTCATGGATCAAGGAAGGGCTGGACGGTATCGGGACATCCTCGTCAGGGTTGGTCCTTATCTTCCACCGGCGCCGGAGATGGTCTCCGGGTTGATGTCCGAACTCCTGGAATGGTGGAATAAGGCGGCGTCCAAATGGTCGCCGGTTATTTCATCGGCCGTGATTCACCATCGCTTCGAAGATATCCATCCCTTTGGCGACGGGAACGGCCGGACAGGACGGGCATTGGCGCTATGGGAACTCTATCGGCGTGGTTTTGACATTCATCACATCTTCGCAGTTGACGAGTTTTACTGGGAAGACCGGCCCCGGTACTACGAAGCTCTGGATACCGTCAGAAAACAGGGAGGAGAGCTAACCGGCTGGCTGGAGTACACGGCGGAAGGGCTGCGCTCGACGCTCGAAAAAGTCTGGGCGCGCATTCAGCGTCTCAGCGCGGAGACCGGGCATAAAAAGATCGTACTGCGGCCGAAACAAGAGAAACTGCTGCTCTTGCTTCGGGACCACAAAAGCCTGACACCGAGTCAGATATGGAAAGGCCTGGCGGTTTCGAAGCAAGGCGCGATGGATATCTTGAACCCGCTCATCGAAGCCGGCTTGGTGCGGCGGGTAGGGACAAGAAAGTCGGGGAGATACATCCTGGCGTGAACACTGGAAGCCGTTTGGCTCGACTACGATTGTCAAAGCCGTTGTTAAAGGGCGCGATCAACTAGAGCAAGAAGAGATACGTTCATGCTTCCCGCCCCGTTTACCACTGACTTTTTGAACCGCCTGGAGGCGCTTCGTGTGCGCACGCGGAAGGCGGTGCTGGGGAACCGCCCGGGGAGTTACACTTCGCCGCGGCGCGGGGCGAGCCTGGAATTCGCCGACTATCGGCGTTACTCGCCGGGCGACGACATCCGCTATATCGACTGGGGGATCTTTGCCCGGAGCGACCGCCTCTATGTCAAGCTGTTTCACGAAGAGGTGGACCTCTTTGTCTACATTTTCGTGGACGCGAGCGGCTCGATGGGCTTTCCCTCGCGCGAAGAGAAGTTCACGCCGGCCTGCAACCTGGCGCTCGCGTTATCTTACGTCGTCCTGGCGAATCAGGACCACGTGAGGCTTCACTGCCTGCGGGACACGGAGACCGCCGAGGCGTCGCCGTTTTATCAGGGGCGCCACCGGATGATCGATCTGCTGGAATTTGTCTCCGCCGCCGCGCCCGCCGCGGCGCTGGACCTGGCGTCGTCCCTGGGCCGCCACTTGAAGCGCATTCGGCGTCCCGGAAAAGCGATTCTCATCTCCGACTTTCTCACGCCCTCGGAATCCTACCGGCGAGGGCTGAATCTCCTGCGCGCCTTTAACCTCGATATCGCGGCGATCCAGATGCTGAGCCGCCGCGAAGTCGAGCCGCGATTTGCGCGCGGCGGCGTGGCGCTGGTGGACAGCGAAAGCGGGGAAGAGCTGAGAATTCGCTGGAACGAGCGGCGCCGCCGGGCCTATCAAGAGAGCCTGGAGCGGCATAATCGCGAGCTTAAGAGTTTTTGCCACCAGAGCGGGATCGATTATTCGCTTTTTGTGACCGACGAAGATCTGAGCGATTTCGTGCTCACGACTCTCCCGTCGATCGGCCTGTTCAAGTAGCTCGCCATGGAATTTCTGAACCCCTTCGGACTCTACGCCCTGCTGCTTTCGCCGCTCCTGCTGATTCCCTATCTGATCAAAGGGCGGCCGAGACAGTTCGTCTTCTCCAGCCTGCTGCTGCTCAAGCAGTTCTCCTCCCGCGCCACGGCCCAAGCTTTTGGGCGACTCTATCTCCCGCCGATTTTTTTCCTTCAGCTCCTGCTCCTGTGGCTGTTGCTCTTGTCGTTGGGCGAGCCGGTTTTTTCGGTTCGTCCCTTGAGGGTCGCGCTTGTGCTCGACAACTCCGCCAGCATGCAGGCGCTCGAAGGGCGCCAAAGCCGTTTTCAGCTGGCGCAAGACGAGGCAAAAAATATCCTGGGCGGATTGCCGGAGCGCGCCCGCGCCGAGCTTTATGTCACCGCGCCGTCTCTCGCCCGCGTGACCGAGGAGCCTTTACCGCCGGCTCAGGCGGTCCGACGTATGGCTTTGCTGACGCCGTTCGACCTGGGCGAGCCGGCGATCGACTACGGGGCGGAGCTTTCACGGCTGGCCGGGGAGAGAGGCTACGAGCGCGTTTACTTTTTCACCGACCATCCCGCTGACGGGCGAAGCGAGACCGTGCGAGTCGTCACGATCGGCCGGCCCAGAGATAACCTGGCGATCGCTTCATTTCAGGTCAGCCGCTCTTCACTCGCTTCGGTCCAGTTGCAGGCGCGGGTGGAAATTGCCAGTTTCTCAACGCGGGCGGAAAAAATCAAATTGTCGTTGAAGAGTAGCGGCAAGGTTCTGGTCGGCCAGTCCCTGGTCGTGCCTGCGCGCAAGAATCTTACAGCATCTTTCGAAAATATTCCGTTGCACTCCACTTACGAGGCTGAGATCGAAGCGGTGGATGGGCTGGCGCTCGATAATCGCCGCTTCGCGGCGCCGCCGCCCGCTGGCGGGTTAAAAATTCTCGTCGTCTCGCCCCGGCCGCAGTCGCTGCTGAGTCTCCGCTCTATTCCGGGAGTTGAGATCAAAGCGATCTCCCCGGAGGCTTACGCCGCGGCAGGAAACGAACCCCGCGGGTTGGAAATCTTTCACTACTCCGCCCCGGCCGCCCTGCCGAACCGCCACGCGCTGTTTATCCTCCCGCCGGGCGGGAACCCGCTCGCGGCCGTCGGCGCGGGCCTGATTCGGCCCGTGGTGTCGGGTTGGCGCGAGCCCCACGATCTCACGCGCTATGTCAATTTCGCGCTGTTCCAGCCCGCTTACGCGCGCGCGCTGCGGCCGGTCGCGGCCGGCGACACGATCGTCCAGAGCACCGACGGGCCGCTGGCGCTCGCCCTGGAGCGGGACGGCTTTCGCTACGTCGCGCTCGGCTTCGACCCGTTCCCGTTTTTAGGGCGGGAAAACCTGCCGATGTCGATCTTTACATTGAACCTGCTGGCCTGGTTTCAAGCCGCCGGCGGCAATGGCGCCCGCGTCACCGGTGAGCCGCTCTATCTCCGCTCGCGCCGAGGCGACGTTCTGCTGACGCCCGTAGGCGAGAAGATTGCGGTCGAGCAAGCAGCGGCTGTCTACGCGCAGACCTACGTTCAGGGAATCTATCAACTGGTGCGCGGCGCGGAAAGAACGCTCTTCCCCGTTAACTTCCAGGACGCGAGAGAGTCCGATCTCGCCAATCCGACGGCGATCCAACTCAAAGCAGAGCCGGCGTTAGCGGGAGCGCGTCGGGCCTATTCGTCTCTCCGGCCGTATCTGCTCGCGGTCTCGCTCCTGCTGCTCCTGCTTGAATGGTTCCTCAATCCGGCGCCGCGGTGGCGCGGCTTCATGCGAACTCGACGCGAGGCATGAATCAATTTATCTCCCAAATCCAGCTTGCTCACCCGGCGTGGCTCTGGCTGCTGCTCCTCATGCCTCTGCTCTGGCTAAGGCTTCGCAAGATTTCTCTCGGGGCGCTCCTCTTGCGGTCGATTGTCCTGGCGCTCCTCGCTCTCGCGCTGGCGGGTCCCGAGCGCGTCACGCAAGCAAGCCGGCAAGGCGAGCGGCTGTTCGCCTTCGATCTCTCCCATAGCATCCCGGAGTCGATGAAAAGCTGGATGGCGCAGCAGGCAAGCCGCTTGCAGCCGGCTGACCGGGTCTTGGTCTTCGGCGGCGCTGTCGAAGAGGTGGAAGATTGGGGGCGGTGGCTCAATGGGAAAGGCGCGACGGATCGAGTCAAACCGGAGCGGACAAATCTCGAAGCCCTGTTTTCCGCCCTGCTCCGCCTTCCGCCCGCGCCGCTGAGCGTCTATCTCTTTACCGACGGCTGGGAAACCGAGGGCGCGGCGGAACGTCTCCTCCCGTCGCTCGGTCGCTCGGGGATCAGAGTCTATCCCATGGCGCCGCCGGGCCGGTTTGAGTTTCCGGGCGTTGCGGTCGCGCGAATCATTGCTCCCCATTACGGACTGAAAGGCGAGAGCGCAACTCTCAAAGTCGTGGTGGAGAATTACAATTCCGGCGACGTCGAAGGAAGGCTCATATTGAGGCGGGCCGGCCAACCGTTCAAGGACGAGACGGTGAGACTGAAACCAGGCAGCCAGTTGCTCGCCTACCAGGCTTCGCTTGAAGAAGGTCCGCTGCTCTCCTTGCAGGCGGAGTTTACGCCCCGCAACGCCCAGGCCGATAAGTTCGACGGAGACAATCAGGCGACCGCCTGGATATCGGTGCAGAGCAAGGGCAAAGTCTTGCTGCTGAACGGCCAACCCGGCGAAGGCAAATATCTGGAAGAGATTCTCAAGCGGCGCGGCTTCGACGTGACCTCACTCGCTCCTACGGCTTCGCTTCCGTCGCCTTCGAGTTACGGCGTCATTGTTTTTAACAATGTCCCGGGAGAAAAAATTTCCCCTTCCTATCTCGCCGCAGTTGAGCGGCATGTAGCCGCAGGCAATGCTTTTATCATCCTGGGGGACGAGCAGGGCCTCAAGCCCGGAGGCTACCGGCAGACGCCGGTTGAGTCTATTTTACCGGTCGAGCTGCGCGAGCCGAAACAGGAAGAGCAAAGCCGGGCCGTTATCCTGGTGATCGACAAATCGAACAGCATGGACGAAAGGGTAAATCCGCTCAAAGAAAACCGGCTGCTCTACGCGAAGGAGACGGCCCGGGCTGTGATCGGCCAACTTGGAGAGGAGGACTTCATCGGCGTGATCGCCATCGATACAAAGCCGTCTACCCTTATTCCTCTCGCTCTCGTCAAACTGGTCCGCTCCACTTTTGGAGCCGAGATCAATCGTCTGGCGGCGGGGGGAAACAGCTACCTCCTTTCCGGTCTTGAGGAGGCGATGCGGCAGCTTCAGCAGCAGGCCGCCGATCGCAAGCATGTGATCCTGGTGACCGACGCGGACGAGATCACCGGCAGCCCGAGCGAGTATGTGGACCTGGCCGGCTACATGAGAAAGGAACTCAAGATTACCGTCTCGGCCGTCGGCCTCGGAAGAGGAGTGGATGAGGCCTTCGTCAAGCGGATCGCGACCTACGGCGGCGGAGTCTCCTACGTCGCGACCGATCTCTCGAAGCTGCCGCAAATCGTATTTCAACATATTGCACAGCAGGCTCCGGAAGCTCCGCGGCAAGACAAAGAATCCACTCCACAGGCGGTAAAAGGTTCCGAAATGCTGCGCGGCTTTTCCGAGGGCAAGTTTCCTCTCGTAGGAGGCTACATCGAGAGCGATCTCAAAAAGGGGGCGACGTTGGACCTGGTGGTCCCTCACGAGGGTAAAGGCTTCCCGCTGTTGGCTTCGTGGCGCTATGGGAAGGGCAAGGCGGCAGCCTTCACCACCGACCTCGCGGGCCGCTGGTCGAAAGCCTGGATTGCCTGGGATGGGCTGGAGAGGTTTTTGGGGAGAGCCTTTGACTGGCTTCGTCCGGAGGGAGAGACGGTCCCACCGCACGAGGTGCGGGTCAATAGACTTTATGCCGGCCAGCCCGTGCTGGATCTCTATCTCTACTCCGAAGCAGCGGACGGCAACTCCATCCGCTACTCTTTCAGCGGCGCGGGGGCAGGCGAAGGCACGCTTACGCGTTTAGCGCCCGGCCATTACCAGGCTGCGCTGCCGTTCTCTACTCCGGGAGACTACCGGCTTGACCTACGGGAGGAACGATCCGGCGCGGCCGTGCCCTACCCACCCGTCGGCTACACGCTCGCGCCGCCGCCCAAAGCGGAAATTCCCCGAGGAGACATCGACACCGCTTTGCTGGCGAGTATCGCCCAAGCTACGGGCGGAGCGATCAACCCCGAGCCGGATAGAGAGGTCGGCGTTGCCGAACCTATCGCCCTTTCCCCGCAACCTCTCCACTCTTATTTGATCTCCTATTTGGTCATTTTGGCTGTTCTCCTTTTCCTGGCCGAGATTTTTCTTCGGAGATTTTCCGAGAGAGAGAAGCTAAGGGGGATGTCTGCCGGAGCCTAGAGGTCCAACCTAGCTCCTAAGCTGTGGACGCCGGTTCTTGTTTGACAAGCTAGACTACCGTTCTGGGGCCGCCTATTTTTTGGGTTGACAACGCCGGCGAAAAAAGGTATCACCGACGAAATTGATATGCATCCGTCAAATCCGATAGGTTCTCCGACCGAAGGGCGAGGCTTGTTCAACAAGTCGGCCCGGACGGCGCTCTCGCTCGCTGCTACGTTAGCGGTGGCGTCGTCCAGCATGCCCTCCCGGAGCTTCGCCGATCACGGCGCCGGCCTTCATCCAGAGTCGCCACTCGGCACCACTCGTGAGTCGACTTCACAATTAAAAACCACGCCGCTAAAGATGGGTTCCGACTCCGTAGAGTCGTTCTCCGATGGGCTGTCGCTGCCCTGCGCTCAGCCCAAGTCGTGCGCCTGGATGGCCAAAACTGCTCCGACGCCCCAGGACAACCTCTCGGTGCCGCCCGCGCTGACCGCGCTCAAACGGGTGACCTATCGGATCAAGCCCGGGGATACGCTGACCAAGCTCCTGGTGCGTTACAAACTGTCCGACCAGGAGCGGAAGCTTTGGCTAGTAGCGGTGCAAAAGCGCCTTCCGGCCGGCGCTTTTCGTCCCGGCAGGGATATCCAATTCTACTTCGCTCCGCCTGCGACTGCGGCGCGCCAGAAAAAACCGGCGGAGACCCTCAAGGCGTTCGAGATCGACTTGAACGAGGATTCGACCCTGGCTTGGGAAAAAGGGACCAAAGGGATCGTCTACTCCAAACGCGACAAGCCTTACGACGTCGAGCTCAAGACCGTCGGCGGCGTTGTCGAGCGATCCTTTTTCGAAGACGGGCTGCGCGTCGGCCTGAACGAGACCGTCCTTTCCCAGCTGGCGGATATCTTTTCGTGGGAAGTGGACTTCGAGAAGGAGATTCGCAAAGGGGACACCTTCAAAGTGGTCTATGAGCAACGATCGCGCAAAGGCAGCGAGAGCAAAACCTCCTTCCGGATTATGGCCGCCGAGTTGATGAATGCCGGCCGGCGTTATTTCGCGATCTATTTCGAAAAGGACAAGGGGCAGAGCGGCTACTACGATCTAGACGGCAGATCGCTGGCGCGCGCCTTTCTCCGTTTCCCCCTGGAATTTACCAAGATCAGCTCCGCTTTCGCCCACTCCCGCCTCCATCCGATACTGGGGGTTGACCGTCCTCACAACGGCGTGGACCTCGCCGCGAAAAAGGGCACCCAGGTGCGGGCGGTCGGCGACGGAACGATCCGCTTTGCCGGATGGAGGCGAGGCGGCTACGGCAGAATGATCGATATCCAGCATGATTCCTCCTACTCCACGCGCTACGCTCACTTGCTCAGGGTCGCCACCGGTCTGCACAACGGCTCTGCGGTCAAGAAAGGGCAACTTATCGGTTACGTCGGCTCATCGGGCTTGAGCAACGGGTCGCACCTCCACTTCGAGCTTTACAAGAACGGCGATTACATCGATCCGCTGAGCTTCGAATTCCCGGCCGAAGACCAGATCGAGCCGGCGCTGCTCAAAGTCTTTGAAACCCGGAAGCAGCTCTTTCTGGCGGAGATGGCTGCCGCCCCAAGCTCCTAATCTGCGACAGATCATTCTATTTTTTGCCACCGGCGCGGGAACGGGGTATATCCCCTGGTTTCCCGGCTCCGCCGGCACGTTACTGGCGATCCCCCTCTCTTTGGGGTTGAACCGTATCGCCGGTGTTTCACTCCCCCTCGCGCTGCTGACGCTCGCCGCGTTTTTCGGGCTTGCCACCTGGCTCTGCCACGAGGCCGAGGCGATCCTCCAGGAAAAAGATTGCCGCCGGATCGTGATCGATGAGGTCGCGGGTTTTTTGCTGGCGAATCTGTTCGCGCCCCCGGAGTTCAAGCCGGTCGCTTCGGCTTTTATTCTCTTCCGTTTTTTCGATATTATCAAAATATTCCCGGCGGGGCGGGCGGAGAAAATCTCTGGAGGATTGGGTGTGATCTTAGACGATCTGATCGCCGGCCTCTATGCGCTGACGATTGTCCGCCTGCTCTTATTTTGGGGCATGATATGATCCGCAAGGCGGCGATTCTCAGCACCGGCGACGAGCTGATGAGCGGGCGAGTGGTGGACACCAACTCGGCCTACATCGCCGGCAAGCTCTACAATCTGGGAGTCGAGGTAGTGGCGGTGCTGAAGGTCGGCGACTCCAAAGAGCGGCTGCGTTGGGCGCTCGAGCACGGCCTTGCGCTCGCGGATCTGGTCCTCGGCACTGGCGGTTTGGGCCCCACCGCCGACGACCTCACGACGGAGGTTGCGGCGGAATATCTCGGTGTGGAACTCAAGTTGGATGCGCCGACCGCCCAGGCGCTCAAGCTGAGATTCGAAGCGCGCGGCCTGCCCTGGACCGAGAACAACCTGAAACAAGCCCTGTTCCCCGACGGCGCGGAGATCGTTCCCAATCCCGTAGGCAGCGCGCCGGGCTTTCGCGCGCGGACGGCGGATGAGAAGTGGCTGCTCTGGCTCCCCGGCGTGCCGCGGGAGTTGGAGGCGATGATGCAGGCCACGGTGCTTCCGTGGATCGCGCAAGCGAGTCCGGGAGGCGGAGAGATCTCCTCGGGCGCGTTTAAAATCTATGGCCTGACGGAATCCAAGCTGGACGACCTGGTGAAACCGCTTTCGCTCCCACCCGCGGCGGCGCTCTCCTTCCGCGCGCACTATCCCGATCTCACGCTGCGTCTGACAATCCGCGAAAGTAGGGACCGAGAGGCGAATTTTTCCCGGTTGACGACCGAGATCAGACAAATCCTCGGCGCGCACATCTACGGCGAAGGGGACGTGACTTTGGAAGAGATCGTCGGGAAGCTGCTCGGCGAGAAAGGCCGGACGCTGGCCCTTGCGGAGTCTTGCACGGGAGGCTACGTTGGCCACCGCATCACGCGCGTGGCCGGCAGCTCGGCCTACTTTAAATCGTCCTCGGTCTGTTACGCGAACGACGCTAAAGTCCGCTTCCTGGGGGTTAAGAGAGCTACGCTGGAACAGCACGGGGCGGTGAGCCGGGAGACCGCATTGGAAATGGCCGAAGGGGCGTGGCGCGAGGCGCAGGCCGACATCGGCTTGAGCATCACCGGCATCGCCGGTCCAACGGGCGGCAGCCCGGAGAAACCGGTCGGCACGGTCTGGATCGCTGTCGCGCAAGAGGGCCGGAGCGAGGCGCGCGATTTCCATTTTCAGGGCGACCGGGAGCGGGTCATACTCGGCGCCTCCCAGGCCGCTCTCAACTTTCTCAGGACGGCGCTGCTTCAACCGTGATTCGCGCGTTTGTTGCAATCCGCATCGCTCCCGACGTGACGCAGAGAATCTGCGAGGCCCAAACGCAGCTTGAGCAACAGCTTAGAGGGATCCGCTGGGTTAAAGACCAGAGCTTCCATTTGACGCTCAAGTTTCTCGGCGAGATCCCGGAAGAGAGAGTCGCGGCGGTCGGAGATGCGCTGGAACGGGCTACCCGAAGCCGGGAGCTCTTCATTTTTGGATGTAGAGGATTGGGGGTGTTTCCTGATATAAGGAGGCCGAGAGTGTTATGGGCCGGGCTGGAAGGCAAGTGGCTTGTGCCTCTGGCGGCGGCCGTCGAGGAGAGGCTGGAGGAGGTCGGGTTTGCGCGCGAACGGCGTGAGTTCAAGCCGCACCTTACCATCGGCCGCTGGCGCGAGTTCGACGGTCGGACCGATCTGCTTCGGCAACAACTTGAAGGCTGGAAGGTCCACGACTTCGGCCCGTCGCCGGCGAACGAGGTGATTTTTTTTCAAAGCGTCCTCAAGCCGGACGGCGCCGTTCACACGCCGCTCAGAATTTGTCCGCTTGGCGGGAATGAGAGTTGAAAGAAGGAGGATTCGATGGATGCGAATCGTGAAAAGGCGATCGATCTTGCCGTAAGCCAGATCGAAAAACAGTTCGGCAAGGGCGCGATCATGAAGCTGGGCGAGGGCGGGATCATCAAAGACATCGCCGTCATCTCCACCGGCTCGCTCGGCCTGGACATCGCGCTCGGCATCGGCGGCGTGCCGCGCGGCCGCGTCATCGAGATCTACGGGCCGGAGGCCTCCGGTAAGACGACGCTCGCCTTGCACATCCTCGCCGAGGCTCAGCGTGAAGGCGGAATGGGCGCGTTCATCGATGCCGAGCACGCGCTCGATGTCGGTTATGCCAAGAAGCTCGGCGTCAAGACCGACGATCTCCTCCTTTCCCAGCCCGATCACGGGGAACAGGCCCTTGAGATCGCCGAGACGCTGGTGCGCAGCGGCGCCATCGACGTTCTGGTGATCGACTCCGTCGCCGCGCTCGTCCCCAAGGCGGAAATCGAGGGCGAGATGGGCGACGCCCACATGGGACTTCAGGCGCGGCTCATGTCTCAAGCCCTGCGTAAACTGACAGGCACCATCGCGCGCTCACAGACGATCGTCATCTTCATCAATCAGATACGAATGAAAATCGGCGTGATGTTCGGCAATCCCGAAACCACGACCGGCGGCAACGCGCTTAAATTTTACGCTTCCCTGCGCATGGATATCCGCCGGATCGGCGCGCTCAAAGAGGGCGACAACGTCGTCGGCGGGCGGACGCGGGTCAAAGTCGTGAAGAACAAGATGGCCCCGCCGTTCAAAGAGGCGGAGTTCGACATTCTCTACGGGACGGGAATTTCGCGCGAAGGCGAGCTGGTCGATATCGGGAGCGAGACCGGCATCATGGAAAAGAGCGGTGCCTGGTACTCTTTTAACGGCGACCGGATCGGCCAGGGGCGCGATAGCGCGAAAGAGTTCCTCAAGCAGCACCCGGAGATCGCCAAGGAAATCAGGGAGAAGATTCTCGACAAGGCGGGAATCAAGCGCGCCGCCGTCGAAGCGGCGCAGCCGGAAAAGAAGGAGAAACCAAAAGGCCGGTAACGCGACTCCTGGTTGCTCTCGGCTAAACGGTGAGGAGTGAAGCCCTTTGAACTCTTTGAACGACTTGAACAGTTCAAAAGGTTCAAAATTGTTCAAGGTACACGTTGGTGGCAGACAAACGGGTCGATTCCCAGGAGGAGGCTTTCAACCGGGCGGTTAAGTTTTTAAGCTATCGGGCGCGCAGCGAGAGCGAGGTCCGGGCAAAGCTCGCGCAGCTTGGATTTTCACGCGATACGGCCGACGGCACGGTTAAAAAACTTGTATCGCTCAAGTTGCTGAACGATGGAAATTTTGCCCGCGCGTGGACCGTCAGTCGAGTCGAAGGTCGGGGATACGGGCCGCTGCGCATCGAAAGAGAGCTCAGACAAAAGGGAATCGCCAAATCGCTGATCGCTCAGCTTCTCGATGAGACTTTCAGCAAGCAGCAGGGCAAAGAGAGGGCAAAGCAGCTCTTGGAGAAAAGATTTCGGGGCAAGGATTTCAGCGATGCGAAAGTCTTTCGCCGCGCCGTCGCCTTCCTCCAGCGCCGCGGCTACCGGGATTCGGTGATCGCGGAGGTCTTGAAGATGCCGGTGGAAGGTTGAAGGTAAGGAATTCTAAAGGTGAAATCTAGGGCGCGCGAGCTTGAGGCGTGAAGTATACTGGGTATTTTCTAGCGTTACGAAGCCGACCGGACCGTGCTATAATTCGAGAGAGTTGGATTCAGTACGTCATCGATCACCCGGTAAAGGAAGTGATTCAGAAAGATGGACGAATTCGCCGCTGGGCAGCAATCGAGGAGATGGACGGAAGGTACTTGCGCGTTATTCTCTTGTCGGATGGTGAGACCGTGCATAACGCGTTTTTTGATCGAAGGTTCGCGCCATGAAGATCAAGTATTTTGAGGATACGGATACGCTTTACATAGAGCTTCGTTCCGGCGAGGTCGCCGAGACTAAGGACCTGGACGAGAACACTCTTTTGGATCTCGACCGCGACGGCAAGATTTGCACTATCACAATCGAGCACGCTCGCGATCGCGCCGATCTCCCGAAGTTCTCCTACGAGTTGATCTCAACTTGACCTGCCGCCACGGCTAACGGACTTGCTCCTTGCCGTGGCATACTACGAGCATATTTGACGAAAGGACCGAGGCGGCTACAGGGATTCGGTGATCGCGGAGATTTTGAAACGGCCTCTGGAAGATAACTGATGCGGTACGTACTATAACCCCTACCGCTGCCACCGACTGAGGGTGTTGCGAAGTATTTTAAGGAGGGCGACGATGACGTACAAGGGTGTCGCTAAAGGAAAAATTATTGAGCTCGAAGAGCCTCTTCCATATGCCGAAGGGCAACCGGTTGACGTCTCGATTGAGCCGTTACGCCGCGAACTCGATCCGGGCTCGCCGGCGGTAATCCTGAAGGTAATGCGGAACTTGCCGCGTATCGACCCAAAAGATGTCGATGAGTTAGAGCGTGTGATTGAGCAGGGCAGGTTGCCCGTTCGCACGCAGGGTTTGTTTGGAGGAGAAGGCGCGGAAAATTCCCGATGATATTCCTGCTGGATACCAACGCTTTCAGCGACTTGATGAGGAAACATATGTGATAACGGCGTCACCCCCGAATGTTTCTATCGGGGGTCCAGTTTCGACCCCGCCTGGATTCCCGCTTAAAGCATGCGGGAATGACGGACTAAGGATCCGCAATTGACACGCAGCAATCTGCGGGGAAGTAACCCCAGCGATTAAAGAAGGATCAATCATAGGCAATCAGGTTAGGTATGGGGACGTTTTACATACGATGTAGAATCGAGAACTCGGTCGATCGCGCCAAATCGGCGGTGATTCCGAAACTTTTGGTGGACACGGGAAGCGAGTATACCTGGGTGCCGGAGCCGATCCTTGAAAAGCTCGCCATCAAGCGAGAGAAAAAAGACCTTGAGTTTGTGATGGCCAACGGCCAGCGGATCACTCGCAGCGTCGGGTTCGCTATCATCCGCGTGGGCAAGTCTTTCACCATTGACGAAGTTGTATTCGCCGAGGAGGGCGATCTATCGCTGCTGGGGGCGCGGACTTTGGAAGGCATGAATCTTATCGTTGACTCAAGACTTAAGAAGCTCGTTGCGGCAGGCCCTCTGCCCGTTGCGCTATCAAAATGACCGGTAACGAAGTCCGCAAATCTTTCCTGGACTACTTCGTCCAGCAGGGCCACAGCGTGGCGCGCAGCGCTTCGCTGGTGCCGGAGAAGGACCCGACGCTGCTCTTCACCAACGCCGGGATGGTGCAGTTCAAAAACATTTTTCTCGGCGTGGAGAAGCCGCCCTACGCGCGCGCGGCCAGCGCGCAGAAGTGCCTGCGCATCAGCGGCAAGCACAACGACCTCGAAGCGGTCGGGCGCGACACCTACCACCACACTTTTTTCGAGATGCTCGGCAACTGGTCGTTCGGCGATTATTACAAAGCGGAAGCGATAATGTGGGCGTGGGAGTTGCTCACGCGCGAGTGGAAGCTGCCGAAGAGCAAGCTCTGGGCGACGGTCTATAAGGACGACGACGAGGCCGAGAAACTCTGGCGGAAGATCAGCGGCCTGCCGGCGGAGCGCGTCCGGCGCTTCGGCGAGAAGGACAATTTCTGGGAGATGGGCGAGACCGGGCCGTGCGGGCCGTGCAGCGAAATCCACCTCGACCGCGGGCCGAGCGCCTGCGACAGACAGAGCGAGCCGGACCACCATTGTGACGTGAACAGCGGTTGCGCCCGTTTCATCGAGCTGTGGAATCTGGTTTTCATCCAATACAACCGCCGGGACGACAAGACGCTGGAAGATCTGCCGGCCAAGCACGTCGACACCGGCATGGGGCTGGAGCGGATCGCCGCGGTCCTGCAGGGAGTCCACTCCAACTACGATGTCGATTTCATGCGCGGCCTGATTCGCGCCGCCGAGGGGCTGGCGGGAAAAAAATACGGCGCAGATTCTCAGGCCGACATTTCGTTTCGCGTCATCGCGGACCATTCGCGCGCGGTGAGTTTCTTAATCGCCGACGGTGTGGCGCCGAGCAACGAAGGGCGCGGCTATGTGCTGCGCAGGCTGCTCAGGCGCGCGGCGCGACATGGCCGCATCCTCGGCTTGACCGAGCCGTTTCTCTACAAGATCGCCGTCACGGTTGCCGATCTGATGGGCGACGCCTATCCGGAGCTGCGCCAGGAGGGCGGGCGAATCCGCGAAGGGATTCGCGCCGAGGAGGAGCGCTTCGGCGAGACTTTGGAAAAAGGGCTTGGATTGTTGGAAGAGGCCGTGGCTGATCTGAGAAAGCAGAAGCAGAAAACCCTTTCGGGCGACATCGCCTTTCGTCTCTACGATACCTACGGCTTTCCGGTCGATCTCACGGAGGATATCCTCCGCGGCGAAGGAATTTTCGTGGACCAGGCCGGTTTCGAGCGCCTCATGGAAGAACAGCGGAATCGTAGTCGAGAAGGACGCGTTATAACGGTTAACGTTTTCGACCATATTGACATTTCGGATAGCGTTGGGGTGCAGATCAAACGTGAACCTACCAAGTTCATCGGCTACGACCGGATGGAGGCGGAATCGACCGTTCTGGCCCTCTACGCCGGCGGACAAGGGAGGAACGAATCCGGCGAAGGCGAAGAGGTCGATCTGATCACCGCTGAGACGCCTTTCTACGGCGAATCGGGAGGACAAGTCGGAGACCGCGGCGCGATCGAGACTGCGCGCGGTGACCGAATGGAAGTGCTCGACACGCAGCATCCGACACCGCAGCTCACGGTGCACTGCGGGAAAGTCGTCAAGGGGCGCATCCAGGTCGGAGACCGCGTCCGTCTCGTCGTCGATGCCAAACACCGCAGGAGAACGATGCTCAACCACTCGGCGACGCATATTTTGCATTCAGTCCTCCGCGAAGAATTGGGCGGCCACGTGCGCCAGGCGGGCTCGTTGGTGGCGCCCGACCACTTACGCTTCGACTTTAATCATACGGGCGCGATACCCGACGAGCAATTGGCTGATATTGAGGAACGAGTCAACGAGAGAATCCGCGCCGACGCGGACGTGAGAATAGAGGAAATGAGCTTTGACGAAGCGACCCGCAAAGGCGCGCTCGCCTTCTTCGGCGATAAATACGGCGACCGCGTGCGGGTGGTCAAGATCGGCGAATTTTCGACCGAGCTCTGCGGCGGCACGCACGTCCATCGCTCGGGCGAGATCGGTATCTTTAAGCTCCAGGCCGAGGCGAGCGTCGCCGCGGGAGTCAGGCGCGTGGAGGCGGTGACCGGTGAAGGCGCCCTCGACCTGATTCGCGCGTACGAGCAGCGGCTTAAGGAGATCGGTGGCCTATTACGGGCAGGCGTGGACGACACGGTAGAGAGAGTTAGAAAACTTCTTCAGCAGCAAAAAGAGCTGGAGCGGGAGATCGAGAGCCTGCGGGGCCAGGCCGGCAGAAACCAGATTCCCGAGCTGCTCGCCAAGAAGCAGCAGGTTGACGGGGCGAATATCCTGATCTCGAAGGTGGAAAAGGCCGATGCCGGCCAACTGCGCGAGATCGCGGATGAGCTCAAAGAGAAAATCGGCTCGGGCGTGGTCTTCCTCGTGAGCGCCGGAGAGTCCAACGTCACGATGGTCGCCTCGGTCACGGCCGATCTGACCAAGCGCTACCATGCGGGAAATATCGTCAAGCAGATCGCGCCGGTCGTCGGCGGCGGAGGCGGAGGCCGGCCGGACTTTGCGCAGGCCGGAGGCAAAGATCCGTCGAAGGTGGACGAGGCGGTGGACAAAGCGTGGCAGATCGTCAAATCGACCAACGCGTGATGACCATTCACACCACAAAGCTTACCGAAAAAACCCAGGGACGCTGCGATATCGTCGATATCACCGCGAAGGTTGAGGAGCAGCTTCGCAGGGGAAAACTCAGCCGCGGCCTCGCCACTCTTTTTGTCTCCGGCTCCACCGCCGGGCTGACCACGATCGAGTACGAGCCCGGCATACTCAAAGACTTGAAAGAGCTGCTGGAGAAGCTCATCCCGTCCGACAGGAAGTACCATCACGACGACCGTTGGGGGGACGACAACGGCTTTTCCCATCTGCGCGCGTCGCTGCTCGGACCTTCGCTGCAGATTCCAATCGAAAACGGCAAGCTGCTGCTCGGCACGTGGCAGCAGATCGTGCTGCTGGACTTTGACAATCGGCCGCGCACCCGCGAGATTGTCCTCCAGCTCATGGGAGAGAGCGAGTGAAGGAAGAGATGACTCGCAAGGTTGACATCGCGGGCGTCGCCAACAAGGCGCGCCTCGATTTCGGCGACCCGCGTCACTTCCGCGACCTGCTCGGGCAGCACGATGAGCACTTAAAGATCGTGCAGCGCGGCCTGGACGTAAAGCTCCACGTGCGCGGCACGGCGATCGAGATCGAGGGCGATCCCGTCGAAGCCGAGCTTGCGGCCAAGGTGCTGAAGCAGCTCTACGCTCTGTTGGAGAAGGGCTATCCGGTCTACGGCAGCGACGTCGATTACGCGATCCGCATCCTGAGCGGCGACGGCCGCGCCCATCTCCAGGACATCTTTCTCGATACGATCTACATCTCCTCGCACAAGCGCGTCATCACGCCCAAAAGCGTGGCGCAAAAGGCCTACATCGACGCGATCCGCCGCTACGACATTGTTTTCGGCATCGGTCCGGCCGGAACCGGCAAGACCTATCTCGCGATGGCGATGGCGGTGGCGGAGTTGATGAAGGACAACTATGTCCGAATCATTCTCACGCGCCCCGCGGTGGAGGCCGGAGAAAAACTCGGCTTTCTGCCCGGCGATCTGGCGGAGAAGGTCAATCCCTATTTGCGCCCGCTCTACGACGCGCTGCACGACATGGTGGATTTCGACCGGGCGCGCAAGCTCGTCGAGCGCGGGACGATCGAGGTCGCGCCGCTCGCCTTCATGCGCGGCCGGACGCTCAACGACTCTTTCGTCATTCTTGACGAGGCGCAGAACACCACGCCGGAGCAGATGAAGATGTTTCTCACCCGCCTGGGTTACGGTTCCAAGGCGGTCATCACCGGCGACGTGACGCAGATCGACTTGCCCGCGGGGAGGCCGTCGGGGCTGAAAGAGGCCTGGCGCATTCTCAAAGACGTCGAAGAGATTAGATTCGTTACCTTTACCGAACGGGATGTCGCGCGCCATCGCCTGGTGCAGCATATCATTACCGCCTACGACCGGGATGAGAGAAGGGCGGCGCCCGGCGACAAGGAACGCCCGGAACCTTCCAAGTGACCTTTCTGCCGTTTTTCCCCAACCACCCATGACGGTCGACGTTGTTAAGAAAGTCGCAGGCAGAAAGGTATCTGCAGCGACGGTCAAGCGGACGGCGCGGAAAATTCTCGTCCTGCTCGATCAAAAAAACGCCGAGTTGAGCCTCGCCCTGGTGGGCAACGAAGAGATTCGCGAGTTAAACCGCAGATACCGGAACAAACCGACGCCCACGGATGTCCTCTCGTTTCCCGCAGATGAATCAGCCGGCCCGCACGCGCGCCTGCTCGGCGATGTGATCATCTCGGTGGACCAGGCCGAGATTCAGGCCAAGCAAGCCCGCAGGACGCTGGAGGCCGAGGTCGAGTGGCTGCTGATTCACGGCATTCTCCACCTCCTGGGCTACGATCACGAGCGCTCCGCGAAGGAGGCGAAGATCATGCGCGCGCTGGAAAAAAAAATCACGCGCGCTTTGTGAAAGAGCGTCCGGGGAGCTATACTGCTTATGTTTACGCCGTAAGAACTTTTGGAGATCGGATTGCTTATGTTCGAAGAAACCCAAGAACAACTCACCCGCCTGGAACAGAGGCTCGAGCTTCTCCGGAGGCGTCTTTGACCTGGAAGGCAAAAAGCAGCGGGTCGAAGAGCTGAGCCGGATCACCACCCGCCCCGATTTCTGGAACGACGGAGAAAAAGCGCAAGCGATTTTCAAAGAGCAGTCCGGCCTCAAAAACGTGTTGGATGCCTGGGAGGGCTATCGCGCGGAGCTCGATGAGGCGCGTTTTTTTCTTACTCTCGCCAAGGATGAAAAGAGCGAAGAAGCGTTAAGCGAAGCCGCGACCAAGGTTGCGGCGGTGGCGCAGGGGATGGCCGAGATCGAGCTGGCGCAGATCCTCGGCGGCCCCGACGACCGCAGGAACGCCATTGTAACTCTCCATCCCGGCGCGGGCGGCACCGAAGCGCAGGACTGGGCGGAGATGCTGCTCCGCATGTACCTCAGGTGGGCCGACCGCAAAGGCTACCGCAAAGAGATCCTCGAATATCAGGCCGGCGAAGAGGCGGGGCTCAAGAGCGCGACCTTCACTGTCGAAGGCGACTACGCCTACGGCTATCTCAAGGCCGAAGCCGGCATTCATCGCCTGGTGCGCATCTCGCCGTTCGATGCCAACTCGCGCCGCCATACTTCTTTTGCCTCGGTGTTCGTCTATCCTGAAGTCGATGAGACGATCAAAGTGGAGATCAACGAGGACGACCTGCGCGTCGACACCTACCGCTCCAGCGGCGCCGGCGGCCAGCACGTCAATAAGACCGACTCCGCCGTGCGCATCACACATCTCCCGACCAACATCGTGGTCGCCTGCCAGAACGAGCGCTCGCAGCACAAGAACCGGGCGATGGCGATGAAGATCCTCCGCTCCCGCCTCTACGAATTGGAAATCGAGAAGCAGAAGGAAAAGATGGAAGTTTATCACAAGACGAAAAAAGAGATCGCCTGGGGCAGCCAGATCCGCTCCTACGTTCTCCATCCCTACCGCATGGTCAAGGACCACCGCACCGGCATCGAAGCGGGCAACGCGGATGGCGTCTTGGACGGCGACATCGACCGCTTCATCCAGGCCTACCTGCTGCAGGTAAGCGGCGACCAGAGCGCTTAGACTGCTTCCGAACAAGGTCGGGAATGTCCTTGTCACGAAGGTGGCGCTGAGCTTGCAGCACGATAGCGACTCCTGAATGAACCCTCAACCGCGAGCCACCCCTCTTCGCGCCTTCTATACCAGCGCCGCCCTGTGGAATATCTGCATGGGGATGCTGCAGATCCTGGTCCCTCTCTACGCGCTCTCCCTGGGATTCTCGATCCTTAAGATTGGCGGCCTCATCGCCCTGCCCGCCCTGGCTGAAGTTGCCGTTCGGTTTCTTGGGAGCGCTCTGTCGGATCGCTTCGGCGAGCGGCGGGTTCTCCAGGGCTGCTACATCCTCATGGCCCTCTGCGGCACGGTATTGCTGGTGGCCGATAATTTTCTCCTG